>NZ_JAPDDS010000005.1:0-300000 GCF_025950085.1 Luteolibacter flavescens
AGGGTTCGAGAATAGTCCAGACGCGGTTGGAAATGTCGTGACGATGAAGATCCCGGCTCACGCAAGAGCAGCTAACGTATCCTGATTGTTAATTCAACCGAATCTTGTGACGACGCAGTCTAGACCGGCCCGAGTGGTCCCCGACTGCCGTCTCAACCAAGAGATCCACAATCACTTGCCCGTCCATCCCTCCTGCGCTCCCTTCCAGCCAAGCCATGAAGCACGATCTCCTTGCCGCGCGCTTCCTCCGCTGGTGCTGCGGTGAAGGTGCATCTGCATCCGAAGCGGGAGCACTCTGGTCGGAGCTTTCCTCCCTCTATCAAGAGGCGCACCGCCACTACCACACGCTCGCCCACATCGCGGCCTCGCTTGCGGAACTGGATGCCACGGGCGAATCCACTCCGGAGCTGGAAGGCGCGATCTGGTTCCACGATGTCATCTACGATCCCACGCGACCGGACAATGAAGCTGCGAGCGTCATCTGGTTTGAAAACGCCACCATGGCGTGGATCTCTCCGGATTCGCGGCAAGCCATCGCCCGCCTGATCTCCGCCACCGATTTCCAGCTGCCACGCACTTCTCTCGCGGACGAGATGCTGATGGTGGACATCGACCTTGCCATCCTTTCGGAGGACTGGTCGATCTACGATGCCTATCGTAGGTCAGTGCGGCGTGAGTATGCCCATGTGCCGGACGATGCCTTCCGTGCCGGGCGCGCGAAGGTGATGGAGCATTTTCTTGCGCAACCGGTGTATAGCACGCAGCGATTCGCAGGACGTGAAGCAAGGGCTCGCGAGAATATCAGCCGCGAGCTCGCCGAGTTGGGCGGTGATGAGCCGCTGGCCGGCTGATCCGGCACTATCGGCTTGCACATCGCGGAGGATGGGCGACATCCGGAGGCATGGAACTCGACCTTCTCGGCACTCATGCCGACCGTGCCTACCCCATCCTCGCCGGGCTGGTGGTCCCGCGGCCCATCGCCTGGGTGACCACGCTGCATGAGAATGGCTCGGTGAATCTGGCGCCCTTTTCTTTCTTCAATGTCTTCGGCGATGATCCGCCGCTGGTGATCTTCGCCCCCGGCGATCGCGAGGACGGCACGCCGAAGGACAGCGCCCGGAATGCCAAGCGGACCGGGGAATTCGTCGTCCATCTCGTCGATGAAGCCCTCGCCGAGGTGATGAACCGCACCTCCGCGCCGCATCCCCCGGGAGTCAGCGAGGCGGAGCACGAGGGCCTGACTCTTGTGCCTTCCTCGGTGGTCGCGGTGCCACGTCTCGCGGCCGCACCCGCGGCGCTGGAGTGCCGCGTCCACTCGATTCAGGAGATTGGTACGAACCGCCTAGTACTTGGCATTGTCCACCGCGTCCATGTGCGGGACGAGCTGATCGATCCGGAGAAGATCCGCATCATTCAGGAAGCCTATCACCCCGTCGGCCGCATGGCCGTGCCGGACTGGTACTGCCGCACCGGCGATCTCTTCGAAATGACGCGTCCGCGCTGAGGCGTATCGACGTCCTGCCGGCTTGAAGCGGGCACGAGTGCTGTCCATGCTCTCCGTCATGGGAGCATGTCCTCGCATTCCTCCAGTAGGCGCAGTCCCGTGACCGGCTCCGACTCTGCATTCGATCGCGCCCGTGCGATCGTGGTGATGACGAGGATGGCGATCAGCAGGGCGAGGAGGTAGTCGATGCTGATGCCGTGGAAGTTCTTGAGCTTCGGTTTCATGACCCGTGGCGATCTAGGGGTGGGAGCAAGGTCGGGCCTTGCGCTCTCTTTCTATCCCCCTCGCCGCCAGCAGTGAATGGGACTTTGGGTGCAATCCGGGTCGGCTCTCATCAATGCCCTATCCGACCACGGCAGTATAGTGCGATACGCTTGGAAGCGTCGCTCTCAGGTGATCGACCCTCGCTGAACGAGAGGGAGTGGAGGTGCCGGCTCTCCTCATCCTTCGCCGATCGACGGAAAGAACCGGTTGATCACGCAGTCGATCCCTTCCTTGAGAGCACTGTTTTCAGTTCGGCTGGCAAGCGACCTCAGGTCTCTGCCTAGGGACTTCAGCGGGCCGAAGTATCGGACGAGATAGAGCGGTCCGTCGAATGCCAGGATCTCGGTCGCTGGGTCCTGCTCGAGTCTTTCAAGCACGGACAGAGCAGTGGCCAAGCCTCCCGGACGTCCGGTCATCAGCGCGGCATACTCCGCGAAGATCACGTGACTTTCTCCCAGATGAGGAGCCAGCAAGGAGGGGACGTCGGAGTCATCTGGGTAAGCCCGTGCCAGCGAGCGCGCCGCTTCTTCGCGAACTTCGATCCATGGGTGGTCGATGGTTTCCTTGGCCAATTGAAGAACCCGCTCATCCTCCGGCCAGCGGATGACGAGGATCTTCAGGCAATTGGCGAGGAACTCTGGCCCCTTTCTCTCCCATTCATACTTGTCGAAGCCATTGGGAAAACTGAATTGTTCCACGTCCGGTCCAGTGGTCGAGCAGCGGATGATACGCAGAAACATCGGGAGCGTCTCCTCGTGATCTCCGAATTCAGCCGCGAGAAAATGGGCGGCCGGGAACGAACATCTCCACTCCTCCGCAAGGCGCTGGATCAAATACTCACGGTGACTTGCAGTTCCTGGAGTCCTGTGAGGACGGCCCTCCAGCCATTCCTGAAGCAATGCGGAAGCGCAATTAGCAGGCGGGGTTTTGATCTTCTGCAATCGATCCATTAGTTTTGGATCGGTAGGAAAGTAGTGGGCCAGTGCATTCCATGCGGCGTTACAGAACCCTTTGTCAGTATCGGAGGTGAACTCAAGGAGCTGATCCACAATCCGGGGGTAATCCCGAAAATGATCCGCCAGCGTTTGAATGGCGAGTTTCCTGATCGGCAGCGTCTTGGCTTCCCGGGCGATCTTGACCAAGAGATCGAACACTGTCGGTGAGCGAACCCAGCCCGAGCAAATGCATGCCAAACAGGGATCGCTGTCCGTGATGTCGGAGAGGTCGGCAAGAAGGCCCTCCACACGCCGGTTCACAAGATCGACCAATTCTTCGCGGAAGACGCCATGCTGAATCATGCTCTGCATCAGCAGGGAGGCTCCGGTGGAAGTGGAAATCTCTGGGAGGCGCGACAGTAGCTCATGGCGGGTTCTCGCCTGCTCGGGATAGGCCGCAACAAATGCCTGCCAAAGCGGATACTCCTCGGAGCCGCACGTATGCGGAAGCTGCAAGGCGCGGTCAATCAAAGCCATCCCCTCGTCTTGAGGAAGTTTCCACGGGGAGGCCACGAGTCTTTCGATGCCTTCGCAGGCAAACCGAAAACTGATGGGGTCGTGCGTTGAAAGCAGTGCAGCCATCGCATCCATCACCAGCTCTCGATTGCCGGAATGGCGAATGATGTTGCGGGTCCAAGGCGAATGCTCGGGTGCTATCGTGCAGCGCGAGCTGAGCCAGGATCTCAGATCTTCCCGGGAATCTGCAGCTTTCGCCAGACGTTCGACAACCGAGTTGAGGTTGGTACCCGCCAATTCTGCCGCTTTTCGCATTAACAGCTCCACGTCGCAATCCGACAGCTCCCGCGGTAAGTGGGTGTTCAGCAGGTAATCACGTCCATCATGGATCGCGATAGCCGCCAGCTTGTGGCGAAGGATAGGATCCGAGGTGGAGCCCAAGTGACGCCGCACCTCTGCCACCGGTTCTGCGAGGCCACCCAAATCGAAAGGTTCGAGGGGAGTGTGGGTCTGGCAGGCTAATGCCGCGATGATGTGTTTGGACTCCGTAGGGTGGACAGTCCCACACGCCACAAGCAGCGGAATTATGGAGGGGTCATCGAGTGCCCATGTGGCAATAGTGTCGCCGGCGTCCGTCGCCATATCCGTTGCCCAGTCTTCAGGAGGTGCATCCCGATGGCCGAAGGACCATGTGGATGCGCGGGCCGACCGGATCACGATCTGGCGGAGGTATGGGTCGTCTGCAAAGAAGCGCTTCATCAACTCATGACAAGGTCCTCCGCATCTTCCTTCGAATCCGAAGTTCACGAATGCGCCCCAGCGTAGGAGGTGGCGGGCGGTTTGGCAGTCAGGGAAGGCTTCCAACAGCATGCGAAGCATCGTGTGCTCAGCTTCAAAGAATTGATCGTAGCGCTGGCTGAACTCCACTCTGTCGAGCAACAGGGGCCTGACCTTCGGATCGGTTTTGAGGTATTGCTGGATAATCGACAAATCCTCGTCCGCCAGAACTTCATCAGTGTGGGGCCGTAGATAGAGGTACGCTGGAAGTTCTGAAGATGGCGCCATGTCAGTCATGCGGATGACCTCGTCTAGCAGGGGCGGAGGAAGCGAAGAAATGGAATCGCGATAAATCCGGCGGAAAGAGGGGAGGGAGCTCATCAAACGGGGTTGAAAGCGACCGTGAATTGGTGCGGTATCGGCAGTGATGCGTCGCCCCCAGATTTTCTTCCTCGCCGCTTGTCTCGTGCTGCCCGTGTCCGCAGAGACGGGCATGGCAAAGGGCAATCCCGTGAAGCAGGCCGCCGCGCGTATGACGGTGCCGCCGGGCTTCGCGGTGGATCTCATCGCGGGCGAGCCGGATGTGGTGCAGCCCATCGCGATGTGCTTCGACTCGCGCGGCCGCATCTGGGTGGCCGAGGGCCTGACGTATCCGAACCGCGCGAAGGATGGCGAGGGCAAGGACCGCATCCTCATCTTCGAGGACTCGGACGGGAATGGCACCTTCGAGTCGCGCAAGGTTTTCGCCGACGGGCTGAATCTCGTGAGCGGCCTCGAGACGGGCTTCGGCGGCGTCTTCGTCGGAGCCGCGCCGAACCTGATGTTCCTCGCCGATGCGGATGGCGACGACCGCGCGGACGGCGAGCCGGAGATCCTGTTAGACGGCTGGGGCTACGAGGACACGCACGAGACGCTGAATTCCTTCATCTGGGGTCCGGACGGCTGGCTCTACGGGTGCCACGGCATCTTCAGCCACTCGAAGGTGGGCAAGCCGGACACGCCGGATGACGAGCGCGTGCCGCTGAATGCCGGCATCTGGCGCTACCATCCGGTGTCGCGGAAGTTCGAGGTCTTCGCGCACGGCACGTCGAATCCGTGGGGCCTCGATTTCAATGACTGGGGCGATGCCTTCATCGAGGCCTGCGTCATCCCGCACCTGTGGCACATCATTCCCGGCGGCTACTACCAAAGGCAGGCGGGCTCGCACTTCAACAAGCACATCTACGATCCCATCGAGACCATCGCGGACCACCGCCACTGGGTCGGCGATATCAAGGATCACGCGCACTGGGGGAAGGAAGAGTCGGTCTCGAAGGAGGTGGCCGATGCGGGTGGCGGCCATGCGCACAGCGGCTTCGCGATCTGCCTGAGCGATGCCTTCCCGGCGGAGATGCGGGGCAGTGCCCTCTTCTTCAATATCCACGGCCATCGACTGAACCGCGATATCCTGGAGCGGAATGGCTCCGGCTGGACGGGCAAGCACGCGCCGGACGTGATGATTTCGAATGACGAGTGGTTCCTCGGCGTGGCCATCGAATCCGGGCCGGATGGCGCGCTGTACTTCACCGACTGGCACGATGAAACGAGCTGCCATCGCACCGATCCTCTCCGCTGGAACCGCGGCAATGGCCGCGTGTATCGCCTGCGCCATGGCGACGTGAAACCATGGCAGGGCGACATCACGAAGCTCTCCGACCTGGAGCTCGCGAAGGCGCAGGCGGGCCGGGATGAGTGGCAACTCCGCACCGCGCGCCGCGTGCTGCAGGAGCGCCTGGCGGAGGGAGCCAAGATCGATCCGGCGGCGAAGGAATTCCTGCTGCAGACCATGCGCAGCCATCCGGACGAGACGCGGCGGCTGCGGGCGCTCTGGTGCCTGGCGGCATGCGATCTGTTAGACAAGGCGTCTCTTCCACTGAATGACGGGCACGAGAGCGTCCGGGCCTGGGCGGTGCGCCTCGCCGCGCAGGGTGGCTTTGCCATCGAGCGCAGCCATTGGCTGAGGCTCGCGTCAAAGGAGACCTCGCCGGTGGTGCTGCTTTCGCTCTGCTCCGCGCTGCCAAAGCTGCCGCGGGAGATCTCGTCGGATATCGCCCGATGGATCGCGCCGAAGATGACGGAGGACGATCCGAATCTCACGCGCATGTTCTGGTTCGGCTTCGAGAGCCAGGTGCCGCGGGATGAGGCACGCGCGATGAGCATCGCGATGAGCTGCCCGGACGACCGCCTCGCGAAGTGGACGGCGCGCCGCCTCGAGTCGCCGGATGCATTGGTGAGCGCGCTCGGCTCCGCTGGCGAACGGGCGGGATTGCTGCTGGATGCGCTGAAGGAGCGCCTGGATGAAAAGCCGGACGAGAAGCTGTCCGCGCCGCAACTGGAGATCATCTCCGGGCTCGCGATGAAGTCCGAGCAGGCAAAGGCGGCAGCCATCGTGGAGCGCAGCGGCGGCCAGCAGGCCATCGCGCGACTGTGGTCGAGGGTGGAGGATCGTGCCGCCCCGGCGCCAGATCGCCTGGAGGCGTTCCGGCTGCTGGTGACTTTCCTGGAGGACAAGGACATCGAACGGCTGTCCGGACTGCTGGATGATCCCGCGCTGCGCCTGCCCGCAATCACGGCGAAGCCCGCGCTGCTGGATCACGATGCGACGAACGACCGCATCGCCGGATTCAGCGTGGAGGAAAAGGGCTCGGTCGCACGCCTTGCCGCGACGGAGGGTAAGGCGGCGAGACTTCTCGAATGGGTGGCTGCCATGAAGCTGAAGACCCGCGATGTGCCAGCGGATGCCGTGGTGCGCCTGCGCGAAGTACGAGATCCATCGTTGCAGGAAGAGATCGAGCGCCTGTGGGGACGGCCCGCGGCGGATGCGGATGCGCGCCGTGCGGCCATCGTGGAGTGGCAGGGCAAGCTTTCGCCCGACGTGCTCACTTCGGCGGACAAGGTGAGGGGCCGCGCGATCTTCGATCGCACCTGCGCCGCCTGCCACAAGCTCTTCGGCGAAGGCGGACTCATAGGCCCGGAACTCACCGGTGGCGAGCGCGGCAGCGTCCACCACTGGCTCGACAACATCCTTGATCCGAATGCCCTCATCGGCCAGGGCTACGAACTCCACCGCATCGACAAGAATGACGGCACCACCTTCACCGGCATGCTCGCCGGTGAGAACGACACCGAGCTCATCTTCCGCATGGTCGGCGTCGAGACCCGCGTGCCGAAGAGCGAGGTGAAGGCCAATACCGCCCTCGGCACCTCCATGATGCCCGAGGGCCTGCTGACCGGCCTCTCGGATGACGAGGTGCGCGACCTCATCGGCTACCTCATGTCCCCCGGGCAGGTGGAGAAGCCGTAGGCCGGAGCAGCGCGTTCAAATCAAAATCACGTAATGCGCGGATAGGTGACTCCCGTGGTTTCCTTCGCGTCTCATCCCGTGAAAGTCGCCACCGAGAAGCCATCCGTCACCGGCACCCGTCGATACTATCACCGTCCGGCACGCGAGAAGCGGTCGTCCTGGGACAAGTGGGTCGGCACCACCGGCAGCGAGCGCCGGGACAGGCGGGGAGCGGTAGTGACCGCCGCGCTTGTCCTCGCGGCGTTGGCCGGGGTGATCGTCTGGCTGATGGGTTGAGGAGCCCGGGTCAGATCTTCCGCAGGACTCCCGTGGAGTCGCCGAAGCGCTTCTCCTTCACGCCCATCTCTTCCAGCATGCGCAGGTAGAGGTTCGACATCGGCACGTTCTCGCCGAGGTCCACGTGGCGGCCGGGCTTGAAGGCACCGCCGCCATGACCTGCGACCACGATGGGCAGGTCGTCGTGATTGTGACGGTCGCCATCGCCGATGCAGCCGCCGTAGACGATCATCGAGTTGTGGAGCAGGCTCTTGCCATCCACGTCCTCGGTGTTCTTCAGCTTGTCGAGGAAGTAAGCGAGCTGCTGCATGTAGAAGAGGTCGATCTTCGCGATCTTCTCCAGATTGTCCTTCTTCCCCTGGTGGTGGGAGATGTTGTGGTGGCCGTCGCCGACGCCGATTTCCTTGAAGCTGCGGTTGCTGCCGTCATGCGCCATCAGGAAGGTGGAGATGCGCGTGGAGTCGGTTTTGAAGGCGAGCACCATCATGTCCAGCATCAGCCGCAGGTGATCCTCGTAGGAGCCGGGCTCGCCCTTCGGCGCGGCTTGTCCGGGGTCGGGCGGCAGGCCCATCGCCTCGGCTTTCTCGATCTGCTTCTCGATCTCGCGGACTCCGGTGAGGTATTCGTCCAGCTTGTGCTGGTCGGTGCGCCCCAGCCGGCGGTGCAGCGCCTGCGCATCGTGCTGGATGAAGTCGAGCATCGACTTTTTCGCGGCGTAGCGCCGGCCCAGGCTGTCGGCGCGCTCCTTCGCATCCCCCGCGCCGAAGAGCCGCTCGAAGACAGCGCGTGCATTCGACTCCGGCGTCATCGGCTGGTTCTCCGAGCGCCACGAGAGATTGAACTGATACGCGCAGGAGTAGCCGGAGTCGCACGAGCCGGACTTCCGCACGCCGTCCGCCGAGAGCTCCAGCGAGGGCAGGCGGGTCTGGCTGCCGATGGCATTTGCGGCCACCTGGTCGATGGAGATGCCGACATTGATGTCGGATCCGGCGGTCTTCCGGGCCTGGCTGCTCGTCAGGAAGGTGGCGACGCCGCGCGCGTGGTCGCCCGGTCCATCGCCATTCGCGCGGGCGAATTGCTGCTCGAAGCCGGTGAAGATCTGGAAGTGCTCGCGCAGCGATTCCATCGGCTTGAAGGTAGCGCCCATCTTGTAGTTGCCGGTGGTGCCATTCGGCCGCCAGTGCTCCAGGTTCACGCCATTCGGGATGTAGAGGAAGGCGGTGCGCAGCGGGGCGCCGCTCGCCGTCGTGGCCAGTCCGCGCCGCACGGTCTCCGCGGCCATCAGCGGGCGGAAGCACTCCAGCGCGGGCAGGCTGACGGCGGCTCCCAGGCCGCGGAGGAATCCGCGACGGCTCGATAGTCCGGGATGCGTGCTCATGATCTCAAAAAGGGTGTCGGGGTTTATTTGATACAGGGCGAAAACGGGGCGCTTGTCACGGTCAGTCGTCGCCGCGGCGCTTCTGGAAGGGCGCGCTCTCCACGATGCCGTAGATCAGCTCGCGCAGCTTGCCGTTGTTTTTCTCCAGCCGCTCGACGAGTTGGTCGATGGTGGTGGCGTCGTAGTACTCCACACCGCGGCCGGTGGCGTAGGTGAAGAGCTTTTCGGAAAGACAGCGGTAGAAGTCCTCGCGGCGCTTCGTGGCGAGCACGTCCTTCAGCTCGGCGACGTTCGAGAATTTCTCGCCGGTGAGAAGCTGGCCCGCGCCATCGATCTTCGTGCCGTGCTCGGTCAGGCGGAATTGGCCGAGCGCGTTGAAATTCTCGAGCGCGAGGCCGATGGGATCCATGCGCTGGTGGCAGCCGCGGCAGTCCGGGTTCTTCCGGTGGATTTCCATCATCTCCCGCATCGTCGGGTTCTTGTTGCCGCCGGTGGTGGCATCTTCCAGCGGCGGGACATCCGGAGGCGCGGGCGGGGCGGGGGTGCCGAGGATATTATCCAGCACGAAGAGCCCGCGCTTCACCGGCGAGGTGCGGGTCGGATTCGACGTCACCATCAGCACGCTGCCCTGCGTCAACAGGCCGCCGCGCTCCGGGTGCTCGGTGAGGTCCACGGGCTGGAAGTCCTCACCCTCCACGCCCTTGATCCCGTAGAAGCCCGCGAGGCGTTCATTGAGGAAGGAGTATCTCGCCGAGATCAGCTCCTCCGCCGGGCGATCCTTCCGCAGGATGAAGTCGAAGAGCATTTCCGTCTCGGTCCGCATGTCCGAGCGCAGGCGCACGTCGAAGGCGCGCGCGGCCTCGCGGTTGCTGCCGAGGCCGAGGATGTCTTTCGCGCTCACCGGCACGGACTCCACGTCGCGTGCCTGCAGCCATTGGCCGATGAAGTTGTGCGTCAGACGCTCCGAGCGCGGGTCGAGCAGCATGCGGTCGATCTGCGCGTGCAGGTTTGCCCGCAGTTTGTTGTTGAAGGCGAGGCTCAGCAGCTCGTCGTCCGGCACCGATCCCCAGAGGAAGAAGGAGAGCCGTGCGGCGATGGAGTATTCGTCCAGCGGCACGATCTTCGCCGGGTTGTTCGGCTCCGGCTGGATCTCCACGCGGAAAAGGAAGCGTGGCGAAGCAAGGCAGGTCGCGATGGCCTGCTTGATGCCGTCCTCGAATTCCTTTCCCGGCTGGCGGTCCACTTCCTTCACGATGTCCACCAGCCGGTCGATCGTGGAGTCATCCAGCGGCTTGCGGAAGGCGCGGCTCACGAAGCTGCGCATGATTTTCCGCGCATAGCGGTCGCGATCCGCCTCCTTCTCGGGAGCCGGACCATCGACGAAGATCATGCGGTAGCCCTTCGCATACTCGCGTTTGTCGCCACCGAGAGGACCCTGCACGATCACGCGGTGGATGGTCAGGAAAAGCTCCTCCTCGCCGCCCGCAGGCTGGCGACCGGGAGCCAGGCTGATCTCGAAGGTCTGCTTGCCCTTCTTCAAGGGCGCATTGCCCGTGAGGTCGATCACGCGGCGCTGGTCCCAGCCGAGCGATACCTCGCCGACCTTCGCGCCGCCCGCCTTCACCACCAGGTCCGCCTCGTGCACGGTCGCCTCGGTCGCGCCCTTGATGGCGTACTCCACCTTGATCTGGTACTCGCCGTCGTAGGGGATCTCCTGCTCCACCTTCACCTCCTGCTTCTTCGCGAAGGGCAGCCAGCGGCCGGTCGTCTTCGTGTCAAAGGGGACCGTGAAAGCCTTGCCCTCGATATCGATCCGCGGGACCTGCGCGGCGGCACCTTCCGGCAGCGCGAGCGCCACCACCTCGTCGGCGGCGGTGATGTACTTCTCCATCAGCAGCGGCGAGATCGAGAGCACGTCGCCGATGTTGTCGAAGCCGTAGCCCGTGTCGTCCGGCGGGAAGACATCCTTCGTGTCGTACTCCACGCCGAGCAGGTCATAGACCGCATTCTGATACTCCGTGCGATTCAGCCGGCGGATGGTCACGCGGCCCGGGTCGGGATTCTCCGGGTCGAGCTGGAAGACCTCCTTCTCGATCCACGACTGCACCTTGCGCTTCTCCGCCGGGGTGAGCTGGTCCTTGTCGGACGGCGGCATGATCTGGCTGCGCAGGTTTTGCCACACCGGCAGCCAGTGCTTGCGATCTCCCAGATGCGCAGAGAGATCCTTGTACTCGTCCATGGAGAATTTCCCCTTGGCCGTGCCTTCGCCATGGCAGGAGAAGCAATAGTTCTCTAACAGCGGCAGGATCTCCTTCTTGTAGCTCTCCTCGGACGTCGCGGCGATGGCGGCGGCGGGGAGCAAAAGCAGTGCGGTCAGCAGGGTGGGTTGGGCAAGCATGCGGCGGGTCAGGGAGCAGGCTTCTTGGCGGCGGGTGTGTCCGGGTAGCCCTTCCACAGCCATTCGAGCGCGCCGGGCAGGGTTTCGCGGGTGACGCGGCCATCGCAATGGCCGGCCTTTTGGGAGAATACGAAGCGGTAGTTGTATTCCTTTTTCTTCAACTCGGCGGCCATCAGGCGATTTGCACGCACCCAGTTGTGGTAGGAGGTGTCGTCGCGGTCGTGGCCATTGTCATTCTCGCTCACCTGCAGCCAGATGCGGAGCGGCTTCGCCTTCGCGCGCGGGATGATGTTCTCGTGATACTCCCACGCCCCGTGCGGGGTGCGGCGGTTTTCCGGCCACTGCTGGTTCACATACGTGCCGGAGTAGGTCAGCACGCGGTGGTAGAGGTCCGGGCGGAACCACGCCATGGTGAAGGCCGCCGCGCCACCGGAGCTGCCACCCATCGTGGCGCGCGCCTCGGGGTCCTTCGTCAGCTTCACGCCGCATTCCTTTTCCACGCGGGGCAGCACTTCCTTCTCCACGAATTCCGCATAGACGTCATCGACCGTATCGTACTCCAGCCCGCGCTGGCTGCCCTGGGCATCGCCGCCGCCGGAGTCGATCATGATGGCGACCATCGCCGGGACGCGCTTCTCGTGAATGAGGGTGTCGAGCGACTTCGGCAGGTCGCCGCGGTACCAATTCCCATCCTGCGCGATGATGAAGGGCGCGGGCTTCTTCCGGTCGAGCTGCTCCGGGATGTAAACGGCCACCTTCCGCTGGTAGGGCACCTTGCCTTTCTTCCCCTTCGCGATGCCCTTGTAGATCTTGCTGTCCTCCGACTTCATCGTGAAGTCCACCAGCTTCCCGCGCGGCACGCCGTCCTTCACCTTCAGCTCCGGCGCATCGGAGTAGTCCGGGCCGATGGTGAGATCCTCCGCCCGGGCCGTGGTGGTGGCCAAGCAAACGGCGGCAAGGAAGCCCGGGACAATTCTCATGGTCCGGACATGTCAGACAACTTGATTTGGCGGGTCAAACCTTGTTGGCGTCAATTTGCCATCGGCCCTCCCTCCGTTGCTTCGAGCCGGGGAAGGGGGCTGCATCGACAATGCACGGGGAGCTCCTGCATCGATCCTGCAAACCGCCGGATCAACAGGGCATGGGTTGGTGAAGCCAGGTTATCATTTCCCAGCTCACGTGAAATGTTATATGAAATCGATAGCGATAAATTGCTATCGTTTGGCGGTTGCGATCAATCGCATGAAGGCGAACGTAACGGATAATATAGTGAAAGATTTCCGTATCCCGCTCATCCTCGATAGGATGAGACGGTCAGAAAACCGGAAGACGATGTGCTGAATGCGGAGCTGAGCTTGGGTTTCGCCCCGGTGCCTTCCATCACGCGGAAGGCACGGGGGCGACAGCCGGAGAGGCGGCTCAGATCCGGAGTTGCCACATCGCTTCGGTCTCGCGGTCGCGCCATTGCGGGCGGCGTGCGATCGGGTCCTGCAGGGTACGGATGGCCTTGCGGCCAGCGGTGAAGAGGAAGTTGTCGCTGCCGATTTCCACGACTTCTAGGCCCATGTAGTAGGTCTGGTGCAGCGTGGTGACGGACTCGGAGCCGAAGGCTTCCGCCAGGTGCTGGCGAAGCAATGCGGCTTCCCTGCGGCCGACGAAGAGGAAGGCGGGCGTCTCGCCGAACCTGCACTTCGAGCGGATCAATTCGGAGACAGCCCGTGCATCCCAGACGTCTCGCATGTGCAACTCCGGCGTCAGCATCTTGCTGTCCGGGATTGGTGTATCGTGTCGTGTATTCATGGGTGGTATTGGGAAGGTGAACCCTTGTGGGGCGCCGCAAGTTACGCTCCCGCACCCGCTTTTTATCAGAAATTCGATGCTTAACATGAATCAGGATCTTTCAACAAATTCGTTAAAAATGATCCTGAAGGTATTGGTCGATCCGCCATGGACATGATGTCCGACAGCATGAACGGGGGCATTCGCGGAATGCTGCTAGCGCTGCTTTGCCGTCCGGGCTTCCAGGGCCATCTCGATCCACGCATCAAGTTCATCGGCGGCAATCTCCACCGTGGTCAGGTCAATGGTGATGACCGTGCGATGCCGGGCCTCGTATCTACTATAGGGACCGGAGATCACCAGCGGGAGGCCGGGATCGGACTGAGCTGTTAGACCGGCTCCGAGGTAAAGAGGTGGTTCTCCAAGGGCATCCCCTTTGGAGTCGATCTTGAGGTCACTCTGGCTCAGAGAGCCATCCGAGACCAGCGTGTCGGCAGATGGAGGAAAGCGCCGGTCACTCCGGTTTTCCGCCCACACCACGGCCGCTGTGGCAATCTTCATCGCGTGTAGTGCCGGAGTGTAGTTGCGGGATCGATGGAGCTCGGTCCACTTCACACGACGCAGGCCGTCCACCTGCAGGATCACTCCCGGCACCAGGAAGGAGATCACGAACAGCAGCGGAACGACCATGCCCAGCGCCAGCGAGGTCGATACCTTCCAAGGCTGCTGCCGGTGTCGCGCCCACAAGCGGCCGAAGGCATGGATCACCGCGATGCTGAGCAGCAGCGACACGATACCGGGAACCCAGGTGCCCGCATCGCTGGAAATCCTCGGGACGTTTTCTCTCAGGAAGTAGCCGAAGCCGGCGACGAAACGCCAGGCGATCTGGAATGGCGCGAGGCCAATGACGGGGAGGCTGAGGAAGAGAAGGAACGCCAGAATAGTCACCCCGGCGGGAATCAGGCAGCCTTTTTCATCCGAAGTGAAAGTGGGCTTGCTCATCGCTCGATGTTTGAAGGCATGCGGCTGGCCTCGATGACTTTCGCGAGTCCCGAACCGTGGACGGTGTGTGTCGCCCCCGAGGTGAAACCCACCACGTACCTTTCATATTCCAAGAGCGGGGAAACCAGGATCACTTGGCCATTGCCATCACTGTCCGCGTCGTGGGAATACGCTTCGTCGGGTTTCAGATAGAGGACAGGCTCCGGTGGCTTGTTCGCGCCCGGAGAGACGTATTGGAACTGTCGGCTGGACTCGATCTCAGCGAGCGAGTCCGGGTATCTGCCATGCGAACTCTTGAAATCCGTGATCGCGATTTGTAGCTGCCGGATGTTCATCGTCGCGGACGTCCGCGCGTACATCCGGTTTTTGGTCCACCACGTGGTATCGGACAGCCACACCGCCTGATGCACCACGCCGCTCAAGGCGATGGCCGCCGCCGCACCGAGAAGGAGGAGTGCCGTCGCCGATAGCGTGTGCGCGGCTTTCCATTCCAAGCGGCTGCCTTTCGCGGAGATCCACCAGCGGGTGAAGCGGTGGACAAGCCAAGTCCCGAGCACGAGACAGCCGAGGGGCAGCAGGATGCCCTGCCATTGTGGCAGCAGCGCTGGGGCCGTTTTCTCAAGGTGCCAGAACCAGCCGATCGCAAGGTGAAGAAGAAAATCGAGAAACGAGGTGAGACTCGCTAAAGCGGTGAATACCAGAAACACGGAAACGGCAAAGGCCGCGAACCATCGTTTCCGCCATCTCCGGGCTTTCGTGTGTGGTTGCTCCCCGGTCATGGCCTCCACTGTTCTTCGAGGTCGCGCTTCAGCGGTCCTTCCGCACGGTCTTCGATGGAGCCATCCGCGAGCAGGATGAAGCGCCTGCCGCCTGCGGAGGCGGGTTCATAGGCCAGCACCTCGCGTCCGCCGCCGGGGCGCACGCCGGGCATCAGGCAGTAGAGGCCGCCGCCCTGGAATTTCCAGAGCTCCGGCGAGATGCCGTCGGTCAGTGGGCCCGGAGGTGCCTTGCCGTCGTTCGCCTTCGCGTAGGTCCAGATGGCCGCCTGGAGTTCCCGCAGCGCCTCGCGGCGCTCGTCCTTTGTCAGCCCGTGGGGGCCTTCCTCGCGGTTCCGATATCCCATGCCCTGCTTTTCCCAAGCTCCCGGCGTGAGCAGCTCGCGTGCACCGGAGATCATGGTCAGCACCACGTAGAACATCAGGCCGGTGAGGAAGACGAGGCCGAGCGCGCGGCGGTAGTCCAGCCTCGGCAGCACGGTGAAGGTCTTGGCCAGATGATTCCACAGGCCCTTCACGGCCCACGCGATGAGGAAGTAGGAGACCAGGAAAAACGAAAGTGCATCGAAGCGGGCGCGCGCGACATCCGTGAGCGTGATGACCGTCATGCCGGCCTGCGCATCGCTGGACAAGGTGATCCAGATGCTGCCGAGAAGCATGAACTTGCGATGCATCGTCAAGTTATGGGGATGCATCCGGGCAGGTGCAAGAATGCCCTTCACACGAGGACATGAAATTCACGCTCTAGGCCACGTCCCGGCCTAGAGCGTTTCGCGCAAAGTCGTAGCCGCTTGCGCGGGATGATCGGGGTCAGCTCTCCCAATGGCTCGAAGCTTTTATTTCACCGCGAAAAACGCGAAAAGGCGCGAAATCTAAAGGCAGGAAGAAAATCCCGATTCAAAAAATTTCGCGGAATTTCGCGGTTCAATCTTCCTCTCCGGGATGCCTGCGCGACGGCTACAGTTCAAAGTAAAATGCTCTAGCGCTTCGTGCGATACTTCAGCAGCTCCTGTTGCTCGGCGGGGAGGGGCGTGCCGGCACCCAGGGTCAGCTCGAAGAGGTCTGCCAGCGCGGCCGCTTCCATCAGGCGGCGGTGTCCGGGTGATTGGACGTTGGCGGCGGATGTGCCCCACTGCTTCATCGCTGCCTTCACTTCGGGGTCCTTCTGGTGGATCCGCATCACGCGCAGGGCGGCATCGCGGGTGAGGTCTTCGGAGACACCGCCGTCCGCGGTGAGCGCGATCTGGTAGGCGTCGATGGCCTCGCGCGGACGCCCCTGAGATTCGTGGGAGAGCCCCAGGCACCACGCGGCCTGCACGCGTTGCCCGCCGGGCAGGCGCTCCTTCATCCGCGCGGTGGCGAGTTCCTGGAGCCGCGGCCAGTCCTTTAGCCGCACTGCGTCCCACAGGGCGTACAGCTCGATCTGGCGGAGCTGGTTCCTGCGGGTCAGGCCGCTCTTGTCGAATCCGGCGAGCGCCTTGCCGAGACCGGCCAGGTCGCCTGTCTTCCGCAGGCATTCCATTTCATAATATCCGGCCAAGGTTCCTGGATTGTCCGGCAGCGATTTCAGCGCCTGGTAGTCCTCCTTGATCGCGGCGAATTTCACCTTCGCCGCCGTGTATTGGCGGGCCTGGAAAAGGTCCATCGCCTCGCTCAGTGCTGCGGGCTCGAGCAGATAGATGGACGCGATCCCGGATCTGGCGGCCTCGGTGGTCCCGCCGCCGCTCTCCTGCTTCTGGTAGAGGATCTTCTCGTGGGTGGCGGAGGCGATCCACACGCGCTCGCTACCGCCCGCGGAGTCGATGAGGAATGCCTCCGCCGTCTGTTGCGCGGAGGCGCTTGCCGTCAGGAGGGCGAGAAGGGGAAGATACCACCTCATGGCTTCTCCCCCTCCTTCACTGCGGGTGGCGGTGTGGGATGGCTGCCCAGCGCGCCGGTGCGTGCTTCGGCATCCTGCCAGATGACTTTCTCCGCCTCGTTCATGGTTTCGAAGGCGGGCTTCGTCCGCACGAGGTAGTTGAGTGCGGTCTCGCGCACGATGTCGGCCGGCTTGCCCTGCCGGACGGAGAGATCGAGCCAAGCGACCATCGCGGGCGCGGAGAGGCGGATATTGTCCTGCCACTTGCTCCACACCTCGCGGTAGGCGGCCAGCGCTTCCTCGGGCTTGGCGAGGGCTTCGTACGACTTTCCTAGTAGCAGGTTCGCCTCCGGTGCGAGGCGTGCGCCCTCCAGCGCGAGATACTGGCGCGCGGTCTCGGCGGCTTGCCCGGAGTCACCTGCGGCGAATTGCGTTTCGGCAATGCGGAAGCGCGCCAGGTCCTTCACCGCCTCGTCGGTCGCGTCGAGTGCCACGCGCTTGAAGTCCTCGATGGCTCCCGCCTTCTCCTCCGGGCTGCCGGTGGCCAGCACGGCGGCGCGGCCGAAGCGCGCGGCGACGTGCAGCGAGGCATCCGGCCGGGCCAGCGCCTCTTCATAATACGGCAGCGCCTGACGCGGTGCGGAGGTCTTCGTTCGGAGATGATCGCCCAGTTGCACGAGTGTCGCGGGCGCGAGATCGGCCGGGGAGAAGCCGCTCTTCAGCTCTTGATAGAGTGCCTTCACGCGCGTGGCAGCGGGTTCGCCGGGCTGCTTTTCCATTACGCCGATCACGGCGATCTTCAGCCGCGCGGTCGCCGCTTTCTCCGCAGGGTCGATGCCGGGGAAAGCCCCGAAGTGCTTCTCCAGTTCATCGGGTCCGTGCTTCGCGAAATATGCCGCGGCATAGCGGTCGATCGCGTCCTGCAGCCCCGGGGCCTCGGTCGGCGTGATGCATTCGCGCAGGCGCCCCAGCGCCTCGTCCCCGCGGCCCGCCTGCTCCAGCGCCTCGATCTGCACCACGGCCATGCGCAACCGCAGCGGCGAATCGGCGTGCGCTTTCCAGAAGCGATCCGCATGGGCGACAGCCTCGGGCCGCGCGCCCAGCAGCGTCACGAGCTGGCAGAGCGATTCGGCGGCCACCTCCGGGTGATCCCGGTCTTCCGCGGCAGTGAGCGCCTTCGTGTAGGCGGCGATGGCTTCGTCCGTCTTGCCGTCGCCCTGTAGAATGCGGCCTTTCAACGCGAGGGCGGCATCCAGCGCCTCGGTGGCGGGGAATTCGTTTTCCAAGCGACCGAGCTTTTCCAAAGCCTCCGCCTCCTGCTCCTGCGCGAGGTGGCAGGTCGCGCGATCATAGAGCGCGAAGGGTAGATAGAGGCCGGGGTCCTCGGCGAGGAAGCGATCCAGCGCCGCCGCCGCCTCGCCCCACTGGCGCAGGCGTGCGAGGTCCGACGCCTGGAAGTAGCGCGCGGCCTGGCGCTGCGCGCTCTGCGGATACTTCTCCACGTGCCTGTCGAGCAGCGGGTGCGCCTGGTCGTAGTGGCCGAGGTGATAGTGGCTCGCCCCGAGGACGAAGAGCGCCTGATCGTGCTCGGCCGAGCCTTCGGAAAGCTTTGGCAGCAGCTCGTCCGCCACCCGCACGGATGACCCGTAGTCGCCCGCCTGATACAGCGACGCCAGCAGCAGGCGGCGCACGGCGGGCACGTGCTTCGAGTCGGGGAAGTCCTTCAGGAAACGCTCGCCGCATTCCGCGGTCGGCTCGCCGAGCACGGCGGTCGTGCGGACCAGATGGAAGAGGTGGTCCTCGCGCTTGGCGGTCTTCGGATAGTACTGCTCGAGCTGCCGGTAGGCCGCGAGCGCGCCGCGGAGATTGCCGCGCTTTTCGTGGATCACCGCGACGAGGCCGAGCTGCGCCACCTCCAGCGGCTCGCCCGCGGTCCGCTTCTGCGCGAGCGCGTCCAGCGAGCCCTGCAGCTTTGCCTTGCTCACGGTGCGCGTGAGTTCCTTCGCCTCGGGGCGATTTCCCAGACGCTCCAGCCGTGACTTCAGGTCTGCGGTCATCACGTCGCTCGGCGGGACGAGCTGGCAGAGCACCAGCGCTGCCCCGTCCATGTCCGCCGCCTGTGCATCCGCGGCGAGTTTCAGGAAAAGGCCCGCGTAGGGCTCCATCTCGAAGGGCTCCAGCACGATCCCGGAGCGATATTTCCCGAGGAAGGACAGCAGCGGCTTCTCGTCGCGCTTCGCGATCGTCGCCTCCACGAATGCCTGGAAAGCCGCGATGATCCCGCTGTCCGGCGCACGGAAGCGCGGCTTGTTCTGGATCGAGGTCTCCAGCGACTCGATGCCTTGGGAAATCTGCCCGAGGCGGAAGTGGCAGATCGCCAGATTCAGGTAATGAGAGCCGGGGTCGAATTCATCGTCGCGCGTCTTGTCGCGCTCCTCCATGAACTTGTCGAAAAGCCGGATCGCCTCCCCGTGCCTGCCCGCTCCCTGAGCCGCCTCGCCCCAGCGGAGCAGCGCGCGCTTGTGGTAGATGTTCGCGGCGGTGCTGGCGTTGCCGTTGCCGGAGCCGCTTCCCTTCCCATTGCCGTTTCCGATGCGGGAGGGATTCGGGAATTTGACGTAGCAGGTCTCGAAGGATTTCGCGGCGTCATCCCAGCGCTTCAGCCGCAGCTCGCAGATGCCCTTCCGATACCACGTCACGCCAAAGGACGGGCCGTAGAGCTGCAGCGCCTTCGCATCGTCCTGCTGCGCCACGCAGCGGGTCAGCAGGTCCAGCGCTTCACTCCAGCGGTCCGCCTCCATCTCCACCAGCGCCCGGGCACTGAGGTCGGAGGCATCCGCCGTGGCGGCAGGGGGCGGTGCCGGGGCCTGCTGGGCGGGCAATAGCGGCGCGGCCGCCAGCAGCAGGGCGAGGGCCTTCCGGCATGCCGGCACATTGGAATTCATCGCCACGCGTCTGACCGCGGAGTCTGAAAACGGGCATCATTCCCGCAAGGAAGATTTCACACCGCTTTCGCCCGTGGCGGGAAAAGCTCCCGGCACATCCGGCACGTCTTCCCATCACAACCGCGTGCGGTGCAGTGCTCGCGGCCGCAGAAAATGATGCGCAGGTGCAGCGCATTCCAGCGGTCGCGGGCGAAGAGTTTTTTCAAATCCCGCTCCACCTGCTCCACGTTGCGGCCCTCGCTGAGCTTCCAGCGCTTTGCCAGCCGGTGGATGTGCGTGTCCACGGGGAAGGCGGGCACGCCGAAGGCCTGCGCCATCACCACCGAGGCGGTCTTGTGGCCCACGCCTGGCAGCTCCTCCAGCGCGGCGAAATCCGCGGGTACCACGCTGCCATGCTTTTCCACGAGGATCTTCGACAACTCGTGGATCGCTTGGGACTTCCGGGGGGAAAGCCCGCAGGGGCGGATGATCTCGCGGATCCGCTCCACCGGCACCAGCGCCATCTTGTCAGGCGTGTCCGCCAGCGCGAAGAGCGCCGGCGTGACCGTATTCACCCGCGCATCCGTGCACTGCGCGGACAGCAGCACGGCGATGAGCAGCGTATAGGGATCCCGGTGATCGAGCGGGATCGGCGTTTCCGGATACCATTCCTCCAGCCGCCGGTCCACGTGGGCGGCCCGTTCGGCGCGGGTCATGGGTTCTGTAAATCCGGAAGCGAAGAATCTCAGCGTGCCGCCGTCGCAGCGGTGGCCGTGGCGCGGGACATCATGCGGTTGATCGCCGCATACATCTGCGCGCAGTGGGCGTACTGGGTGCGCTTGGAAAGGATCTCGGCGCTGCGGGCGTAGGAGCCCCATTGCACCACGGTCAGCTCCACATTGCGGCGGCCCCAGGCACCCATGTGCGCCTTCGAGGGGGTGTAGATGTCCACGGTATTCGTGCCGGTGAGGGCGGAGCCGTAGTCATCCACCACGAAGAGCTGGGGCATGCCCTTGATGCGGAAGACGGTGCCGACCGGATAGACGGCCCAGTCAGCGGCGGCGCTGCGCACGCGATCCGTGTAGCGGAGCGGGGTGCCGGTGGCGTTCTTCGATCCGTACTGGATGTGGTCGTCCTCGGAGCAGGTGTAGGCCGTGGTGCGGACCAGGCGATTGCGCTCGGAGGGCTTGTAGAAGGCCATGCCGTGCTTGTCCTTCGGCTTGCCGGCTGCTTCCGCGGACAGGATCGGCGAAGGCTGGGCAGTGGTGTAGCCGCCCGGTGCCTGGGTGGCGTAGCCGCTGTAGCTTCCGGAGGAAGAAGTGGAAGCAGAGTAGGAGCGGGACTTGGAAAGAACCGTCAGATCGGAGTCCGAGGCGCAGCTGGAGAAAAGTAGGGCTACCAGTGCCGCGGCGGAGGCGAGTCGGAAAGTCATGCTGTTTGTTTTGGAAAGCTTGATATTTAGGGATCGCGCTATTCGAGACTCCGCTTTCTACGAGTCCGGATCTGATGCGGCAACCCCATTTTTTCGCTGTTAGTCGTGGCGGGGGAGCGAATCGTGTGCCAAGGTGCCAGATTACCGCGACACCTGATCCGGTGGAGGTCGTTGAACCCGAAGGCCCCGGAAAAGTTGCTGCAAAAAATTGCATAACAGGGGGTCTTGTATGACACGTGACGGGATTGTCCCGACAATGTGTTGGCACTGGAGTCGCGCCCGGGTACGAAAGGATCGTCCTAGTGCCCTCCGTAAAGGACGAGAAAGGAGCGCCAGTTACTAACCGGCGGATTTCGCGTTGACGCCCGCAGATCGCGATGCCAATCGCTTGACGTGCGTGCGTGCTCCATTTTTTCCAAAAATCGGGTCTCGAAGTCCCTTTTGGTGGCTTTGTTTCCGCTCTGTTCGCTGACGGTTAACGCCCAGGTGGACCTCAACCGCGCGTTCAACGAAGGGATGAACGCTTACAAGGCGAAGAACTGGTCGGTCGCGATCGAGCAGCTCTCGTCCATCGTTTCGGCCAGGCCGAATGACGCCCCGCCGAATGTCCTCTATACCCTCGGCTTCGCCTACTACTTCAGCTCGGACTATGAAAAGGCGGGCGACACTTTCAAAGCCTACCTCAAGAAGGATCCGAACAGCGAGAATGTCCCGGAAGTCCAACTGATCCTCGGTCGTGCGCTCCTGCAGGTCGATGGCAAGGCGGATGAGGCGCTGAGCTTCCTCGCCGAAGCCGCGAAGAAGCCGGACTTTGCCGAAGAAGCCCGGTTCGCCGCCGCCGAGGCCTACATCAAGAAGGAAGATTACCCCAAGGCCGCCCAGACGCTGAAAACCGCGATGGCTGGCAAGTCCTCCGGTCTCAGCCTGCTCCGCGCCGCCATCCAGCTCGTGGATATCTACATCGAGGCAGACCAACTCGATGAGGCCATCAAGATCTTGCAGGATCTCGAGCGGAATCCCGGCTACCCGGACGTCATCGTTGTGGTGAACAACCGCTTCGTGAAGATCGGCGATCTTTATCTGGATGCGAAGGCCTACGCCGAAGCGCTCTCGGCCTACTCGAGTGCCCGCCCGCGCAACCAGGTCATCGCGATCCAGGAAGCCCGCCTCGCCCAGTCGAAGAAGCTCAAGGAGGATCTCGACAGGCGCATCGCCGCCGCCGTGAAGGCAAAGCAGCCGACTCCCCGCGTCATCGAGGAGCGAGCCGCGACCCTCGCGGGCATGATCACGAACAACGAAACGGTGCTCGGCGAACTGCGCGGCTTGGACACCTACGACGCCACCATCCAGTACCGCATCGGCCGTTGCTATTTCAATATGGAGCGCTTCTGGCCCTCCTCCGTCGCCTTTGAGACCGTCGCCGACGAGAATCCGAAGTCGGAAGACGCCGCCACCTCGCTCTTCGGCGCGATGATTTCCCAGTGGCGCCTCGGTCGTCTGGATGCCTCCGGCGTCCTGGCCAAGCGCTACTTGGAAAATCACCCGGAAGGAAAGCAACTCGAGACCGTCGCCGAGCTGAATGCCACGCTGCTGATCCAGACCGGCAAGTTCGAGGAAGCGGTGGACTTCGTCTCCTCCTTCCTGGAGAAGAGCCCGCAGTCTCCGATCCGCGAGAAGATGCTGACCCTGCTCGCCAATGCACGCTTCCAGGCCGGCGACTACAACAAGGCCGCTGCCGACTACGACCTGCTCATCAAGGACTTCCCGAGCGCTCCGGACTTCGAGGAATACGTCTATCGCCGGGCTCTCTGCGACTTCCTCCGCAACAACTACGAGGACACCGTCAAGTCCTTCGAGAACTACGAGAAGAACTTCCCGAATGGCAGCTTCCTCGCGGACATCCGCTACCGCCGCGGCATCATCCAGCTCGCGCTGAAGGACTACGCGACCCTCATCCCCTCGATGAAGTCGCTGCTCGATGATCCACAGGCGAAGGCCTTCCAAGGCCAGATCCACACCCTGCTCGGCGATGCCTACCAGAACCGCGGTGAAGAGGGTGACCTCGAGGCCGCAGGCACTCACTTCAAGCTCGCCGTGGACAATGCCAACGGCGACCGCAACGTCCTTGAATACGCCTTGGAGCAGGCGACCAATATCCTCCGCGGCGGTCGTCGCTGGGACGATCTGGAAGCCCTCTGGAAGAATTTCCTGCAGGACAATCCGGACCATCCGATGACCCTGCGCGGTGTCTCGGAGCTCACCAAGCTGCTGCAGCGGGCGAACAAGAAAGAGGAAGCCCGCAAGATGCTCTCCGAGCATATCCTCAAGGACATCCAGAATCCCCGCTCCGAGTATGTGGAGATGCTGCTCAGCCAGCTTGCCGGCATGCACGTCCCGCCGCGCAGCGTGAAGAAGGACGCGCCGAAGCCGGATGTCGACGCCATCGAGGCCGCGCTCGCCAAGGACCTCGAGACCGCCGAGGAAAACCAGACCCCGGCCTACGTTGCCCGCGTGCTCTTCGCGAAGTCCGAACTGGCTCGCATGATGCGCGACCAGGCTCGTTCCGAGCGCAGCCTGGGTGCCATCGCGAATACCGCGAACCCGAACGACCTCGGCCCGATCCTTCTGTCGATGATCGGCCAGTACCTCTTCGACAAGGGCGAGTTTGAAAAGGCTGTGCCGCTCTATGAGCGCCTCCGCGATGCCTTCCCGACGTCGCCCTTCTCGGATGCCGCTCCGGTCGGTCTCGGCCGCATCGCCCTGGCTGAGAAGAATTACGATGAGGCTGTGAAGCAATTCGACATCGCCATCGGTCGTGCCTCGTCCGACGAGACCCTGAAGCAGGCCACCTTTGGCAAGGGCCAGGCCCTGCGCATGCAGAAGCGCAGCGTGGATGCGAAGAAGCTCTTCGAGGAAGTCGTCGCCGCCCGCAACTGGCGTGGCGTGGAGAAGGCCGGTGCTCTTTACGAACTCGGCGAGATCGAGTCGGAAGGCGGGAATAAGAAAGCCGCGCACGCCTACTTCCAGCGCGTCTACGTCTCCCACGGTGCTTTCCCACAGTATGTGACCAAGGCCTACCTCCGCGCCGCAGACATGCTGCGCATGGAGGGAGATCAGGAAGGCTGGAGGAAGACCCTCCAGGAGCTGATCCGCAAGCATCCGGATTCCGAGGAAGCCAAGAAGGCCAAAACCCTCCTCAACTAATCTTCTAAAAACACCCGTCCCCATGCCGTTTCCCAAAACCCGGCTCGCGTTCGCAGCTTCGCTGCTCGCCCTGCTGCCTGCCGCACTCCACGGCCAGTCGGTGGAGGAGTTCGTGCTTCGCTCCGGCCAGCGCATCCCCGCCGAATCCGTAAAGCCCACCGCCAGCGGATTCACCGCCACCGTCGTCACCGGCGCTGCTGCGCGAAAGGTGGATTTCAAGGCTTCCGAGATCGAGAGCACCTCGCTGCGCGAGCCCGCCAACCTAGTGGAGGCGCGGAACCAGATCGCGACCGACAAATTCCTGGGCGCAATCACCGCCCTCACCCGCATCGAGGAAGAACTCCTGCCGTACCGCGAGGTCCCGGGCGGCTGGTGGCACCGCGCGCGCATGCTGCGCATGGACGCCATGGCTTCGAAGGGCGACAACAAGGCCGCTGCCGCCTTGGCCGCCGACAAGGAACTCGAGGGCCTTCCCGGCACCTCCGTCGCGATGCTCAGCGACTTCAAGACCATCGTCGCTCCGGCCGATGGCCCCGACAGCAAGATCAGCTCCCTCCAGGCGCTGGCAAAGCGTAGCACCGACCCGTGGATCTCCGCCCGTGCGTGGCTGGAGGTCGGCAATACCAACTCCGCCCACGGACGGATGGAGGAGGCGATCAAGGCATGGCTGCGTGTGGCAGTCTTCAATCCCGCCGAGCGGGACCTGGCCGTGCGAGGCACCATCTATGCCGCCCGCGGCATGCAGCAGATCGGTAGACCGCAAGATGGCGTGAAATTGCTCCAAGATTATCTCGCCGACAACGTTGCCTCTCCCTACGCCCCTGCGATCCAGACCGAAACGTCCAAACTCGAACCGAAAAAGACAGACGCTGCTACTCCAGCCCCGGAAACCGATTCCGAAGAAAACTCCAACTGAGCATCCGACCCGAAAAGATCCAATGAATACCCGTTCCCTCTTCAACCGCCTGTCCCGAGTTTTCCGGGTCGTCCTCCTCGCCGGGGTCGTCACGCTGTTTGCCGGTTCCATGATCGAAACCTCGATGGCCCAGGACGCTCCTGTCGGCGAGGCCGCCGCAGCGCCCAAGGGCGAATCGAAGTCCATGATGGACACCCTCAAGCAGGGTGGCTGGGTCATGTGGCCCATCGGCGCCGCCTCGGTGCTGACCATCTACCTCTTCATCGACGTCATGCTCCGCACGTCGAACAACCGCATGTCTCCGCCCGAGGAAGTGGAGAAGGCCCAGCAGCTCTTCATGGCGGGTGACTACGTCAATGCCTACCAGGTGATGAAGTCCACCGTGGCCCCCTTCAACAACTGCGTGAAGTACGGCCTGTCCTTCGTCGGCAAGGGCAAGGAGCAGACCGAGGAAGCCCTCCTCGTGGAAGTTGGTCGTGAGAACGCCCGCATGCAGAACAAGATCAACTACCTCTCCGTTATCGGTGTTTGTACGCCCATGATCGGTCTGGTCGGAACGGTCGTCGGCATGATGGACGCGTTCGGATCGCTCGGCCAGTCCGGTGCCGGTGACACCGCCGCGCTCTCGAACGCCATCGGTCACGTGCTTGTCGCCACCGCGTCCGGTCTGATCGTCGCCATCCCGGCCTTCACCTTCTTCTATATCCTCCGCAACCGCCTGCTCGCCAAGATGCACGTGCTGGAGGACACCGTCCTGAGCCTCTTCCGCAACATGCCGTACGAGCACTTCCACGGCCTGGAAATCGGCGAGGAAGTGACCTACGCCGCCCTGCCAAACTGGGTGAACGAAGGTCAGCCTGCTGCCTGATATCGTCCCGTTTTGTCCGTTCCTTACCCTCAACTATAAAACCCCATGGCTAGCGCTGGCGGAGGAGACGGGAGCGATCCGGAATTCCAGATCGCCCCGATGATCGACGTGCTCCTGGTGATGCTTATCTTCTTCATGAGCATCACCACGGATCAGGTGATGAAGATCGACAAGTCGATCTCGCTGCCAGTCGCCCCCGAGGCGAAGAAGCGCGAGAACGACATGAAGAACCAGGCGGTGGTGAACATCGACTGGGACACCGCGCTTGGCCGCGCACGGGTCTCCTACGGGGACGTCGTCTGCGACCCGCTGGAGCAGTTGAAGGATTTCGTGGAGCCTGCAAAGGCCGCGAATCCCAAGCTGAAGATGATCATCCGTGCCGACGCTTCGACGCCGGCCGTGGAGGTTCAGAAGGTCATCGAGCAGCTCGCGGCCGGCGGCGTCGACGACATCTCGCTCTCCGGCATGAACCGCATGAACTGACCTCACGACGATGGCTCACAAAAAGAAAAAGCGTAAGGAACCGGACTCGATTCACATCGGTTTCCAGATCGCGCCGATGATCGACGTGGTCTTCGTGATCATGCTCTTCTTCATGGTCATGGCGGGTCAGCAGGTAGTTGAGAACGAACTCAACCTGAAGCTGCCGGGCACGATGCAGACCGACGAGCCGATCACGGTCGAGGAAACCCAGATCCAGGTGACGGAGAGCGGCGAAGTGCTGCTCAACGAAGACCCGGTCGGCGCTCCGGAAGACTCGGCACTCCGGGAACTGGCTGCAAACATGCTCCGTCTCGCGGAAGCATCTAATGTTTCCGGCAACAAGGTCGTTGTAACCATCATGGCGGATGAATTCGCCCCGTACCAGCGGGTTATCGACGTTCTCAATGCGCTTGCCGTGGCACGCATCGAGAACGTGACCTTCGAGGTGCCGCCCCAGTAACCCCCTAAGAATCGAGCGGTCATGTACGACGAATACCAACAGGTTCCCGAGGTGCAGGAGGAGAGCAATATGAAGAAGCTCATCCGCAAGATGGGCCTCGGTGCCTTCTCGATCTCGGTCATCGTCCACCTCGTCTTCCTCGCCTTGGCGATCTTCTACTTCGTGCAGTGGGTCGAGCCCACGCCGGAGAAAGTCGATTTCCTCCCCGGCGGCGGCGGCGGCGGTGGCAAGGGTGGCGAAGTCAGCCACAAGCTCCAGCAGCAGAAGCGGATGATGACGAGCCCGGCGGCGACCCGCCGGATCGCGTCCACGTCCACGAATGCGGCATTCACCCTGCCGGATACTTCCAGCGAACTCATGGACACCGGCCTGCCGATGGACATGGGCATGGCGGAGGCCGGCGAAGGCGGCGGCACCGGCGGTGGCCGTGGCACGGGCGATGGCACCGGCATCGGCTCCGGCAGGGGCCCGGGCAAGGGCATGGGCTCCGGTGGCCTCGGCATCGGCGCGCTGATCCCGACCATCATGAAGGGCCGCTGCACCGACAGCGAGCGTCTCGCGATGCTCCGCGACGCGGGCGGCACCCCAGCCGTGGAGGAAGGGGTGAAGAAGTCGCTCGCTTGGCTGAAGGGCAAGCAGAACTCCGACGGCTCCTGGGGCAATGCCCACAAGGTGGCCATGACGGGTCTCTCGCTGCTCTGCTACCTCGGTCACTGCGAAAACACGCAGTCGAAGGAATACGGCGACAATGTGAGCCGCGGCATCACCTACCTCGTGAACATTTCCATGCAGAACGAGGGCAAGATGGCCTCGAACTTCAGCGGAAACTCCTGGGTGTATGAGCATGCGATCGCCACCTACGCCCTCTCGGAAGCACTGACCTTCTCCCGCGGCCTTCAATTCCCGGTGCCAAACCTGGAAGAAGCCGTGTTGAACGGTGCGACGCTGATCGTGAACGGCCAAACCGCAGCCGGTAGCTGGGACTACCACTACAAGGCCGAGTCGGACCGGAATGACCTCTCGGTCGCCGGCTGGCAGATGCAGGCGCTCAAGGCGGCGAAGGCCTCCGGCGTGAAGATCAAGGACCTGGACAAGGCGACCCGCAACGCGGTGAAGTGGCTCGAGAGCGAGGCTTACCTCGACAATGGCCGCTTCGCCTACACCGGTCGGAATGCCAACCCCGGCCTGACCGCGGTGGGCGTGCTCTGCCTCCAGCAGTGGGACAAGTCCTCCAGCCGTGCCGTGCGCGGTGGACTCAGCCTGATCATGGAAGGCCTGGAGCTCCGCAACAAGCCGGGTGCTCGTGTGAAGGACGCCGAGTTCTCGCCGCTCTACACGATGCGCTACAATGGCCCGAACGGTGACCTCTACGCGTGGTACTACGCGGTGCAGGCCATGCGGAATGCCGGTGGCAAGGAGTGGGAAGCCATGAACAAGGCCATCCTCGAGGACATCCTGCCTGCCCAGAATGGCGACGGCTCCTTCAAGACTGAGAACGGCCAGGTCGCCCGCAATGACGCACTGGTCCACGTCCGTGGCACCGAGGCGGCTGGCACCTCCCGGGACATCTACCTCCAGTGCCTGAACACGCTGATGCTGGAAGTTTACTACCGCTTCCTGCCCGCCACCTCGGCTGGCAAGGGCCGCAGCGGCGGTCTGGATGCGCTGGACGACCTCCGCTGATCCCGGCTGACCGTTTAAAGAAACATCACTTCAAGGAGGGGGCCAGCCGGTCCCCTCCTTTTTTGTGCCCGGGTGGTCCGTGGAGAGGAGCCGGTCCGGGGACGAGGAGCGCTCTAAAGCGCTTCACTCAAAGTCGTAGCCGCTTCTGGGGGATGGCTGGGGTCCGCTCTCTCAATGGGTCGAAGCCTCCATTTCACCGCGAAAGAACGCTAAAAGACGCGAAATCTAAAGGCAGGAAGAGAAATCCAGAGTCAAAAATTTCGCGGGATTTCGCGTTTTTCGCGGTTCGATCTGCTTTTCTCCGATGCCTGCGGGGCGGCTACAGTTCAAAGTAAAATGCGCTGGATGGCCCTGCGTCGTGAAGAGCAAGTGCGCGCGCCGCAAAGGGCACACGTGATCAAGCGCCTGCCAGCTCGGCGAAGAGGATCTGACCGCCGCTGGTCTGGAGGGTGCTGATGACCACCACGTCCTGGGTGGTGCCGATCTTTGGCGAGGCGTGGTTGACCACGATCATCGTGCCATCCGGCAGGTAGCCCACGCCCTGGTGGTCGTCCTTGCCGCCGCGGACCAGGGCGAGGCGGACTTTTTCGCCCACTGCGACGGAGGGCCGCAGGGCATCGAGCAGGTCGTCGAGGTTCAGGACCTCGAGGCCGCGGAGCTTGGCCACCTTGCAGAGATTTTCGTCCGTGCTGAGGAGGCGTGCACCGAGGAGCTGGGCCATCTGGAGCAGCCGGCCGTGGATGGTCTCGTCGCCGGAGACGGCGGAGGCGTCCTCGATATTCACCTGCATGTCGCGTGAGGCGCGCATCTGCTCCAGGCAGGCGAGGCCCCGCTCGGCACGCTGGCGCTTGGCCGGCGTGGGGGAGTTCGCCAGGACCTGGATCTCATCCAGCACGAAGCGCGGAACCACCAGACGGCCGTGGAGGAAGCCGGCCCGCACCACACCGGGGACGCGGCCATCCATCACGGCCTCGGCATCCAGCACCACGGGCTGGCCGGTGCTGCTATCCTGGCGGAAGCGGACGTAGGGCAGGATGAAGGCGAAGTCGTCCCGGCTGCTGCGCAGCGCCAGCACCGCGCCGAGGAAGCCGAGGCTGGCGTAGAGGATCGTCTGGATGGCGAAGGTGGCCGTGCTGATGAGCGACTCCGCCGCCACGTCATCGACGCCATCCTGCGCGAGGAGCCGGTAGCGCAGCGCGAGGGACACCAGCGCGGAGATATCCACCCGGGTGATGAGCCAGGCGCAGAACATCCCGACCAGCAGGCCGAAGGTGGCGGTGGAAAAGCCACGCAGGCTGAAGCCCTTCATCAGCGACTCCACCCAGATGAAGAAGCCGCCGACCACCAGCCCGGCGATGAGGCCGGAGGTCATCGACACCTCCACGGGCGTGCCCTTCGTGCTCAGGGCGATGGCCACTCCGGCGCTCTCGCAGACCAGCAGGTAGATCAGGCGGGCGACATTGACGGAAGCGGGGGCCATGGGAGTAGGCGGAGCATCCGTCATTCACGCCCATGCCGCAAGCCCAAGGGGAGCCCCGCCACTTGTCCGCCCGGCGTGGGAAAAAGAAAAAGCCCCGCCTTCCGTGAGGAGGGCAGGGCCTTGGGAAAAGATATCAGGTCAGGCTGGATGGATCACCAGTCGTCGCCGCCGCCGTAGCCGCCGCCACCACCGCCGTAGCCGCCCTTGCCGCCACCACCGTAGCCGCCCTTGCCACCGCCGCCGCGGCGATCACCACCGCCGCCGCCGTAGCCGCCCTTGCCACCACCGCCGCCGCCACGACGATCACCGCCGTAGCCGCCGCCGCCACCACCACCGCCGCCACGGCGATCACCGCCGAAGCCGCCGCGTCCACCACCACCGCCGCCGCCGCCGAAGCCACCTGGCTTGCTTTCGCGGGGTTCGGCCGGGTTCACGCGAAGCGGGCGCCCGCCCAGCTCCTGGCCGTTCACGGCGTCTGCCGCTTCCTTGACCTTGGAGGAGTCCGACAGGGTCACGAAGCAGAAGCCACGTGGACGACCTGTTTCGCGGTCCATGACGATTTTAACTTTCTCCACCGGACCAAAGGCGGCGAAGAGTCCTGCCACTTCTTCCTCGGTGGCGCTGAAGGGCAGATTGCCCACGTAGATGTCCATTGTCTGTAGTCGCAACGCCAATTGATCCAAACCACTTCCACAGCCAATGGCGCCACGGCCGGTAGAAGCGTGTCCGGAATTCTGCGCCGGACTTTGATCCCGCTACACGGTCGCTGCTTTCACTGCAAGCCCATAAATCACGGGGCAGGAGGGACCTGTGGTCGCTTCAGAGCCCCGCGGGGTGGCGCATCACGTGGCCCTTGCCGGGGCGGGTGCGCGTGTGCCAGCGCGGGCCGGAGCGGTCCGATCCCCAGCCGGTGTCGAGGCGGAGACCTGCCACGGTCATGAAGACGTGGCCGCTGCGGACATAGACGGTGATCCAGTCGCCCTCGCCCTTCTTGCCATAGTTGTAGTAGCCGCTGCTGGGCATGGAGCCCTTCAGCAGGCCCGCCTCGCGCAGGACGTAGGAGACAGTGCCGGAGCAGTCGTAGCCGCTGTCATTGTGGCGGGCATGGCCGCCGCCCCACTTGTAGGGCTTGTTTTGCAGGCGGTTACCGGCGGCGATCGCCTTCTTCACGGCCAGCGGCGCGCGCTTGGGAGCGTAGGCGATGCCATTGACGACTTTGGCCGTCTGGCCGTCCCGGAATTGGTAGGAGACCGACTGCTTCGCCTTCACCTGGCTGGCGCATGAGCTGAACCCGAGAGCCAGGACCGGCAGGGCGAGCAGGGTCAAAAGTCGTTTCATGATGCGGACTTTATGGATTTATGAAATTTTTACAAAACCTTTCTACCCGCCAGATCGTCGTAGCAGGCGAGCCAGAATTCCCGGAGATTTCCGTCACAGCGCCGGAATCGGGCATCGAGGTCAAACCGGAATTGCCCGGCGTGGGAAGCCGAAATCCTCTCTAACAGTGCTCCCGCAAGCTGCGGCGTGGATTTCAGCCGCAGGAGTTCCGGCCATCCCCGGGCCCGGTAGCGGCTGACGAGGATGCCCGCAGCGGCCTTCGCCGCGCGATGAAGCGCGGGCCGATCCCTCAGGGCGAGGTAGTCCGCGCCATCGATAATCCAGACCCGCCCTGCCCCCGTGGCGATCTGCTGCCGGTCCGCTTCGTCCAGCCGACGCCGCTGCTCATTGAAATGCAGCACCACGGGGGAGTCGCAGCGCTGTGCCCAGGCGCGGAGCAGGGCGCTCTTGCCCGCGCCGCGGTGTCCGGTGACGGCGGCGCGGCGGCCGAGATCGTGCCACCGTGACTCCAGCGCCTCCCAGGTCGTCCCGGCCAGTGCGGGATCGTAGCCCAGCAAGCGCTCTAGCCTGCCGGGGGCGAAGGGATTCTCACCGGCCCTCATGAGTTCTCACCTTCCGGAAGCCGAGGCGCTTCGCCCATCTCCCGGCCCTGCCGATGGAGCGGGCGTCCGGCACCTCGCGCAGCACGATTTCCCGCCGTTGCGGCGAGACGGTGAATTCCTCGACTCCGAGCGCGCCGACTTTCCTGGCGACCACCTCCAGTGCCCAGGTGATGCGGATCAGCGTGCCATTCGTGCTCCACGGCTCGGCGGGCAGGGGGAAGGAAAAGGCGCGCTCGCCGCGCCGGGTATCGCCCAGCGAGAGGACCTGGATGGTGCGGGATTCCTCGGTGCCGCGGCCGCGGGTGAACCAGCACAGCCGCAGCTCCAGCTCGCGCGGGTCCTTCTCCAGCTCCCAGCGCACCTGTCCCGAGACCGACTCGTACGGGCGCAGGTCGCGGCGGTCGATCGTGATGGTGGCGGAGTTCATGGCAGTTCCGAGGGGTCGTGGGGATGGACGAAGATTTCGCGCTCGTCGCGGACGTCGGGCATCCGGGGGATATTCGCGTGCAGCGAGACGCTCCAGACGATGCGGTTGTTTTTCCCATGGAAGGTCGGCACGGAGTCCTCCGGTATCCTCAGCGAGACTCCGCCGGCGGACATGGCCTGCGGGATCCTCGTCTCGAAGAGCACCTCCTCGTGGAAGACGGACTTCGCCGTGGTCGTGCTGGAGCCCTGCGAATACGTCGCCTCCTCGCGCCCGATCAGCAGGAGCGTGAACTCCTTCGGCTCACCCCGGCCCCCGGCACGCCGCCACTGGAGGCGGGCGGAGCGCCCGGGCTTCAGGCCGCCTCCCACGAGCTGGACCTCGAAGCGAGGCGCGAAGATCGAAAGGAAGGTATAGCAGGTGGCCCCGATCATCCCGATGCCGACGAGGAAGAACGGGATCATGAACAGCACGGCGAAACCGCCGATCACCTTGCCAAAGCCACCGTCCGAAAAGCCCGAGAACTCGCGCAGGAAGATGGTCATGAAGCCATTCCAGAAGAGCGTGAATACGAGAAAGCCGATGAATGTGCCCACCCGCGATCCTCCCGCGCGCACCCACCGGTCGGCAGGCAGCGACTTCGCGTCGAGCCGGGCGGCCCGGGCCACCGCGACGTGACCGCCGCTGCGCGCGCGACGGCGGGCGACGCCGGGCTGCGTGCCACGTTTCCTAAAAATCGCCCACACGCCGCCGAAGCCGACCGCGAGGAAGGGCAGGGGGAAGAGCGCGAAAAGTCCCCACCATCCGAGACTGCGATCCACCACCGCACGCCACGGCTTCTGCGGATCTACCAGCACGGTCAGCTTCGAGCCCTCCGGATGCGCCCGGGTAATCTCGCGCTTGCCCTTCGATCCCGAGGAGGAGCCGCCGAGGATGTTGTAGCGGTTCGAGCGGTACTCCCGTCCGGCCACCTCGTAGCGGTAGAAGATGTCCACGGCGTAGGTGGTGCCATCGCTGTCGCTCTTGCTCGTCACGCGGCTCCAGATCACCTCGGCTTCGGTTTCCTGCCAGCCGCGCATGTCGGCCCATTCCAGAGCCTTCGGGATGACCAGGCCGACAAGGACGGCGAGCCCGGCGCAGCCGAAGAAAAGGAAGAAGACAATTCCCAGCAGGGGGCTGTCCGTGCCGCCGCTTCTCCCGCCGGAGATCGACCTCCTGCCCCCGCCGGTGAAGATCATGACCAGACCGATCAGCACGAAGAATCCGCCGAAGCCCGCGAAGGCAAGCCCGCCCCAGATCATCGCTCCGCCGGACGGGATCAGCACGGCGGTCTGCGGTTCGCCCGGCTTCACCCGGCACTCGGCAGTGACATTCGCGATGGTGGCCAGCGGCCCTTCCGGGCCCATGGCGTAGCCTTCGCGGATCTCTGCCAGATCCTCGTAGTCATCGCTGCCTTCCTTGTCCTTCCACAGGCGGGTGCCGGTGTAGGAGTGCCCATCCACCTCGTAGCGATACGACAGGTCGGGCCGGAAGGACTGCTTCTGCGACTGGTCGGCGACGATCTCGAAGCGCTCGATTATGCACGGCACGGTGTCCCAGCCCCGCGACTCGATGGCGCTCCACGTCAGCCAGATGCCGAGGAAAAGGAAGATCGAGCTGAAGGCCGTCCAGAAGATGCCGAAGATCCGCGGCCCGCATCCGACGCTCGATTCACTGCTGACACCTGCATCCACGCCGCGGATCTAGCAGATCGGTCGGTCGGGCGCGGCAGGAAAATCAAGCGCGTGATTCCAGCCACGCGACCACGTTGGCCAAGGCGCGGCCGCGGTGGCTGAGGGAGTTTTTCACCTCCGCGCCGAGTTCCGCGAAGGTCCGGTCATGGCCCTCCGGAGCGAAGAGCGGATCGTAGCCGAAGCCGCCCGCGCCATACGCCTCGCCGAAGATGCGTCCCTCCACGGTGCCGCTGAAGTCGCCGAGCACCTGGCCGCCTTCCGCGAGGACCATGGTGCAGCGGAAGCGGGCGGAGCGATCGTCCTTGCCAGCCATCTCGTCCATCAGCCGGGCGTTGTTCTTCGGGTGATTTCCCTCTTCTCCGCCATAACTGCTGGACCACACGCCGGGGGCTCCGCCGAGGGCGTCCACCTCCAGGCCGGAGTCATCCGAGAGGACCAGCCCGGGGACGTGGCGGCTGATCGCGATGGCCTTCAGCGTGGCATTCTCCAGGAAGGTGGTGCCGGTCTCCTCGACAGCGGGCAGATCCGGGAAGTCATTGACGTCCATGACCTGGTAGCGGTCGCCGAGGATCTCGCGGATTTCCTGCGTCTTGTGCGCGTTGCGGGTGGCGATGACCAGGATCGGCGGGTCGGAAGGCATGGCCGTGGGTAGCGTTCTACCCGATCGGGGCCAAGAATTTTGAAATAATCGCCAGCGATGTTACGCCTATAGGCAAGCAATGAAAGCCATCACCTACCTCGCCGCCTTCACCGTTGGTGCCGCCGCAATGGTCAGTTCCGCATTCTCAAAGGAGCTCGAGGGCTGGTCCACCGATCTCGAAAAGGCCTTCGCCCAGGCGAAGAAGGAAAAGAAGCCCGTGCTGGTCGAGTTCACCGGCTCGGACTGGTGCCCGCCGTGCATTGCGATGCGCAAGAACGTCTTCTCCAAGAAGGAGTTCGTGGATGCCGCCAGCAAGAATTTCATCCTCGTGGAGCTCGATTTCCCGAATGGCGACAAGGAGCTGAAGAAGAAGAACCAACCCCACTTCGAGAAGTACAAGATCGAGGGCTTCCCCACGGTCATCCTCTTCGATGCCGAGGGCAAGGAGTTCGACCGCTTCTTCGCCATTAAGTATCCGAAGACCGAGGCCTTCCTGAAGCACCTCGACGAGGCGCTCGAGAAGAAGAAGCTCGATTGAGCGACTGGTTTCATAGGAGTGAGCTGTTCATGGCAGCTCGGCCCCGCCCGGCGTGGTTGCCGGGACGGGGTTTTTTCGTGGAATACCGGCGCGTGAGATGACGTCTTAGTCCCCGATGAAAACGCTGCTCCGCTCGCTCGCCGTGCTCGCTGCCACCGCCTCGTTCGCCTTTGGCAGCGAGGGCTGGATGACCAATTGGGAAGAGGCCAAGGCGAAGGCCAAGGCCGAGAACAAGCCGATCCTGATCAATCTCACCGGCTCCGACTGGTGCGCCTGGTGCATCAAGATCGAGAAGGAAGTCTTCTCCTCGAAGGAGTTCCAGGAATTCGCCAAGGCGAATGTCATCATGATGGAAGCCGATTTCCCGCGGAAGAAGGACCTCGTGGAGAAGCAGCCGGCGGAGATCAAGAAGCAGAATGCCGAGCTGAAGAAGCAGTACCTCGCCGGTGGATACCCGACCGTCTGGCTGCTGGATGCCGAGGGCAAGAAGCTCTCCGAAGACCTCGGCGAACTGAAGGGCGGCACGAAGGCCTACATCGAGAAGCTGACCGAGCTGATCGCCAAGTCGAAGGAGGCCGAGGAAAAGGCCGAGTAAGGCATGCGGACCGCCCGCGGGAGGCAGAGCGCAACAAACAGGTTGCACGCTGCCTCTAACGGGTTCCCCAAGGGGACGGCGGGGTCAGGGGAAAGTCGCTGATTTTCAGAGTGGAGAGTGCGCCGTGCCATCCCGGCATATGCCCTGCGAAAGGATGGGCACGATGAAAACCACCACTCGCCCCAACCCCGAGGCCGCTTCCCTGCAGGACATCCTGACCCGCCTGAATGACTCCATCGACGGCTTCCGCCTGGCGGCCGATTTTTCGACGGACTCCGCGTTCATCCGTCTCTGCGAGCGGTCTGCCGAGACCCGCGAGGCGATGGTGGAGGAACTCGCCGCCGTGATCGCCGAGTGCGGCATGGAGCCGTCCCTGGAAGGCAGCCGCGAGGCATCGGTCCACCGCGCGTGGATCCGTTTCGTCTGCCAGGTGCATCCGCAGTTCCGCAAGCGCCTGCGCGCCGAGTGCGAGCGCGGGGAGAAGGAATTCCAGCGCACGCTGGAAGGCCGGAATCGCCCCGCCGCCCGCAGCGAGCGCACTGGCAACATGCTGTCCGACCTCAGCGCCCACGTTGCTACCACGCTCTCTGCCCTGCGCCGCGTCGAGACCGCGTCCCGCACGAAGGCCCAGCCGCACTACGCCGCTGCCGCCTGATACGGAGCCCCATCACGCCGGTCGGCCCCCGCGCCCACCGTGAAAGCACCCCGCCCGGCCACGGCCGCGGCGGGGTTTTTCTTTTCGCTTCCGGAGGATATTGCTTTCGGAGAAGAAGTTATCTGTATGGACGATTTGCACGTGGCCGCTCGGGTGGGAGACCTTGATGAGATACAGCGGATACTCAATCAAGGGATGCAGGTAGATCATCGTGATTCCGAGGGCCACACGCCGCTGATGGCAGCATGTTTGAGCGATTCGGCAGGGGTCGAAGTGTTGGATCTTCTGGTGGATCGCGGAGCGGACGTGAATGCGCTCGTGATGAAAGCAGTGGCTGCGGTTCCAGATTTCCAAATGCCGGATATCGCTAACCTTGATTTGGATGAGGAGACGAGGGCTCTCCTCGAGGAGGCTAGGAAGATCACCGCCGGATACGTGAGCGTAGCAGATCAGGAGCATCCCGATGTGCTGTCTGTCGCTGTGGCTGACGCAAGCTTGGAGAAAATACAGCGTCTTACCGAGCTCGGAGCCAATCCGGCGTTTGCCTCGGCACATGGCTACACACCCGTGATGATGGCCATCTTCGCCGGGAGAATGGACGTTGTCGAATTGCTGGTAGGCGCGGGTTGGCCTGTCGATGGTCTTACGAGCCATGGGGAATCGGCACTGCGATTGTTTTCGCGAACCGCAGAATTCAAGGAGGTAAGAAGGTTGCTGGATCTCGGGGCCGATCCGGATCCATTGGAGTGGGCACCGCTTCACAGGGCGGTCGCCTTGGGAACGATCGAAGAGGTTTGCGAGCTTGTGGACGGAGGTGCGGATATGGAAGTGGAGGATTACTGGGAGCGATCCGCATTCCTGCTGGCGGTGCACGCTGGTGACATCGGGAAGGCGGAGATGCTGCTTTCAAAAGGAGCAAACAGGGATGCCAGAGGCCGCTGCCGTAGGACGGCGCTCCAATACCCCATGAACCATGACGACGCGGCGATGCTGCGTTGGCTGCTGGACCAGGGATTCTCACCGGCGGTGAAGGATGGTTTTGGCCACACTCCGGTGATGGACGCGGTCGATCATTCAGCGGCAGATTGTTTCGAGATCCTCCTTGAGGCCGGTGCGGACTGGGAGACGGGCAAGCATGAGGGCACGCGTCTTATCTCCGATGCGACCCACCCGAGGATCATCCAGCGCCTCCTCGATCTCGGCGAGAATCCCGCGCATCTGGAAAGGGAGGCCCTGCGCGAATGGATCGGTCTGGGAACCCGCGATGAATTGCAGGTCAGCCGGGCGGAGTATGACCAAGGTAGCTCGCGTCGATTTGGCACCGCAAATCCCGAGCGGATGAACGTGCCCTTCTGGAATGCCATGGTCCGCAACGGCTGGACCGGGTATCGGGCGGCGAAGCATTTTGGCGAGGACTCCACCGACCGGGGAGATCCGGTTTGGTGTCATGATCGCCTTGGCACGTCGATCACCCCGCTGCCGGACGGTCGCTTCATCGAGATCGCTGGAGAGCACGAGGACCACTACGACCCGGACTTCTGCATCTACAATGACGTGATCATCCACGACGGGAAAGGTGGCTTCGAGATCCTCGGCTACCCGGAGGAGGTCTTCCCGCCCACCGACTTCCATTCCGCGACGCTTGTCGGGGAGTGGATCTATGTGATCGGGAATCTCGGGTATCGGCGGACCCGCGAGGCATTCTCGGGCGAGACGCAGGTCTTCCGCTTCCATATTGGCAGCGGGGCGATGGAGCGGGTGGCCACGAGCGGGGAGTCGCCCGGCTGGATCCATTCCCATCAGGCGAAGCTGGGGGACGGATGCATCCGGGTTTTCCAAGGGAATGTCCTGGCAGCCGATGAGAGCGGGGAAATCACGAAGTCGTCACTCTCCGGTTCCTACTCGCTGGACCTCGCCAGGGCAGTCTGGACCCGGCGATGACCGGGACCCCGGGGTTTTCCTTTTCAAGATCAGCCGCTTTCGCCAATTTCCGCGCCCCGCCATGTCTGACCGCCGCAAACCGTTCCCCTTCGACCAGTTCGAGCCTGCCTGGCAGGACCGCTGGGACGCGGAGAAAACCTTCCGCACGCCGAATCCGGGCGATGCCGATTTCGACGCCACGAAGCCGAAGTTCTACGTGCTCGATATGTTCCCGTATCCCTCCGGCAGCGGCCTCCACGTGGGCCACCCCGAGGGCTACACGGCCACGGACATCATCGGCCGGGCAAAGCGCCGGCAGGGCTACAATGTGCTGCACCCGATGGGCTGGGACTCCTTTGGCTTGCCCGCGGAGCAGTACGCGATCAAGACCGGCCAGCACCCGGCGATCACGACCACGGCGAACATTGCCACCTTCAAGCGCCAGTTGAAGTCGCTGGGCTTTGGCTACGATTGGGACCGCGAGATCGCCACCACCGATCCGGACTACGTGCGGTGGACCCAGTGGATCTTCCTGCAACTGTACTCGTCGTACTTCGACGAGGAGGCGGGCAAGGCGAAGCCGGTGGCCGAGCTGGAGGCGAAGGGCTGGACGCGCGAGCAGATCGATGCGGTGCGCCTGGCATTCGTCCACGAGGCCCCGGTGAATTGGTCGCCCGACCTCGGCACCGTGCTGGCAAACGAGGAAGTCGAGGAGTGGCGCAGCAAGGGCCACATCGTGGAGCGCCGTCCGCTGCGCCAGTGGATGCTGCGCATCACGAAGTATGCCCAGCGCCTGATCGACGAGCTGGACCCGCTCGACTGGCCGGAAGGCATCAAGCTGCTGCAGAAGAACTGGATCGGCCGCAGCGAGGGTGCGGAGGTCGTCTTCACCGTGGCTGCGGCATCCCTGCCGCAAGCCTTGGAAATCACCGTTTTCACGACGCGTCCGGATACCTTGTTCGGTGCCACCTACATGGTGCTCGCACCGGAGCATCCGTATGTCGCGGAGATCACCACCGCGGAGCAAAAGGCTGCGGTGGATGCCTACATCGCCGCCTGCGCTGCGAAGTCCGATCTTGAGCGCGGCGACCTGAACAAGGACAAGTCCGGTGTCTTCACCGGCGCGTATGCGACCAATCCCGTGAACGGCGAGCAGATCCCGGTGTGGATCGCCGACTACGTGATGATGGGCTACGGCACCGGAGCGATCATGGCCGTGCCCGCGCATGACGAGCGTGACTTTGAGTTCGCGACCGAGTTTGGGCTGCCAATCAAGGCGGTTGTGAAGCCTGATCTGAAGTGGTTGGCCGCGAATGGCGGTCATCTTTGGGCAGAGGTGAAGGCAGGAGATGAGATCCTGAAATGGACTTTCACCGATTTGATCGAGGTTGCATCCAGCAAAGATCCTTCGCTGGCATCACAGGCTTTCGATTACTATGTGGCTCAATCGGCGAACTTCAGCACAGCTTTTGGCGATCATGGTGTCGCGATCCAATCGGATTTCCTAGATGGTCTGACGACGGCGGAGGCCAAGGTGAAAATCATCGCGTGGCTGGAAGAGAAGGGCTTGGGCAAGCGCCGCGTGCAGTTCAAGCTGCGCGACTGGCTCTTTTCCCGACAGCGGTATTGGGGTGAGCCCTTCCCGCTGACTTGGAAGGATGGCCATCACTACGCGGTGCCGGATGCCGAGTTGCCATTGCTCGCGCCGCCGCTGGAGGACTACAAGCCGAGCGGCTCGCCCGAGCCGCTGCTGAGCAAGGCCCGCGAGTGGGTCGAGTTGCCGGACGGCTCCATCCGCGAGACGAATACCATGCCGCAGTGGGCCGGCTCCTGCTGGTACTACCTGCGCTACTGCGATCCTCGTAGAAGCGACCGCTTCATCTCGAAGGAAGCCGAGAGCTACTGGGGTGGCGGCGACAAGCCGGGCATGGTGGATCTCTACGTCGGAGGTACGGAACACGCCGTACTTCACCTGCTCTACGCCCGCTTCTGGCACAAGGTGCTGCACGATCTCGGCCACGTCTCGACCAACGAGCCGTTCCAAAAGCTGGTGAACCAGGGCCTGATCCTTGGCGAGGACGGGCAGAAGATGTCCAAGTCCCGCGGCAACGTGGTGAATCCGGACGACGTCGTGCGCGAGTACGGCGCGGATTCGCTGCGCCTGTACGAGATGTTCATGGGCCCGCTGGAGCAGGTGAAGCCATGGAGCATGAAGGGCGTCGAGGGCGTCTCACGCTTCCTGGCCCGCGTGTGGCGCGTCGCCTTCGAGGAAAACCAGGCAGGCGAGTGGGTCACGTCATCGAAGATCCAGGACGTGCCCTGCACCGACAAGGCGCTGCTCAAGGTGGTCCACGAAACGATCAAGAAGGTCACCGACGACATCGCGAAGATGTCCTTCAACACCGCGATCTCGCAGATGATGGTCTGCACGAATGCCTTCACGCAGGCCGAGGTGGTGCCGCTGAATGGATTCCGCCTGCTGCTGCACGTGCTGAATCCCTTCGCCCCGCACCTCACCGAGGAGATCCACTCGCGCCTGGGTGGGACCTCCCTGCTCGCCGATGCGGAGTGGCCGAAGCATGACGAAGCGGCGCTCGTCACCGACGAGATCGAGCTGGTCGTGCAGGTGAATGGCAAGCTGCGTGACAAGGTCATCGTCGCGAAGGACGCCGACCAGGCCACCGTGGAAGCCGCCGCGCTCGCCTCCCCGCGGGTGAAGGAGCAGACGGATGGCAAGACGGTCCGCAAGGTGATCGTCGTGCCGGGCCGCCTCGTGAACATCGTCGCGAATTGATCCGCGAATCACGGGAGCTGGACCAGCGTTCAGCTCCCGGTGATGGTCCGGTGCCACTCGTCCTCCTCGGGCGCGCCGGTGCCGGGGTCCTCGCGGCCGGTGATGACCACCACCTTGCCGGTGAGGGATTCCATGAAGGTCATCACCTCGCCCGCCGTGCCGAAGACGAATTCGGCATGGCGCTCCTCCACCGGCAGGCGGACGAACCAGTGGAGCGCTAGCCATTCCCCGGAGCGCCCCAGCAGGTGGTCCGCGGCCTTCATGGTCAGGTCGCCCGGCGCGTAGCCGGTCTGGACGATGACGTAGGGGCCGTGGGCATCGTGCGGCTGGATCTGCGAGGCCATCGCCAGCTTTGCCAGGCTGATCAGTCGGGCGGCCGAGGGATCATTCGTGAGAGCACGGGAAAGGGCCATGGCGGCGAGTCTAGGGAATCCTCACTTGCCCGGAAATGGCAAAGCGCCGCCCGGCATGTTAGGGCGTGGTGCCGTGGGCATGGCGTGTCTTTGCAAGGTCTTCCAGATGTGGCGATTGGTGCGAGGGGGCTTGGATGAAAGAGGACTGCGATTTTTCCGGGTGCGGCTTTCTCGGCAAGCGGTGCGGTCGTCTGCTGGCACGGTGGGTCCTTGTCGCGGCTTGCACCTGTCCCGCCAGTGGGACACGTTTCGTGCATGCTAGCCCGTGTCATCACATGCCTCATCTCGGCGACCGGCGTTCTCGCCGCCGCGCCGACGTTGCCGTTCAAGGCTGACTTCTCCGATTTTTCCTCCGCCACGTGGAAGACCCACGGCGGCGAGTGGTCCGCCGAGGGCGGTGAACTCCGCGTGAAGGGAGGCGCGGGGCCGAAGGCGCTGCTGGACGGGCTGGAGGCGGGGGACTTCGTGCTGGATGTGGAGGTGCGCGGCGAGAGCGACGGAGCGCAGGCGGGCATCGTCTTCCGCGCGGCGGACGTGGCCGATGGCGTGGACGCTTTTCGCGGCTACTACGCGGGCGTTAGCGCCGGGCGGAATCTGGTCATGTGGGGTGCCACGGATCCGAAGTGGCGCACCATCGCGGCGAGGCCCGTGGAGGTGAAGCCAAAGCAGTGGTACTACCTGCGGCTGAAAGTGACGGGGAACAACACGAAGATCTACATCGATGAAAAGCCGATCACCGCGGAGACGTGGCCGGTCTTCGACGGCATCGATGCCGCTTTCGCAAAGGGCGGCATCGCCCTGCGCGCGCTGGATGGCGATGCGTCTTTCCGGAACCTGAAGATCGCGACGTATCGTCCGGATGCGCTCGCCCGCAGCTACACGAATCCCGTGCAGGCGGGATGCGCGGACCCGATGGTCTTCCGCCACGAGGGGAAGTACTATGCTTATACGACTTACACGCCGGACTTCCCGCGCATGACCCGCGGCATCCGTCTCTACACGTCCACGGATCTGGTGGACTGGAAAGACGAGGGCTTCGCGCTGAAGAACGAGGACTCGTGGGGTCGCTCGCGTTTCTGGGCTCCCGATCTCGTGGAAAAGGACGGCACCTTCTACCTCTACTACGCCGCGGACGAGCGCATGTGCGTGGCCACGGCCAAGTCTCCGGCGGGTCCTTTCAAGCAGGAGAAGCAGCAGCCGATCGAGCCGGACAGCATCCGCATCGACGGCCACATCTTCACGGATGACGATGGCCAGCGCTACTTCTACTACGTGACCTTCAAGGAGGGGAACGAGATCTGGGGCGGCAAGCTGAATGACGACATGGCGAGCGTGAACGTCTCCTCGCTGAAGATGATGGTGAAGCCGGACCAGCAGTGGGAGCGCCACCAGTGGCCGGTGACCGAGGGTGCCGAGATGCTGAAGCACAAGGGCACCTACTACCTCACCTACTCCGGCAGCCACTTCGAGAATCCGGAATACGCCGTGGGCTACGCCACCTCGGACAGCCCGTTGGGCCCGTGGAAGAAGTATGAATTCAATCCCGTGATGAAATCGACCGCTTACGCACACGGAACTGCGCATCACTGCTTCACCAAGTCGCCCGACGGGAAGGAGACCTTCATCGTCTACCATCGCCATAGTACTTTGCAGAAGACCGAGCCGCGCGCTCTCTCGATCGACCGTGTCCGCTTCGTGCCGGATCCCGCCGGCGGCCCGGATATCCTCCAGATCCACGGCCCGACCTCCTCGCCCCAGCCGCTGCCTTCCGGCGCGCGGTGACCCGTTCCGTCCGTGTTCCTCTCCATTACCAATCGCACGCCCGACGCCACCGAGCTCGGGCATCTGCTGCACAAGCATCCGGCGCGTTGTCACGGGGCGGAGCTGGCATTCGGGCAGGCCACGGTGTTTTACCCGGAGGCTACGCCGGAGTGCTGCACGGCCGTGCTCGCGGTGGAGGTGGATCCCGTGGGGCTGGTCCGTTCGGAAGGAGCGCGGCAGGGTGGCTGGGCGCTCGGGCAGTACGTGAATGACCGCCCGTATGCCGCGTCGTCATTCCTCTCGGTCGCGATGTCGCGGGTCTTTGGCACGGCGCTCAACGGGCGTTGCGTGAAGCGCCCGGAACTGGTGGACAAGCCCCTGGAGCTGGAGGCGAGGCTGCCGGTGGTGCAGGCGCCGGAGGGAATGCTGGAGAAGCTCTTCGCGCCGCTGGGCTACGCGGTGGAAAGCCGCCGCCTGCCGCTGGAGCCGGCCTTTCCCGAGTGGGGCGAGAGCCGCTACCACGAGCTGGTCCTGAGGGCCATGGTGCCGCTGCACATGCTGCTGAAGCACCTCTTCGTGCTCATTCCCGCGCTGGATCGCGACAAGCACTACTGGGTCGGGCGCGAGGAAATCGACAAGCTTTTAGGAAAGGGTGAGGGCTGGCTTGCGGATCATTCCGAGCGCGAGTGGATCGTCCGCCGCTATCTCAAGTATCAGGCCCGTCTTACGCGCGAGGCGCTGGAGCGACTCGCCCCCGAGCCGGAGACCGAGGATGGGGAGGACGAGGGCGAAGACGCGGCGGACACCGGGAAGGAGCCCGCGGTCGAGCGGAAGATCTCGCTCCACGACGCGCGGCTCGACCGCGTGGCGGAAGCCGTTGCGGCGCTGGGTCCGAAGTCGGTCATCGACCTGGGATGCGGCGAGGGCCGGTTGTTGGCGCGGCTGCTGAAGGGCACGCGGATTCCGAAGGTCGTCGGCATGGACGTCTCCAGTCGCGCGCTGGAGATCGCCCGGGAGCGGTTGGATCGCGTGCCGCCATCGCGTCGCGAGGGGCGGCTGGAGCTTTTCCTCGGTTCGCTGATTTACCGCGACTCGCGCCTGCGCGGTCACGATGTGGCGGCGCTGGTGGAAGTCATCGAGCACCTCGACCCGGAACGGCTGGAGTCGTTGGAAGAGGTGGTCTTCGGCGATGCCAAGCCGCGCACCGCCTTCGTCACGACGCCGAACCGCGAGTACAACGTCCTCTTTGAGGGCATGAAGCCCGGCGCGATGCGACACGGCGACCATCGCTTCGAGTGGACGCGCGCCGAGTTCCAGGCATGGGCCGGGCGCGTCGCCACGGAGCATGGCTATGCCGTGACCTTCGAGCCGTTGGGTGAGGAGCACCCCGAGCACGGCCCGCCGAGCCAGATGGCGGTTTTCTCCAGAATCCCTTGAGCATCTTCCCATGACCATCCGCATTCCAGAGCTGTCGCTCGTTCTTCTCATCGGTCCTTCGGGGTCGGGGAAGTCCACGTTCGCGCGGAAGCATTTCAAGCCGACCGAGGTGGTGTCCTCGGACGTGTGCCGCGGGATGGTGTCGGACGACGAGAATGACCAGTCGGTGACGCCGCAGGCCTTCGAGCTGCTGAATTTCATCCTGCGGCAGCGGCTCGCGCTCGCGAAGCTGACCGTGGTGGATGCGACGAACCTGAATCCGGAGGACCGGGCGAAGCTGGTCGCCATCGCGCGCGAATATCATGCGCTGCCCTCGGCGATCGTCTTCCGCATCGACGAGTCGATCTGCCACGAGCGCAATGCGAAGCGGCCGGACCGGGACTTCGGCCCGCAGGTGATCAAGCGGCAGTTCGGGCAGTTGCGGCGCGGCGTGCGCGGGCTGAAGAACGAGGGCTTCCGGAGCGTGACCCATCTTCGCAGCCCGGAGGAGGTCGATGCCGTCACGGGCATCCAGCGCGATCCGCTGTGGAACAACCGGCGCGACGATCACGGGCCCTTCGACATCATCGGCGATGTCCACGGTTGCTACGATGAGCTTCGTACTTTGATCGGGAAACTCGGCTACGGGGTCGAGGGTCACGTAGCCAGTCATCCGGAGGGGCGACGTCTCGTCTTTGTGGGTGACCTCGTGGACCGCGGGCCGGATTCGCCGAATGTGCTGAGGCTGGTGATGGCATCCATGGATGCCGGCACGGCGCTCTGCGTGCCGGGGAATCACGACGTGAAATTCCTGCGCTGGCTGAATGGCAAGAAGGTCCAGCCGACGCACGGCCTGGCCGACACCATCGCCCAGCTCCAGGCGGATCCCATCGATCAACGCGATCTCATCAAGGTGCTCGACGGTCTGGTCAGTCACTTCGTCTTTGACAATGGGAAGCTGGTGGTCGCTCACGCAGGACTAAAGGAGAGCATGCAGGGGCGCGGTTCGGGCAAGGTCCGCGAATTCTGCCTCTACGGTGACACCACCGGCGAACGCGATGAATACGGGTTGCCGGAGCGCCTCGACTGGGCGAGCGATTACCGGGGGAAGGCGCTGGTCGTCTATGGGCACACGCCCTTCACCGCGCCGCGCTGGCTGAATCACACGGTGAACATCGACACCGGCTGCTGCTTCGGCGGCGCGCTCACGGCGCTGCGTTATCCCGAGCTGGAGACGGTGTCGGTGCCCGCACAGAGGATGTATGCGGAGCCCGCGCGGCCATTGCGCGAGGAGCCCACGGCGGCCCAGCTTGCCAATGACCGCTTGCTCGATCTGGACGACCTGCGCGGCAAGCGCCAGATCCACACCTCGCTCCGCCCGGCCGTGACGGTGAGGGAGGAAAACGTGCTCGCCGCGCTGGAAGTGATGAGCCGCTTCGCCGTCGATCCGCGCTGGCTGATCTACCTGCCGCCCACGATGTCGCCCTGCGGGACGAGCGAGGTGGAGGGATGGCTGGAGCGACCGGAGGAGGCCTTCGACTACTATCGCCAGCAGGGCATCGCCCACGTCGTCTGCGAGGAAAAGCACATGGGCTCGCGCGCCGTGGCCGTGGTCTGCCGAGATCCCGCGGTGGCCATCTCGCGCTTCGGCGTGAGGCAGGAGAGGCGCGGTGTGATCTACACGCGCACCGGCAGGCCGTTCTTCAATGACATGGCGCTGGAGCAGGCGCTGCTGGATCGCCTCGCGGCCGCGCTTGAGACGTCCGGACTATGGGACGAGCTGGCGACCGATTGGCTGTGCCTCGATTGCGAGCTCATGCCGTGGTCGGTGAAGGCGCGCGATCTCATCCAGTCGCAGTATGCCTCCGTCGCTGCGGCGGGCGAGGCCCACTCGGCGATGCTCTCGGCCATGCTCTCGGCCATGCTGGGCCGTGCGATGTCCGGCGATCATCTGGAGGCGGATGCCAAGGCGATGCTGGCCCCGCTGCTGGAGCGGAGCGAGGCGCGGGCCGGCATGCTGGATCGCTACCGCCGCGCCTACCGGCACTACTGCTGGGACGTGGTTCGGCTGGAAGACCTGAAGCTCGCGCCCTTCCACTTCCTCGCGGGGGAAGGCGGCGCGTTTCATGACCGCGATCACCTCTGGCACATGGCCCACGCCGGGCGTCTGCAAGCTGCCGATCCCGAGCTCTTTCCCGCGACGCGATGGCGCGAGGTGGATCTCTCGGATGACGCCGCGGTGGCGGATGCGACCGCATGGTGGGAGGCACTCACGGAGTCCGGCGGCGAGGGCATGGTGGTGAAGCCCAGGGAATTCGTCGCGAAGGGCCTGCGTGGCATCGCGCAGCCCGCCGTGAAATGCCGCGGCCGCGAATACCTGCGCATCATCTACGGGCCGGAATACGACGCGCCGGAGAATCTCGCACGTCTGCGCCAGCGCGGGCTGGGGCACAAGCGCTCGATGGCGGAGCGGGAATTCGTGCTCGGGCTGGAGGCGCTCGACCGCTTCACGGCCATGCGCCCGCTGCGGGAGGTGCACGAGTGCGTGCTGGCGGTGCTCGCGATGGAAAGCGAGCCGGTTGATCCCCGGCTCTGAGCTGCCGTGCCATGCGGAAAATGGCGCCCGGTGAAGTTCCCGCTTGGCAAGCGGCCCGCCGTCCGGGTTGCTCCCGCGCGTGGATTCGCTCACGCAGTTGGCGCTCGGCGCGGTGGTTGGCGAGCTGGTGCTAGGGCGCCAGCTCGGACGGCGTTCCATCGCGTGGGGCGCGCTCTTCGGCACGCTGCCGGATCTCGATGTTGTCTTCGCATGGGTGCTCCCGACCGCCGGGGATCTGGTGCTGCACCGCGGCATCTCGCACTCCATCTTCCTCATCGGCCTGTTGACCTGGCTGCTGTCCAAGCCGCTCGCGAACCGCTGGAAGAAGGACAAGGTGACCCGCCAGCGCGCCGCCTGGTTCATCTTCCTAGCATGGGGCACCCACGTGCTGATAGATGTCTTCACGGTCTATGGCACCGGCGTGCTGGATCCGCTGCCGCTGCCGCGCGTCTCGACGGACAATCTCGCGATCATCGATCCCATCTTCACGATCCCTCTTCTGGTGGCGGTCATCATCGGCCTCTTCGTGAAGCCGAAGGAGTGGAAGAAAGGGAAGGGCATCCGCGCTGCGGCGTGGTGCACTGGCATCAGCTCGTTCTACGTGATCCTTAGTATTTGGGCGAAGTTCTCGGTGAGCCGTGCCGTCGAGGCGGACCTGGCGAGGCGCGAGGTGACGTGGCAGCGGAAGATGGAAGCGCCCACCATCTTCAATATCATGCTGTGGCGGGCCCTGGTGGATCGACCCGGCGAGATCTGGGTCGGCTACCGCTCGGTCTTCGATCCCGCGGACCAGCCGATCCGCTGGACCGTGGTGCCAAAGCGGGAGGAGGTCATCGCAGCCCATGCCGATGCGCGCGAAGTGAAGATCGTGAAGTGGTTTTCCAAGAATTGGCTCATCGCCCGCGAGTCCGCCGATGGCATCTGGCTCGCCGACATGCGCTTCGCGGAGATGCGGAGCTGGGACGAGCGCGGCGTGGCCTTTCGCTATCCCTTCACATGGACCTTCGAGCCCGGCAGCTCGAAGGACCGCCTGCGCTACCAAGGCCGCGACGCCCGCGATCCGGCGGAGATGCTGCGCCGCATGGGCCGGCGGATCACCGGCGAGAATGGCGCGTGGGAAGGAAATGCCCGCATGATCGCGCCCGTGCTATCGCTCCAGGAATATCTGGAGAGCCGCTGATCTATTCAAGGCTGCCAGAGATTCCGATTGGAGTGGCCGCCGCGCAGGGATCAGAGGAAGGAAGAGTGAACCGCGAAAAACGCGAAATCCCGCGAAATTTTCTGAATCGGGATTTTCTTCCTGCCTTTAGATTTCGCGCTTTTTCGCGTCCTTTCGCGGTGAACTGAAGGTCTCAATCCATTGAGAGAGCCGACCCCAATCATCCCGCACAAGCGGCTACGACTTTGTGTGAAATGCTCTAGGAAGGAAATGTCACCTCCACGCGGAATCTGCGGTCGGCGGTCAGGCTCGCCCGGCATTCACCGCCGAGCAGGGTGACGCAGGCCTTCACGATGGAGAGGCCGAGGCCCGAGTGGCCGTAGCCGCTGCGCGACTCATCCTTCCGCCAGAAGCGCTCGAAGAGCCGGTCGAGGTCTTCTTCACTGAGGCCGGGCGCGGGATTTGAGACGGCGAGGTTGCGCGGCGAGGCCTCGACCACGATGTCCGAGCCCTCCGGCGCGTGGGACACGGCATTGCCTAACAGATTCTGGAGAATCGTGCTCCAGAGGATGGGGTCGCTGGTGAATGATCCCGGAGAAACCCGCGTGTCCACCCGCAGGCGGCGTTGTGTCGCACGCGCCTCCACGCGCGAGACGGCGGTGGCGAGCGTGGCCTCCAGATCGATGGGCTCGCGCTGCACCGGCTGTCGGCCGGCGTCCGCGCGGGCGAGCAGCGAGAGCTTTTCCAGCAGTGCCTCCAGTTCATTGGCCACGGTCACCATCTCGGCGCAGCGCTCGGAGGTGGCCTCCTCCGGCCACATGGCACCGAGCTCCGCCATGCTTTTCAGCTCGGCCAGCGGCGTGCGGAGCTCATGGGCCGCGTGGCTGCTGAAGCGACGCTCGCGATCAAAGGATGCCTCAAGGCGGCCGAGCCACTCATTCAGCCGCTCCGCCACGGGGATCAGCTCGGCGGGCAGGCGCTTCACCTCCAGCCGCTGGTCCAGCTTCTCCGGCTGGATGCGGCCCACGTCGGCGGCGAGCTGGTTCAGCGGCTTCAGGCCGCGCCCGAGTCCGAGCCGGATGATCGGGACCATCAGGAACAAGGCCGCTGTACCCGCGATGGCGAGCACGGTGGTCAGCAGCGCGAACTGCAGGTCCATGCTCCCGGTGGGACTGGCCACGATGAGGTAGAGGTCCTGGTGGAGCTTCTTCTTGTCGTCCTTCGGGTAGAAGCGCTGCACGTAGAAGTGTGCGGCTTTCCCGTTGGCGAATTTCCCTTCGCGGATGCGCGGCTCGTCGTCGGTGGGCTTCTTGATGTCGGCGAAATTGCCGATGTCCTTTTGGTCGGAGATGAGCGAGGGCGAGCGCATGAAGCGCTTCCCGCTCATGCGGCGGATCTCGAAGTAGTCGTTCCCCTCCTTCCCGAATCCCGCGAAGTCCTGGACGGTGAGGTCGATCTCGAAGTCCCCGCTGTCGATCTCCGATGCGGTGATCAGCGCGCGCGCCTTCGCCGTGAGCGTCTCGTCGAACTGCGACTGCAGCAGCTCCTTCATCGCCACGAAGACACCGATGCCGGTGGCGATGAAGAGCGTGCCGATCGCCAGGCACAGCAGGAGGGTGAGACGCCAGCGGATCGAGATCATGCTTCGAGCACGTAGCCGAGGCCGCGGCGGGTGTGGATGAGCGCGGGCGCGCCCGGCGGGCAGACCTTCCGGCGCAGCGAGCAGATGGCGGAGTCCACTGCATTGCTCAGCGGGCCATCCAGTTCGGCGTAGAGATGTCCCTCGATCTGCTCGCGGCTCAGCACCTGGCCGGGGCGGCGGGCGAGCACTTCCAGCAGGGCGAATTCACGGGCGGTCAGCGGGATGGCCTCGCCCTCGCGGCTGACGGATTTCGCCGCGGTGTCGATTTCCAGCGGCCCCACCTTCAGCTTCGGATCCGGCTGCGCATAGCGCCGCCGCGCGAGCGCCTCCAGCCGTGCGACCAGCTCGGCGAGCGCGAAGGGCTTCGTGAGATAGTCGTCCGCACCGTCACCCAGGCCGCGGACCTTTTCCTCCACGCCATCCAGCGCGGTGAGCAGCAGCACCGGGGTATCGATGCCATCGCGCCGCCAGCCGCGCAGGACCTCCAGCCCGTCCTTGCCGGGCATCATGCGGTCGAGCACCACGGCATCGTATTTCGTGGCGCGGCCCATCACGTCGCCCTCCTCGCCATCCACGGCGAGATCGACGGCGTGGCCCAGGCGGGTCAGCGCCTTACCCAGCGTGTCCCGCAGCCGGGGCGCGTCTTCTATGACTAGCAGTCTCATGGGATGAACTGATGTGGGAAAAGCATGATGCCGGAAGTGGAACTCGTCCACCTCCGGCATCGGTTCCGGGATGCGCGCTTCCGGCTCCCGCCCCTCCCCGAGCAGGAGGCCGGCGCGCACGTCACCGCGAAATGGATTCTCAGTCGAGGTCTTCGGTTTCGCTGATCACGCTACCCTCGGCATTCAGCACCACCTTCAGGTCGGGGATGCCCTTGCGGTCGATCTCGACGTGCCAGGTCACCTTGCCATTCTGGACTTCCTTTTCCACGTCGTCGATCTTGCCACCGTGCTTGCTGACTGCCTCGCGGATGAAGCCGGGCATGGAGCGCAGCGAGATATCCTCGCGGGTCTTCAGGAGCGTGCCGCTGCCGGAGACGTAGATCTTCAGGTCGAGGTCGCGGGGCAGCTCGACCTCGCCGATGTAGATTTCATTTCCCTCGATGGCGATGAGGTCGACTTCATCGATCACGCCGCCGCGGGCATTTGCCTCGATGGTGGAGCGCACCGCAGGCGGGCAATCGGCGAGGCGGATGTCCCGCGCACCGGCGGTGGCGAGGGTGGCGATGGAGACAAGCGTGAGGGTCAGGATGTTCGTTTTCATGATCTTGTTAGAGTGAGTGGTTCGGTCTTTGAAATCGGGAAGTGTCAGCGGTGGATGCGGACGCTCATCGGCTCGCCGCCTGGCAATCCGTCGAAGATGACGAGCATCTCGATGTGGCTGTCGGTGTCATCCAGCACGAGCAGGGCCTCGCCCTTGCCGCCGTTTTCCGGGAGGCGGCCCAGGTTCCTCGCGTTGGAATCGCGGCCGTTCCAGTGGAGCAGCTCGAAGCGGGTGTCCGGTCCCGGGGCGGCGGTGACGGGGATCTTCTTCGATGCCTCGGCGCTCGCGTTGCCGGTCAGCACGATGAAGCCGTCCTTCACCGCGGCGATCTCGCGGATGCCCCGGCCCTTGCTGATGGCGATTTCGTGGACCTTCATCGGAGCAGGCTTGCCACCGTCAAAGAGCTGCCCGGGGGCAAGCTCCAGCACGAGGCCGCGGCCATCCTGGTTCGGCGCGCGCAGGCCGAACCACAGTTTCCCGCCTGACCAGGTCAGGCCCTCGATGTTCAGCCCGTTTTGCTGAAGCGGTTGCTTGAGGTGCGGCTCGACCCGAGGCGTCTTTTCCAGCCATGGCAGCAGGCTCGCGCGGCGGATGCCGTCCCTCTTCACCACGCCGGTGGCGGGATCGACGGGCACCTGATAGATCGAGTGGCGGTCCGGCTGGAAGTCGCCCTTCTTCTTCCCGAGGCCGTGGGAGCCGACAACGTAGTAGGCATTGTCATCCGGCGAGAATGCCACGCCCTCGATGTCCACTTCCTGCTTCTTGCCGGTGGACTCGATGGGCAGGGCGATAGGCCGCTTCGACTCGATGCGCTGCTTCGCGAAGTCGACCACGCCCGGCTGGACGTGGAACATCTCATCGCTGCCGACGAGCACGTGCGTCTTGCTGGCGGCGGCGATGCCGCTGAGGTCGAGCGAATTCTCGAAGCCCGCGAGCTGCCACTCGTCGTCCAGGATTTCCAGGCGTGGTGAGCCGGTATCGGTGCTGGCACCCGTCTGGGCGCAGGCCACCGGCAGCAGCGCAGCGAGGGCCAGCGCGGCCAGGGTGCCGGGACGGAGATTTGCAGGGCGGTTCGCTTTCACGCCGGAAGTCCTAGCTCCCGAACATGACCCGAAGATGACGGCGCGGAAAAAATCTCCGCGAGCTTCCGCCCCGTCTGGCTCAATCGCGGTCTTCGCCGGCGTTTTCCTCCATCTCCTCCTCCTCGTCGTCTCCGGCAGCTTCTTCGGCGAAGATCTCTTCGTAAATCTCGATCAGGTCGCTCTTCGGAGACTTCGCCTTCAGCATTTCCAGCAGCGCCTTGGCGACGGCTTCATCTTCAAGCTCCAGCGCGTGGTCGATGGCTGTCTCATAGGCGACCTCGGGGTCCGGCATCGCGTCGAAGTAGGGAGCGAGCTCGCCCACTTTTTCCGGCCCGGAGGAGACCGACGCCGTGGCCAGGCAGCCCTCGGACTCCTTGTTGTCCGCCAGTCCCTTCAGCGCGTGATCCAGGGCCTCCGCCTTCTTGTCCTCGGCGTAGTAGGCGTCCGCCATCATCTCATGCGCGTCGCTGTCCCATCCGAGCAGGTCGGCGTAGGTCTGGTAGGCGGTGCGCGCCTCGGCGAAGCGCTCCAGCCCTGCGAGGGCGAGGCCTTTCTGGAAATAAATGCCGGGGGAGGGATTTGGCAGCTTCTCCAGAGCATCGATCTCCTCCAGCACCTTCTCCGATTCTCCGTTCATGATCAGACCTGTCACAACCATCTGTCTGGCCACGATCTCCACCTCCTGAGGTGGGGAATGCTTCAGGATCTCCTCGGCGTGCTTTTGCACGGTGGTCAGCTTCTCCACCAGGTCCCCCGAGTGAAGGTCCTGCATGGCGGTCGCCATCGCCGTCATCGGGGCCATCCAGGGGGCGATCTTGCCCTTCAGGTTGCCAGCCACCGCGCCCATCATCGTGCTCGCGCGGACGCCCTGGCTCAGTTCTTCGAAGTCATAGGCCCTCCACGCCTTGTCCTCCTTCACCAGCCACCAGCGCATCTTCGTCACGGTCTGGAACTCGTTGTCATACTGACGCGTGTAGGCCAGCAATTGGTTCGGTGCCGTTTCCTCCAGCCGTGAGATCACGTGGCGGTCGAAGGACAAGTTTCCAGCCGACTTGCCCATCGATCCCTCTGCGCCCTTGATGAAGGCCGCCCGCTGTTTGTCATCGCGGAAGGAGATCAGCTCCTTTGCCTCCAGATGCCGGACCATGGCGTCCACGGAAAGGCATTCCTGGTAGGCGACCATGTCGCCTTTCCTCGCCGCGATGCCGAGTTTCGTGAAGAAGGCATCCACCTCGGCGTGCTCCGGCCGCGAGGGGTCGAGGATCTTCGCACCCTCCTGCGGGCTGTCGCTGAAGGCGCTCTTCATGCTTTCGCTGCGCTCCGCTTCGGTCTCGTGCGTCACGGTGATGCCCGGGTCGCTCTTCTTCTTGTTGCAAGACGACGTGAGCGCGGTGGCGCAGGCCAGGGCGAGCAGCAGGAGGCGTGAAGTCATGTCATGGAGATAAGGCAGGGCCGCTGCGCTTGGCGAGACAGGACTGGCACGCCCCTCCACATACGGCCGCATTTTCCCATCGCCGCGGCGTCTCCCTCCGGTGCATGCTCCCCCGCATCATGACCAAGCTCGGAAAGATCGTCTTCACCATCGTGGTCCTGCTCCTCGCCGGATTCGCCGTGATGCGGATGCTGGGGAAAAAGGACACGCCGCCCCCAGCCACGTCCTCGGCCACACCCGTGGATGCCGCGGAAATGGTAGCGCCCGATGGCGACAGCAGCATCGCCGCCGAGTACGACTTCATCGCGCCGGGCAAGGCCCCGCAGCTCCCCTCGCCCCGGCCCTACACGCCGCAGGACAATACCATCGTCCTGAATCTCTCCGACTACGCGGGCTACGCCGGCCTCATCGTGGCGAATGGCGGCCTGGAGCCGAATGACAACTCATGGTTCACGAAGAACGGCGGCTTCAAGCTGAAGATCACCCTCAGCGAGGAGGACTCGTGGGCGGACCTGCAGGACGGGAAATACGCCGCCACCGCCACCACCGTGGACGTGCTGTCAAACTACGGCCGCCAGTGGCAGGGCGTGGTGCCCGCGCAGGTCTCCTGGTCGCGCGGTGCCGACGGCATCATCGTGAAGAAGGACATCAAGCGCGTGAATGACCTGAAGGGAAAGACCATCGCCACCTCGCCCTTCAGCGAGGCGGAGTTCTTCATCCGCTACCTCGCCCAGGAGGCCGGCCTGCCGGTCGTGCGGCTGGATGGCCCGGAGCAGTCGCGGAATCCCGAGGCGGTGAATCTCGTCTTCCTCGAGGATGCCTTCGAGGCCGGGGATGCCTTCCTCGCCGACCTGAAGTCCGGCGGCACCCAGCTCGACGGCTGCGTCACCTGGGCGCCAAAGACCACCGAGGTGGTCACCGCATCCGAAGGGGCTGCCCGCCAGCTCATCGACAATCGCAACCTGCTCGTCATCGCCGACATCCTCGTCTTCAACAAGGGCTTCGCCCAGGCCCGGCCGGAAGTCGTCCAGAAGATCGTGGAAGGCATGCTGCTCCACAACGACCGCATCCGCGCCAATCCCGAGCCGCACCTGAAGACCATCGCCGATGGTCTGAAGTGGAGCGTGGAGGACGCGCGCGAGGAGCTGGCGAAGGTCCACCTTTCGAATCTGCCGGAAAACCTCGCTTTCTTCCGCGGGGCCATCGATGAGGCGGGCTCCTTCGCCTCCGTCTTCCAGATCGCGAATCTCGCCTACGGGGCCGAGCTCCAGCCGTCGCCCGTGGCCGCCACCTACTTCGCCGACACGAAGGCGCTGGAAGCCATCGCCGCCGGTGGCACGCTCTCCTCGCAGGTCGCCTCCATCCAGCCGATCAAGACCACCGACCAGGCACCCATCGAGCAGGACCCGCTGCTGACCCGCGACATCCGCTTCTACTTCCTGCCGAATAGCGCCGAGCTGGACATGGACAACAAGGAGAACCACGACTTCCTCTCCAATGTGAACCACCTCCTCGGCGTCTCTCCCGGCTCCATGATCCTCATGCGCGGCCACGTGGATGACGCGCAGAAGGAAACCTTCCGCACCCAGGGCGGAGAGTCCCTCGTCCGGAAGATGGCGCTCAAGGCCATGGAACTCTCCACCCAGCGCGCCGAGGAAGTGAAACGCCGCCTGCTGGAAAAGTATCCCTCCATCAAGACCGACCGTCTCGAAGTCATCGGCCGCGGCTGGGAAGAGCCCGCCGGCCGCGACTCCGAGCTGAATCGCCGCGTGGAGGTCCAGTGGTTCACGGTGGAGTGAAAGGGCAGTGTGCCGGGTGATCCGCGATCGGTGACCAGTGGTTGGAGATTTCCGTTCCGGACCGTCCGATGGCGCCATGGCCTTCCTTCCTGCGATCACCCGCACCCGTCCTTGTCTTTCCACCGATCACCGCTCACTGATCACCCGGCACTGATTCCATGACCGGCCTTGAGAAACTGAAAGCCTTTGTGAAAAGCCCGCACCACGCGTGGCTCGGGCTTCTGACGCTCGGGGCCGGGGTGGCCACCGTCAGCGGCATCGGCGTGGTCGCCGGGCTGGCGGCCTACGCGCTCGGCTGGATCTACCTGCCGGATTCGCGCTTCTTCAAGAGCTGGCTGGCCAGCCGCAAGCAGGGGGACGAGGGCGCTAGGCTGCGGCAGTTCCTCTTCCAGCGCCGCCAGATCTACGATGCCCTTCGTACTTCCACCCGTGCGCGCTACGAGCGCCTCGCCGGGGAGATCGAGAGCCTGCAGGATGAGTTCCGCCGCGATCCGCGGCTGAATGCCGAGATCGTCCGCCAGCGCAGCGAGCGCCTGTCGAATCTCGCGTGGACCTACCTGCGCCTGCTGCACACCGGCGAGATGCTCGACCGCTTCATCGAGTCCGAGGACCCCGCCGACTTGGAACAAAAGATAGCCTCGATGGAGAAGGAACTCTCCGCCATCGACGCAGGTAGCAAGGCCAGCCTGGCCGAGTCCCTCCAGTCCCGCCTTTCCTCGCTGAAGGCCCGTCTGGAAAAGCGCCGCGGAGCCGAGGAGAGCCGCGAGCTCACCGCCTCCGAGCAGGAGCGCATCGCCGAGCTCGTGAAGCTCTTCCGCGCCGACCACCTCGCCAGCCGCGATGCCGGCGCGCTCTCGCACGAGATCGACGGTGCCGCCGTCCAACTCGACCGCACCCGCGAATGGCTCAGCGGCCTGGAATTCGACACCTCCCCCGACATCCCCGAAGCCCTCGCCGCCGCCGCCCCGCTGAAGGTGGGGCAGTGATCCCATGCGGTAATCTACGAGGAATGCTTGAGTTCCTTCGCGCCGCAAGAACTCAAGAAGTCAAAGACGCCATCGTAGAACTCTGTCTTCCTCGTGACGTCTTCACCGCTGGGATCGCCTTTCGGAACGAAGATGACCATTCCTTTCCGAGCCCGCGTGAGAAGGACGCGGTAGCTGTTCTTCGCGACATCTTTGAGGCGATCCTGATTCCAGTCCGAACCGCTGAGTTTAAAGGCGGTCCAGTCATCGTGGTTGCGGCGTAGATCCGCGTCCCAGCATACAATGGTGTAGTCGAGTTCCAGCCCTTGGACTTGATACTGGTTTTGAACCGTCTCCAACGCGTTCGACGAGCGGACATCGGTGCTGGGGGCAAGCATCCAGTCTGCTATGCTCGGTTTGAGATCGACGAACAAACCTTCGGCGGCAAGCCGCTTCGCTTGTCCTGATGCGATGAGCCCTGCCCGTTGGTTGCCTGCCCGATGAGCCCTTGCCCATCGCTTTGCTTCCTCAAGACTGCGGGTAATCCACACCGTGGAACCTTCCCGTTCCATCTCGATCGCAAGCCTTTCCGCGGATGCCCGGTCATTATCGAGGAGGGCGCCGGCCCACTCTTCGATATGCTTGTTCCTGTAATAGCGCATCGACTGATGAAGATGCCCATTTTTCAGAACATGGCGCAGCGGATGAGCGGCCCATGTTTCCGGTGCCTTGAATTCGGCAAGTGCCAATGTTTCGTCCGAGATCGAATAGCTCCAGTTCTTGCGTTCCGCAGCCTCAAGCCAGGCGAGGATTCCAAGTTCGCCACGGTTGATCGCTTGATTGTGACCGACCAGTGCCAGCACGACGGCACCGCCTGATGGGAAGGCCGCCTTTTGAGCTTCAAGTATCAGGTCGGCTTCGTGGTCATCGAGGGCGCTGCCCAAGACAATCCGTCCTTTCTCATAAGTTCGCTGAGCTTCGTCAAAGACAAGCAAGCGGCCGTCTTCCTGTGAATGTGCGGATCCGCGTTTCCCGAGGAAATTGTGGGCTTTCACCACCTTGAAGTTTGCTGCTGCCGAGACCAATCGCGCATCTGACCGCCGATACCCCGTGGCCGCCCATGATTCAGCTCTGCTCCCTTGCGAGCGGAACGAGTTCGACAGTGCTTTGTTGAGGACATCGACCAGAGGGGCGTTCCCTGTCACGAAGACCGAGTTTGATGCCAGATCCCCGCGCATCACCAGATCAAGACCTACCAAGGTTTTCCCCGCTCCGGGTGCTCCGGAAAGAAAGATCACATGATAGGACCCTCGCGCGAGTGCCTCCCGGGCTGTGTCGCGAATCTCATTCACAGCCGCTTCGATGGATGCCTTTGGCGCCGCATGGTCTTGAATGGCTACGACATCGTGATTGCCGTAAAGCGACAGGGCAGCATCAAGGATCGAAGAGGACGGGCGGAAAGAGGAGTTCAACCACTCTGAGGAAGAAATCGGAGTCGTGGTTCGTCTGTGAGACATTCCAGTTCCGATGGTCTTACAAAAGGTGGATCGGTCACACTCCAACGGTTTCGACGCCATGGCCGGCCAGCTATTCCCTCCGAGGCCAGGCCAATCGGATTGGTTTTTGAGAATGCCTGCCGTGAGTGCGATGACGGGAACCACGATCACGCCATGGTTTCCTTCACAGAGTTCCTGAGTAGTCTTGTGGAATTCGATCAAGTTGACGGCATAGGTCATGACTTGGTCTCGATCCGCTCTTTGGATCTTCTGACGTTTGAATTCCACAACGAAGATGATGCCGTTGCCGATAAGGATGCAGTCAATGCGGAGCCCGCGTCGGCGGAAGTCATACTCGAGTACGACGTGAGTGATTTCGTTGCACTCCGGAGACAAGAGAGCTTCGCGCAGGATCGGTATCCTATCGTCCAGAGTGCTTTGAAGAAGTTCGACGCTGCTGTTCCACTCTTCGTTTTGATGAGCTTCCACTTCCAAGCTCTCGGCGGCCGCTCTTCCCGCGAGATGGTTTGCGATTGTTTCGGATGGTGCGCTGATAAATGTCTCGCGGGTCGCGGAATACCAAGCAGGAGACCTATGAAGACGTGACGGGGAAGTCATTGTGGGAGCCGAATGCGACGCAGATTTGTAAAAGACATCTTGATGAATGGACCACTCCTGGCCAGGTGATTCTGGCGATGAGTGAATCCAAAGTTCCCCTTCTGCTGGATAGCATGATGGTCGGTCAGATTCTCGATGCACTGGAGGTGCGGCGGGATGCTTGGGAGAAGACTTCCGCTTGGTTCCATGGCAAGCTGGGCGATCCGACTTTCCTCATTGAGGAATGCGATGATGCGGAGGAGGCGGATGGGATCGCAGCCTATTATCGGGAGATCGAGGGAGAGATCAGGGCGCAGTTGGAGCGTTATCGATCTCAGGATTCAGGAGGGTGACCGTCGTGGATCGGCGATGGGAATTTCGCTGCGGGATTCCATCCCGTGGTTTGGACAAGGGACGAGGGGGTGGGCGCTTTCAGGGGCGAAAGACACATTCCCACCCCGACTCATCATCCCATGAAATTCCTTCCTCTCCCTCCTCCGGTCCGGTCGTTCCTGAAGCGCAAGTGGACGGAGTGGCGTTCCACGATCCTGTTCGCCGCCTTCGTGCTCACGCCGGTGAAGTCCAGCCTGGCGGACATGAATTGGGTGCCATCGGGATCGATGAATCCCACCATCCTCGAAGGCGACCTGGTGTATGTGGACAAGCTCGCATACGACCTGCGCCTCCCGCTGACCTACCAGCGGATCGCGAAGTGGCAGGACCCGGCGAAGGGCGATATCGTCGTCTTCTTCTCGCCGAAGGATGACATGCGCATCGTGAAGCGAGTGGTCGGCACGCCGGGCGATGTGATCGAGCTGCGGAACCGCACGCTTTACCTGAATGGCAAGCCGCTCGACTACGCGCCGCTGCCCGCGGCGGAGTCGGCCGGGCTGAATCCGCCGCTCGCCGCACGCGCGGTGATGGCGGAAGAGGATCTCGCAGGCAGGGAGCACGCGGTGATGGCCATCCCCGGCTTCCCCGGGTCTCCCACCAGCTTCCCGCCCATCACCGTGCCACCGGGCCAGTACTTCATCATGGGCGACAACCGTGACAACAGCCTCGACTCGCGCGACTACGGCATGGTCGAGCGGAAGCGCATCATCGGAAAGGTCTCCACCGTCCTCGCGTCCTTCGACATCCTCGACAAGTACCAGCCGCGCACCTCGCGATTCATGAAGTCGCTGCGATAACGAGACCGCCGCTCCGCCTCCCGCTATCGGTTCAGCACCATGAAGCCCGCATTCAGGTAGGTGGCATAGCACACCCACAGGAGATACGGGACCAGCAGACCCGCCGCCAGCGGGTCGAGCGGGCGGAAGCGCACAATGGTGACGACGATGGCGAGGATCATCAGCACGATGACCACCAGCGCGGCGGCGAGCTGATGCGCGCCGAAGAAGACGGGCGTCCACGCCAGATTCAGCGCAAGCTGGATGAAGAAGGCGACGAGCGCCCCGCGCTTCGCCGGTCCCGCAGGCGCGCGATGCCAGATGAGCGCGAGGGACGTGCCGATCATCGCGTAGAGCGCGCTCCAAACCGGGCCGAAGACGGCATTCGGCGGCGTGCCCGGCGGGCGCTCGAGATTCACATACCACGAGCCGATGGACGAGGCGGTAATGTATCCACCCAGCCCGCCGAGGATTTCCGCGGCCACGATGCACAGGACGATCTTGAGCCAGAGAGGCATGGTCCACTCTCGCCGGGATTCGCCACGCGACAATGTGAAAGCGTGGCCGCGCGTCCGCATGCACTTCCGGCGCGCCGGGCTATGGGGCATTGGAATTGCAAGGGAATCTGAAATTTCCAGTCCGCGAACTTGTTTTGCAGTCCGCCGCCGCCTATGGCTGCCCCTTGTGAAAACTCCGGCTTTCTTCCGGTGGACGCGCGTTGCCACCGCCGCCCTTGCCCTGCTGGCCTCCTGCCCGCTGGCGGCACAGGTCATCGTATCGCCGCCCGAGACCATCACGCACCGCGTGCAGATCCAGCCGATCCGCGTGAAGAAGACGGACGGCACGACCGCCACCACCTTCGGGTCCGGCACGACGGAGACCTACATCAAGGACCAGATCAACCGCGTGTGGGCCCAGGTGGGCGTGGAGATCACGTGGCTGGCTATGGTGGACTACACGAACAACTTCGCCTACGACGGCTCGCCGGGGAACTATGCCACGACTTCCCGGCCGACCGCCCACCTCGAGCAGATCACTGACAATGCCGGCTCGCCTCCGAAGAGCCCGAACGCGATCGTGCTGAACCTTTTCTTCGTCGAGATCGTCCCGGGCTTCCCGCAGGTGAGTGACAATACCTCGAACGGCCTTGCATGGGTGGATGCCAACGGGATCACCATGCACGTGGGGCAGAACCTCCTCGGTTTCCAAGCCGGTCGCGACCTCATTGCCTCGGTTGCCGCCCACGAGATCGGCCACAATCTGGGGCTGGACCATCCGGCGAACGAGCCGACGAACCTGATGAGTTCGAATGGCACGGAAGAGCGGCTCACCAGCGCGCAGAAGACGACGATCTTCATGAACCGCTCGGGCATCGACAGCTACGAATTCCTCCAGGCGATCTCCGCGAGCAGCCATTACCAGCAGTGGGCCACGGCCAATGGCATCACCGGCGGGCCGGAGGACGATCAGGACCAGGACGGCATCGACAACGTGATCGAATACATGCTGAGCCTGAATCCGCGGGCATTCAGCCAATTGCCGTCACCCGTCGTGGCAGCGAATGGCCTGACATGGACCTTGCCGAAGAATGCCAACGCGCTGGCGGATGGCCTGGTCTATCAGGTCCAGAGCAGCGGCAGCACGATGGCTTGGCAGGCCGCGGGCTCCACTGGCAGCGGCAGCACGGTGGTGCAGGACAATACGAGCGCGCTGGTGGTGCGGCTGAATTCCGGGGGCGGCCGCCGCTTCATGCGGATGAATGTGAGCGTGCCAGCCGGTCTCACCGCATCCGGTGCCGCGGCCTCGTTCATCGCCCCCGAGGCCGCGCCCGCCGGGCGCGTGATCTCCGCCTGCGGTCATGAGGGCTGCGGCATCCGCACGCTGGTCCGATAGACAGGCCATCGCCGTGGACCGATGGATGGAAAGCATCCGCCGCCTTTCCCATCGACATCGGGACTGCGGGCGGGTGTCTTCTTTATTGATGTCTCTTCCATCCTGGGCCACCGAGGTTGTCGCGCGCTATGAAAGCGGTGCGGCGGGGCAATTCATCCTCCATGGCAATGTGGCCGACCGCATGCTGCTGCGCTTGCCGGAGGGGCCGCGGCTGGGGCGGCTGAATGACTACCTGTTAGATGTGTTGTTGCCGCGCTTCCAGGTGGTGCTCACCTATGATCCGGGCTTTGGCCTGCGGGTGGAGCGGGGGCAGGAGATCTTCGCGGACTGGCCCGCCCTGAGGGAGATCGGCGAGCTGCCGTCGCTGCCGCTGCCCGCCATCCGGGCGATCGCGCGCTTCCTCCAGTACGCGCGGAACCTGCGTGCCGTGGGCGCGAAGCCGGTGACGGTGGCCGTGGTGCTGCGGGATGCCCAGCTCTACGTGCCGGTGCTGCCGCAGACGATGAATCACGAGCTGAGCGCCATCGCCTCGCTCATCCGCTCGTGGGGCGGGGATACCTCGCTGGCCGCGCACGGGCAGGCCATCTTCCTCGTGGCAGATCGCATCCACAGCCTGCATCCGCTGGTGGCGAACAATCCTCGCGCCGCGGAGATCGAGCTGCCGCTGCCGGATACCGCCGAGCTGGCCGGTGCGCTGGCGGTGCTCGCCCCCGAGTGCCCGCGGGCGCTGGCGGCGGACGCGGATTTCACCCGTATCGCCTCGCGGCTCGCGGGCACTTCGATCGCCGCGCTGGAGGCTTTTCTTCGTCGGCGGAATCACGCGGGCACGCCGCTCGCCGATGCGGATCTCGGTGACTTGCGAAAGGCCCTGGTGGAACGCGATGCCGGAGAGCTGATCGATTTCATCGAGCCGGATCGCAGCCTCGACGACGTGATCGGCCTGGAGGGCGTGAAGACGCGGCTGCGTCAGGACCTCGCGCTGTGGAAGCAGGATGAAGTCGCCGCGCTGCCCATGGGTTATCTTTTCTGCGGACCCGTCGGCACGGGGAAGACCTACCTCGCCGAATGCCTCGCGGGAGAGGCCGGGGTGCCGGTGGTCACGCTGCGGAATTTCCGCGATCGCTGGGTGGGCTCCACCGAGGCAAATCTGGAGAAGATCTTCGCGCTGCTACACGCGCTCGGGCGCTGCATCGTCTTCATCGACGAGGCAGACCAGGCGCTCGGCCGCCGCGCCTCGGGCAGCGGCGACTCCGGTGTCTCGAGCCGCGTTTACTCCATGCTCGCCGCGGAAATGTCCGACACGCGGAATCGCGGCAGGATCCTCTGGGTGCTCGCCTCCAGCCGGCCGGACCTGATCGAGGTGGACCTGAAGCGCCCGGGCCGCATCGACGTGAAGGTGCCCATCTTCCCCACGGCCACCGCGGCGGAGGGGATGGTCCTGCTGGGCGCACTGTGCAAGCGCCGCGGCATCCCGCTCGATGACGAGGCGAAGGCGGCGCTGCTGCCCCTGGTCCCGCAATGGCTCACGCCCGGTGCCGCCGAGGCGCTCGCGGTGAAGGCGTATCGCCTCACGAAGACCGGCACGCCTTCCCCGCAGGAGGCGCTGCATGCTTGCCTGCAAGGCTACCTGCCGCCGGTCGATCCGCTCGTCATCAAGGCGCAGATGCGGCTCGCCTCGGAGGAGGCGACCGATGCCGAATTCGTCCCCGTGGAAGTCCGCAGCTACCTCGACGCATCATGACGCCGGACTACGAGCGCTTCGCGGAGCTGGCCACGCGCCCGCTGGAGTCATTGCCCGATCTCCGCGAGGAAGCGCGGGCCGAGGTGCTCTCCCGGCTCGCGCATGGTGGCCAGGAGATCCCGGCAGACGTTGCCCGCCTGGAGGCGAAGCGCCCGTCCTCCACCGGCCGATGGGCGGGTGTCGTGGCCGCGGTGATCGTCCTGCTGGGAGCCATCGCCGCTTGGCAAGGCCGGCATGCGGTCCCCGAGCTGCGGATTCTCTCGGGAATTTTCAGCACCGTGAAGATCTTCGAGTACAAGGATGGCGTGCGTGAATCGGTGGCTCCGGAGAATCGCGACTATGTTTTCGCAGGCTTCGGCTCGTACTCCGAAGCGATCACAAATCTGGAGCGGCAATGGCAGCTCCATCCCGATGACCTCGGCATCTATGAAGAGCTGGCCCACCGGCGGCTGGCGGCGGAGCAAGGGCTGCCACCTGGTTTCAGCGAGACTTGGCAACGCCTCGACCCCGACAATGGCGTGTGGCTTTTCCTCGAAGCGATGGGCAAGCACGAGGAGTGGAAAAGCAGCGGCCCTCCTGCCGGCGAGCTCTATTCGAAGGATGCCCTAGACCTCTTGCTGAGGAGCGCGGTGGCACCGCGCCACGAGAGCCATATCCCGGCGCTCCACTCGCGGCGTTACTCGATGATCCCCCGCTCGGAAACGGTGGCGGATAACTGCGCTCTGCTTCTCCATGCCATTTCGACCTCTTTCCTGCCGACCATGAGTAACCAGCGCGAGACGCTGGATTCTTTCAATGGCGGCGTGCAGGACGCGATCGCGAGGGATGATGGCGAGCGCCTCGCCGAGTTGATCTTGGCTTGGGAGCGTCTGATCGGCAGGAAGGGTGTTGATGCCTCATCAGTGGTGGAGCAAAGCACGGCAACCGGCAGTTGGAATCATACGGGAAAGGAGATGCAGGATGCCTGCCGGAAGCTGGGTCTGACTGACCTTGAAGCCCGCCTTGATGGCCTCCAGAAAAAGTTCTCAACCCATATGGCCATGTATAGTGGGGCCATGTATCGTGGCTTACGCCGCATTGAGGAGATGGGTGTGCTAGCCCGGACGCTCTGGAGCGGCAGTGTGCTCCCGGTGGATCCCGAGCTTCACGCCCCGGGCCGCCTGGCCGAGTATGCCGTGATGGAGCGGATGCTCGGCTTGGCCGCGGCGCTCATCGTGCTGCTGTTCCTCCTGGTCATGCTGATCGAGGGCGTCCGTCGCGGGCGCAGGGTCAATGGGCTGGTGGACGGCTTGTCGCCGTTGTTCCGGCTGTCGGATGTGGCGTGGATGGTCGGACTCGGGGTCGTACTGCCCGTGGTCTGGTACTTCGGGATCACGCGGTGGACCCCGCTCGGCTTGCGCGATATCGGGATGCCTCAATACACGCCGCAGCCCGTTTTGATTCAGGCTGCCGCAGGATTGGTTTTCGTCCTCCTGATGATCGTTCAGGCGGCGCGCTGGCGTCTCGTGGCTCGTGCCGGATTTCTCGCGCTGAAGCCCGCGTGGCCGTGGGTCGGCTGGACCATGACCGCGGTCGCGGCGCTGGTGATTCCCTTGTCAGGAGCCGTGCGCTACCTACCGGGGAATGAAGAGCGATTCCTGCAGGGAGTGGCTGCCGCGGGTGGCATGGCGCTGCTGTGGCTGGTCTGGGAAGCGGGCGCGCTTGTCTTCAAGTCACGCGATACCTCGCTCGGCGGCGTCTTGCTGGCGCGGCGGATGGCGCTGCCGCTGGCATCGCTCCCGGCGCTGCTGCTCGCCTGCTGGGGACCGCTGCTCGCGACGGAGCGCCATTGGCACTCACTGGACCAGATGACGCGGGGGAACCCGGAGCGGGGCGGCCTGAACTTCACGGAATGCCGCCTCGTCGATCACATGCGCGAGAGCTTCCGGCAGGCATTTCCCGAGGCGTCGGGCACCCGTTGAAAAGCCGGGCTGCTCACTGATAGCGCACGTGGCGCACGGTCAGGCGGCTCAGCGCGAAGTCGCCGCCGTAGTCATTCCACAGCTCCAGCGTCGCGGGCATGCCCTGCGCCTCGGTATCCAACTCGGCGATCGTTTCTCCCTGCGCATTCAGCCCCGCGTGCAGGCTGATGCGGCCCGCCATGGGATCGTAGCGCAGGCTCAGGTGATGCGTGTCCAGCGCGGACAGGTTCGTCAGGCTGGACTCGCGGCCTGCCACATCGTCGCGCAGCCGCCAGCAGTGCTCCTCCCGCGCGAGCGCGACCACGGAGCACAGGCGCTTGCCCTCGGCATCCAGCAGAGTGATCCGCTCGATGCCGCTGCGCCGCGTCTTCTTGTCACCCATCACGCTCGGTGGCGTGGTGGTGAAAGTGGCCACCACCACATCGCGACCCGCGCCTGCCGGCACATCGGCAAAGACCGCGCCGAGGTGGCGGAAGCCGCCGGAGGTATCGAGCCGGTTCCCGCCCGTGGTCATCACGCCCTGCTGCTCCACCACCTTCCACGGCTTGCCCTCGTCCGGCATCTTGTTTGCCAGCACGGTGCCCACCGGCTCGCTGAAATCATCGTCGAAGATCACCCGCTCGATCGGCGGCGTCATGCGAAAGGCCCTTGGTTCCGAGGCGGCCCGCTTGCTGGGTCCGCCGTCGCGCCATGACACGGACTCCCCCGCCACCAGCACCAGCGTCTCCTGGCCAGGGCGGCTGATCTCCACGCTGCCGCCCATCACGTGGACGTCGCAGGAGCCGTCATCCTTCGCGCGGATGCCAAAGTCGGTGCCGACATGTCGCACCGTCGCGCCCGCCACCTGCACCTCGAAGTCCGGCCCCTCCGTTGCGGAGCGGAAGTAGGCCTTGCCGCGGCGCAGCTCCAGGTCGCCCTTGTTGTTGAGCAGCCGCAGGCTCGCCGTGCCGTCGATGTTCGCCTCGGCGGAGGCATTCAGTTGGGCGACCAGCATGCCGTCATGCACGTCGAGCACCTCGCCCTTTTTCCAAAATTCAGAAGTCGCCTCTTTCCCGTCGATGAGGAAATGGCTGTCCGCGGTGGCGGTCACGGTGACCCGCGGGCGATTCGCCTGGATGACCAGCGCGGTGAAAATTCCGGCCATCAGCACGGCGGCCATCGCCACCAGCATCTTGCTGACCTTGCGCCGCTTCACTTCCGGCGCCGCCACCACCTTGGCATGGGCCGCCAGGTACTCCGGCATGTCATAGGTGTCCGCCAGCATCTGGTCGGTGCACACCAGCGCGTAGTAGTCGCGGCGTGCGGCGGGATCCTGGAGCAGTGCTTCCTGGAGCCTCGCGAAGTCCTCCTTGCCGATGCTGCCATCGATCAGCTCGTGGATCAGCCGCAAGGTCTCGCTGGGACGCATCATGAACTCTCGGGTTGGTGAAGCTGGCCCTCGATGCAGCGGCGGAGGCCCGCGCGGAGCTGGTGGAGCCGTGCCTTCAGGGTGCCCACGCTGCGGTGGGTATCATTCGCCAGGGTCTCCAGTGAGCCGCCGCTCCAGTAGCGGTGGCGGAGCAGCTCGGTGTCCTTCGGCGTCAGCTTGCTGAGGCAGTTGGAGAGTGCGGCGCGCCTCTCGGGGAGCTCGTCCACCGTCTCGGCGAATTCCGTCGCGAAGAGGTCGAAGAGCTTATCGTCAAAGGTCACCATCGGCGATTTCCGCTGCTTGCGCAGGTGGCTCTTCACTTCGAGCTGGGCGATCTGGAAGGACCAGTTCTTGAAGCTCGAGCCGGGGCGGAACTTCTCCCGCTTCTTCCACAGGACCATGTTCACCGCCTGGCGGATGTCGTAGGCGGCGTGCATGTCGCCGGTGAGCGCGCGGATGAAGTAGAACAAATCCATCTGGCAGCGCGTCAGTTCGCTCACGAATTCGTCGAGATTTTCGTCATTTGAGTCCATGACTGACAAGAATGCACGGCCTGTGCCGGGCAAGGGGTTTAGTTCTCAGGTGGGATTTCCGCCAGCCTTCTGCGTATCATCCCTAGTGCCCAGAGGGCGTGCTCGGAAATCAACGGGTCCGGATCGGCGGCTGCCTTCTCCAGAGCTGGCACGTCATTGGCATCCCCGGTGTTCCCGAGGACGACACAGGCATTACGCAGGAAGCGCGGCCGTTTGATCCGCTTGATGGGCGACTTTGCGAAAAGCGTGCGGAATGCCTCGTCATCCAGCGCCAGGAAGTCCCGCGTCTTCATCGCGAAAACGGCCTCCCGGGCGTGGAAGCGAGCCTCGCGGGACTCGCGGGCGAAGCGGTTCCACGGGCACACCTCCAGGCACGCGTCGCAGCCGTAGAGCCGGTCGCCGATCGCCTCGCGGAATTCCTCGGGGATCGGGCCCTTGTGCTCGATGGTCAGGTAGGAGACGCAGCGCCGCGCATCCACCCGGCGCGGGGCGGTGATGGCCTGCGTCGGGCAGGCATCGATGCAGCGCGTGCATTTCCCGCAGTGGTCGCCGAAAGGAGCGTCCGCCGGCAGGTCCAGCGTGGTCAGCAGCTCGGCGAGGAAGAACCACGTGCCGATCTCGCGGTGGATCTGCACGGTGGATTTCCCATTCCAGCCCAGCCCGGCATCGCTGGCGAAGTCCCGCTCCAGCACCGGCCCCGTGTCCACGTAGTAGCGCTGCGTGCCGCCGAGCGCCTGCATGCCCTCGTCCATGCGGCGCAGCATCTTCTCGATGATGTCGTGGTAGTCGTCATTCCACGCGTAGCGGGCGATCCGGTAGCCCTCGCCCGCGCTACGGCCGGGATAGTAGTTCAGCGCCAGGCAGACCACGGCCTTGCAGCCGGGCAGCACCTCGCGCGGATCGCAGCGCCGCTCGGGCGTGCGTTCCATCCACGCCATCTCCCCGTGGCAGCCGTCGTCGATCCAGTCCCTGAAGGCGTCCGCATGCGTCGCCACGCGCGCCACCGCGATCCGGCAATCATCGAAGCCGGTCTCGCGGGCGAGCTGCTTGATCGCATCGGCCGGGGACATCCGGAGGACCATGGGGCGGGATGGCGCGGGAGACAACCGCGGCTTCTCCCGATGCCGCAACGCCGGCCCCGTCCCGGTTCCTCACCCGAATCGGTGGATTGAAATCCGCGGCGCAGCGGTCAGGCTTGGCCATCATGCACCGTCGGCAATTTCTCGAATCGTCCGCCCTCGCCCTGGCCGCCACCGGCGTCGCCCCGCTTTTCGCGGCGGAGACCGCGCCTGTCGCCGCTGCCGAGCGTCCGCTCGTCGTCTTCACGAAGATGCTGGAAAAGGTCCCGGCGGACGAGCTCGCGGAGAAGGTGGCGGCGCTCGGCGTGAGCGGCATCGAGGCACCGATCCGCGCGGGCGGCCACATCGAGCCGAAGGACGTGCCGGACAAGCTCCCGGCCTTCGCCGAGGCCCTCAAGAAACGCGGGCTGGAAATCACCATCCTTTCCTCCGATGTCGATCAAGTGAATGCCGAGCAAGAGGCCGTCCTGCGCACCGCCGTCTCGCTCGGGATCAAGCGCTACCGGCTGAAGCACTACCGCTACGACCTGAAGAAACCGATCGCCCCGCAGCTCGCCGACGTGCGCGCGAAGCTCATCGACATCGCGGCGATGAACAAGGAACTCGGCATCCAGGGCCAGTACCAGAACCACCGCGGCAACGACTTCGTCGGTGCGCCGGTCTGGGACATGGTGTCCGCGCTGGATGGCATCGACCCCGCCCAACTCGGCCTCGCCTTCGACCTCGCGCACGCCACCGTCGAGGGCGGAAATGCGTGGGAGCTGAACATGCACCGCGCGGCGCAGCACATCGTCTCGGTTTATTTCAAGGACTACCGCCTCGATGGCCGCCAGTGGAACCCGTGCCCGCTGGGCGAGGGCTCCGTCAATCCGCGGTCTGCCAGGCTCGTCAGCCAGCTCCTGCCCGCCGGCACGCCGGTCTCCATCCACATCGAGTACATCGGCGGCCAGGACCACGTCGCCCGCACCTTCGATGCGATGAAGAACGACGTGGCCACCTTGAGGAAATGGCTCGCTCCGGCGTGAGCCGTCTCACGGCCCGAAGACGAAGCGCGCGAAGAACCGGCCCTCCCCGGCGGGCGGCGTGATGCGGTAGTGGACGCGATCCACCGCCGGACTCGTGCTCACCCGCGTGCTGCCGAGGTATTGCGCGCCCGCGTCCACCTGCCATGAGGTGAGATTCGTGGAGACCTGCGGCGCGATGGTGCCGCCCTCCGCGGTGGCGCGGCGGGTGATGCTCATGAGGAAGGTGCCGTCCTGCGATCTCTCGAAGGTCGGCGCCAACGTCTGCTCCGCCACCTGGGGATTACCGCCGAGGAAGTATTCGTCACGCGTGGTGAAGCCGTCGCCGTCGAGGTCCTCGTCGTCGGCGTGATTGCCATTCGCTGCCTTCCATGCGGCGTAGGACTCCGTGTCGGGAAGGCCCGGCGTGCCACCGCCTGCGACTGCGCTCGCGCGCCAGTTCCGGGGATCATTGTGATCCGGTGCGGACGAGGGATTGACCAGCACCAGCGAGTAGCCGTCGCCATCCGCCTCCACCGGCCACGGCGCGGTGTCGCTGTAGGTGAAGTCGTGCAGCACGGTGCCATTCGCCGCGACGAGGCGGATCTGCTCGCCGGAGTTGCTCAGGTTGTTCGGGAAGGTCCCCGCGATCGGCCTGCCGGTCCCGAATGCCGCATTGAAGGCAGCCGTGTCCTTCACCACCAGGATGCGCGCGCCCGCGGCCAATTGCGTGCCGCCGGGGAAGGTGAAGGTGAGCCCGGCATTGAAGTTCACGCTGCTCATGTCGAGCGTCGCATTCGAGATGTTCGTCAGCTCGATGTACTCGGTGAGCTCGTCGCCGCCCGGCGGATTGTAGTAGATCTCCGAGACGACCAGCGTGGACGAGGTCGGGAGGGAGACTCCGCCGGTATTCGTGACCACGATGCTGTCGCTGCCGACCACGGCACCGGAGAAGTCCACGGCTTCCAGCGTGATCGCATTCGGCCCCATGGCGACGGGCACGGCCACCTCCCACGCGGTCGATGAGGTCCACGTCACGGCCAGCGGCACGGTGGACCCGGCGAGGCGGATGTCGCGGACATTCACCCATCCCGTGCCCGCGAGCGTCACCGGGCTGAAGGGCGTCGAGAAATTCGCGCCGCCATTCGTGGTGATGTCGAAGCCGATGCTCGGCGTGTCACTCTGGATCGCGCCGAGGATGTAGTTCGAGCGCGTGTTGATGTACGAGAGGTGACCCGCGAAGTCCTCGCCGGGCAGCAGGCTGCCGAAGTGCGTCGCCCACGGACCGAGGTAGGACTGGTTGAAGAACTTCGTGCAGATGTGATGCAGGTGGCCGAGGTAGAGGCGGCGGCGTGCGGGATTTGCCACCAGCTTCTGCAGCTCCGAGCACTCGAAGATGTTCCGCGTCGCGTTGAACGCGTAGTCCATGTCGTGCGGGAAGTAGAGCACGCGACCATCCGGGCGGGCGTAGAAGATCCCGTTGTGGTTCGAGTTGTCGAAGAACGAGTCACCCGCGCCGGTCACGCACGCGTGGGCCAGCGCCTGCAGCCACTGGTTCACGTCGATCACGTCGGACAGCCCGTTCTCGAAGGCACTGCCGCTCTTCCCGAATTGCTTCGAGGCGGCCATGATGCGGGAGTAGTCGTCCTTGTCCTCGTTGTTCTCGAGGAGGAAATTCCAGCGGTAGTTCTCCTTGTCGTCGCCCAGGTTGGTGAGGTCGGTGCCGACGACATTGTCGGGCTGGGGCAGCTTGAAGCCGTTGGAGTCCGTGGTAGTGGGGTAGTAGATCAGCTCGTATTCCCACGCCGTGCCGTCGCTGCCGTTGTTGAACTGCGAGTCGAGGAAGACGTCGTTGAAGCGGGCCAACTGGAGGATCGCGGAACTGGTGTGCGCGGGATTCGGCGCGATCACCTTGCAGAGGTCGTTGTACTCCGCGGGGATGCTGCCCGCGACGGCCATCGTGTGGTCGAAGAGGATCTCCTTGCAGCCCGGCTCCTGTCCTTCCGAGCGGTCGATGGCGATGGTGCCGTGGATGCCGCGGAAAAGCTGCTGCTTGTTGAAGCCGAGATTGAAGCCGACGCGCTGCGCCTGGGGGCGGCCGCGCTGGCTGCTCTTCAGCCGCACGCCGACCTCGTAGTAGATCTCTGTCTCATTGTAGATGACCGTGCAGCCGAGGCGCTCGTTGCTCATCAGGTTGTTCGTCCGGTAGAGCAGCTCCTTGTCCGCGGGGTCCATGACGATGCGGATGTTGTGCAGGCCGTTGGTCGCGGCGAGGCCGTCATTCACCTGGTAGAGCGCGTGCGATTCCGCGCCGTCCGCAGGGAAATACGAGGTCCGCGCAGGCACCGCGGCATCGGTGGCGGAGACGTGGAAGCGCACCACGCTGGCCGCGGATTGCCCGGGGATCATGCCATTGTAGGTCGTCCCGTCGCCGACCGGGGTCATCGGCACGGTGGAGAATGCCCCGCCATCGACCGAGTAGTGGAGGGCCAGCGTGCCGATGCCATCGGGGTCCGCGACAGCCGCCGTGACCGTCACGCTCGCACCGGGTGCAGGCACCGCGGGCGAGTGGATGAATTTCGTGAAGCCGGGGCCGACATTCGGCGCGGCGGTCGAGTTCGCCGCGCCGGGCGTGCCTGGGTTTTCCACGCGCGTCAGCTCGGTGGTCTTGGCGCAGCGGTTGAAGTAGAGGCGGGTATTCAGGCGGTTCGATCCGCCGAGCCACTTGGCGCGGTAGCGGATCTCGTAGGTGCGGCCGTTCACGACCACTTCGCCGTTGGCGAGCGTCGTCTCCACGTGATTGTGCATGTGCTCGGTCGGCCCCTTCGCGGAAAGGTGAAGCACCGGATTCCCCGGCTGGTCCGGGTCGTCGATGATCCGGGCGTGGCGGTGATTGCCGAGGAAGCGCCAGCCATTGGTGCCGGAGCTGAAGTTCCCGTTCGCGATCATCTGCACCGCGGTCGTATCCGGGTTCTCGATGACGGCGATGTCATCGATCAGCACGTCGCCACCGTCCAGCAGGCCGAAGACGAATTCGCGCCACTGGTTGTCCGGTCCCACGCTGCTGGGCGTGGCGGTCATGCGGTAGCTGTAGGTCTGCCACGTGCGGCGCGAGCTTTCATCGCTGGCGGCCCAGGACTCGGGCAGGGAATTGTCCGCGCGGGGATTGCGGAGCTCCATGGTCGAGCCCTCGCCATCGGCGGCACCCGGCCAGCGGCCGCCGTCGAAGTATCGCACCTCGTCCGCGGGATTCCCCACGCTGTCGAGCAGTGTCACGAGTTCGCCGCTGTTGGCCAGGCTGCCGGACCACGGGCCGAGCACCGTCGTGCCGCCCGGCACGGTGAAGTTCCCCGGGCTCTTCGCGACCACGAGATAGCCGCCTGCGGGCAGCATGGTATTCGCCGGGAAGGTGTAGGTGATCCCGCTGCTGAATCGCCATCCGCCGAGATTCACCGGTGTGGTGCCGCGGTTGAAGAGCTCGATCCACTCCTTGTCCGCGCTCGTCGGGGTCACGCCCGGTGGATTGTAGCAGAGCTCGTTGATGACGATGTTCTGCTGGAAGGAGAAGGCATTCGCCGATCCGGGCGTGGCGGTGGACGGGTAGAGCCAGAGGCCCGGCCATGAGCTGTGGCGTCCGCGCGGGACGGCATCCGCGAGCTGCGCATCCACGGGGGCACCGCTCGGCGCGCGCAGGATGATCTTGTCACCCGTGCCCGGGCGGAAGCCGAGCTGGACGTGATTGAAATGAAGCACGCCGCCCGCGGGGATGGTGGTGGACGGCAGGTTGTCGATGGCATCTTCCGAGCCTGAGACTTCCAGCTTGTAGCCGCTCGCCGAGATCGGCTGCGCGGTCGGATTCCGCACCTCGATGAAGAAGGTCGCGGCACCCGATGCGGCGATTTCATTCAGCTCCAGCGTGCCCGGCAGGTCCGGGTCCACGGGCGTCTCGATGCCTCGCAGGTTTGCGGTGAAGTAGGCGGTATTGTCCGAGGCTCCCGTGTGCACGGATACGGCCAGCACGTTCGTGCCGCTGACCAGCGCGCCCGAGGGGACGGTCTGGTAGTCCGTGGTCTCCGGCGAGGCGAGGTCGGCCAGAGCGGAGGTCCCGTAGTTCGCCGTGCCCGCGGGCATGCCCTTGCGGGAGATCTCCTGGCCATTGAGGTAAAAGACCGCACCATCCGCCACCGTGTGGCCCAGCTCCAGCACCGTGCGCGCGGGGTCGCCGGTGAAGGTGAAGGATTTCCGGTAGTACGACGTCGAGGAATTCGCCGCGAGGGTCGTGCGCGCGCTGCTGTCGGGGAAGGCGGTTGTGAGACCATACTTCGCCTCGAGGTAGGCACCTGTGGCCTGAAAGTCGGATTCGCTCAGAGCGTCGCGATAGACTAGCAACTCGGCGATATCGCCATTGAAGCCGGTATTCCCGCCACCGGCATGCCGGGCGATCACGATGGGCTGCGGCGTCAGGTTCCCACCGGTATCCGTGGAGGTGGCCTCCATCACGCCATCCACCCAGATCTCGAAGCGGCTCGCCGCGGGATTCCGCCGCACCGCCACGATCTGGAATTGGGTGGTCGAGATCGGCGTCGTGGAGATCGGGCCGCCGATGCCGGTATTGTCGTCGTAGCGCTTCTGGAAGCCATACCGGCCATTCACCGCCTTCAGCGAGGCGAGCGGGATCTCCGACGTCGTCGTCATGCGGTCGAAGAGGAAGGCCCCGGCGCCGTCTGACATGCCGCCGCTCACGGGCGTCGCATTCGCACGGCAGACGATGAAGTAAACGAAGCCCGAGGTGGGCGCGATGCCCGGCGAGATCGAGGTGCGGAAATCGTCGTTCCCATCGAAGTCGATCGCCGGTTCACCGCTCGGCGTGGCATTCACCTCGAAGGCGGGATTGCTGCTCGCGGTGCCGTCCTGCGCCACCCCGTCGCCGGTGGCCGTGTCGTGCCACGTCGTGACGGTCTGGCCATTCGTGTAGCCCGTCACCGCCCCGGCGCGGTAGCGCTGGACGAGATCCGCAGTGACCCCGAGCACCGGCCCGGTGCCTGCGGTGGCAAAGGGGGCTTGGCCTTGCGACCAGGAGTTGTCGTTGAAATTGGTATTCACCCAGGTGCCCGCCGGACCGGAGGTCGCGTCGCGATAGCGCCACGTCGTGTTCCCGTCGGTGAGGGAGTGGATGATCGGTTGGTCGGGCGAGCGGAAATTCAGCGCGCCCGGTGTGCCAGCGGAGAAGCGCCAGTTCGCGGGATCTTCCGAGCTGGTGCCCGCGCGGCGTTTCGCGAGCGTCGCGCCTGCGCCGTCCGGAGCCACCGGCCATGGCGCGACATCGGCGTAGTCGATGCGATCCATCAGGCGGCGGGTCGGGCTCAGCAGGTCGATGGTCTCGCCGCTGTTCGAGAGGTTCCCGGCGAAGGGCCCCAGCACGCCGGGGACGCCGGCGAGCGATGCATGGCCCGGTGTCTTCGCGACCACCCGGTAGCCGCCGCCGGGGATGATGGTGCCGGGGGGGAAGACGTAGTCGATGCCATCCGACAGCGACCAGCCGGAGAGGTCGATGTTCACCGCCATCTGGTTGTGCAACTCCACCCACTCTGCGTCCTGTCCGGAGGCCGGGTTGTAGTTCAGCTCGCTGAAGGTGACCACCGCGTCGGGCGTGTCAGCGAGGAGGGGAGTGGCGGCAAAGATGCCGAGCAGAGGGAGCCATTTCGAAGGTGACATCGGGGAAAATCGGAAAGGACTGAGGGAGAAAAGATGAACGGGCGGGGAGAGATGGTGCTTTCTATAAAAAAGGACTCCGCGGACCAGTGAAGGTCCGCGGAGTCATGTAGGTCTTCAGGAGACGGGTCCGGTCATTCCGTGTAGGAGATGCGGTAGAAGGCCCGCACTGCCGGTGGATCCTCGTCCAGCACGGTCACGACGCCCGATGCCGGGGCCACTTCCGTGTCCACCGTGATCCAGCTATCGGCCAGCAGCGTGGTCGAGCGTTGCAGGATGTAGGTGGCACCGGGAGTGCCGGTGAAGGTGCCGGTGACGCTTCCGCCGGTCAGGTCCACTGCCAGGGTCATCTGGCCGGGAGCTCCGCTTGCGGCGGCGGTCACGTTGATGAGCACGCTGCCGACCGAGGAGATACCGCCCCATCCGTCATTCACCGTGTAGGTGAAGCCGTCCAGGCCGGTGAAGCCGGGTGCCGGGGTGTAGTAGAGGTAGCCCCCGTCGCGGGTGACCGTGCCGCCGTTGAAGCTGGTGGCGCCGAAGGTCTCCAGCTCCAGCGTGTCATTGTCGGCATCGGTATCGTTGGCGAGCATCTGCGCGTTGATGTCGATCTCGAGCTGTGTGCCCACCGTGGTGCTGAGGCTGTCATCGACCACCACCGGGATGGCATTGGTGACCGCGACGGTCGCCACGTTGCTATCGACGGAGGACACGCTGTTCGTCACGCGCACCTTGTAGTCCGCGCCGTCCGATATGTCGGAGATAATCACGTCCAGGGTGGGCTGGTCCGCGCCGGGGATCGGGGTAGTCCCACGATACCACTGGTAAGTCAGCGGGGCCGAGCCGGTGGCTCCTGCAACCAGCGTGATGTTGCCGTTGTGCACGCCCGGTCCACCCTGCGGCTGCAGCGTGATGTGCGGCGGGGTGCCCGCGGGGATGATGCCGGCGGCACGGAAGTCCACGACATGCAGGCCGGTGTAGCCCTGCTGCGCATCCGCATTGTTGACCACGAAGTCAATGGTGTTGACTCCAGCGATCAATCCTGGGGCGTTGGTTGTGTTGATCGTGAAGGGAAGCAACTCACCGAAGGTGTTTCCGGTGTGGGTCAGGCCGGTTGCCACGGTGTTCACGCGGATCGCGACCCCGTTGTTGTCGGATGCCCAGCGTCCCGTGATCTGCACCGTTGAGATGTCGTAGCCCGTCAGGTCGACGGTCGTGCGGTAGACATAGGTGCCGGGGCCTTCGCCTGCATCTGCATTCAAGCCGGCTGCGCCACCGGTGAAAGCACGCGGTCCGATCCAAGTGGAGGTGCCGGTGTGCGGCACCCATGGCGGGGTCGGGATCGGATTCTGAACGAAGGCCATGGTGCTCCCGATATTGTCGGGATTCGCGAGCAGGGTGTAGTGGGTATCGACGGTGCCCTGGGCTAGGGCAACACCGAGATTGTCGACACCGGTGTTGAAGAGGCCAGGTGCGCGTTGCAGGACGGTGATCACGGCCGGGTTGCTCGTCGTGGAGGAGACGCTGTTCGTCGACACCAGCGTGTAGCTGCCGGCATCCGCGAGCTGGATGTCTACAAGCTCGAGCTCAGGTTGGTCAGCACCCGGGATGTCCACGTTGTTGCGCTTCCACTGGTAGGTCAGCGTGGAGCTGCCGTTCGCGGCCCCGCGCAGGATGAAGCTGCCGCCCTCGCTGATGGTAGTGCCGAGCGGCTGGAGCGTGAAGCTGGGAGCCACTCCGACCATCGCATCCACCTCGCGGTTCGAGGAGGCATAGACGTGGATCGTCTTGTTCCCGTCGGTGGCGTAGTCGATACCGAAGTCCTTGATCTTCGCCGTGCCACTGGCATCCGCCGTGTAGACGCAGTCGAAGCGCGCCCCGCGGTTGTCGCCATACTGGTCCTGATTGAGAATCTGTGCGTTCTCGCCCGGAGCGCCATACATCGCTCCCTGGCGGACGCCGGTTTCCCAGCCGACGGTGTAGAGGGAGAAGACATACTGCTTCCCTGGGGTCAATCCGCTCAGGCTGAAGGTGCTAGGGGCACCGCCATGAATGAAGTCCTTAGCGATGGTGGCCGAGTAGCCAGTGATGGTGTTTGCGTCATTCGTGTAGACACCCGGCATGCCTGTGACGGCGCAGTTCGTACCGGAGGGATTCTGCCCTCCGATGCCCACGAAGTTCACGCCGTTGATGTTCTGGCTGACCGTGGAGGCGTAGCTCTGGGCGTGGGTGTAGACGTGGTTCGGGCTGGCGCCGGAGTCCGCGTCGTTGTTCCACTCATGGATGGTCCAGTTGACGGCCGGCGGCCTTGCCGTGGCCTCGCGGTTGCAGAAGGCGCTGACGTGGAAGTCGAGGCTCTGCGACAGCGCGGGGAAGGAGACCGTGACCGGGGTGCCGGTCGCATCCGTCGTATAGGTGTACTTCACCTTCAGGCCCTTGTTCTGGCCGTATTGGTTCAGGTTGACGCTGTAGGGCGTCCCTCCGAGGCTGCTGTTGAAGGTGACCGTGCGGTGCGGGGTCGAGCCCGTCGCCGAGTCCCAGGCGACACCATAGACGGTGAAGACGTACTGGGTATTCGGCTTCAGGTTTTCCAGCGTCAGCGACGGCAGCGCGCCGTAGCGGAAGGGCGTGGCAAGTGCTGCGCTGTCCCCGGTGATCTGGACGACTCCGGCCCCGAACTGTGCGGTGGAATTCAGCCCGTTCCACGTGAAGAGACCCGGCAGGGTGCCCTGGCGACCGAAGAACTGCACGCCATTGACGGTGGTGTTCGTCGTGTTGCCCAGCTTGAAGGCGTGGGTGTAGATGAAGCTGGAGTCGATCCCCGAGTCCGCGTCGCCCGTCCATGCCGAGTGGCTCCAGGCATTGCTCGAGGGCACCACGCTCACATTGTCGAGGAGCAGCGTGTGGTCGCCCGAGGTGCGCGCGTTCTCAAAGGTGAGCTCGTGGCTCGTGCCGGTGGCCGTGAATTCGAAGGCCGCGGTCCGGTAGGGAGTGGCGTCCACCGCCGTCGCGACGCGCGACACTTCCGCGATGACCGGATCACCCGTGCCGTCCGACGACATCCGGAGGTATGGCAGGTTGATCGGGGTGTTCGAGCGGGCGTTCACGCGGACGGTGACGGTGTACTTCGTCCCGATGGTCAGGCCGGTCACCGTGGTCTTCAGCGTGGACGTGGTCGTGCCGCCGGACTGTAGGAAGCCGACATTCACGCCGCCGGGAATCGCGCCGTTGTTCGCAAAGGGCGAGCTGGTCGCGGGGTTCTGGCCCACGCGGTCGGCGGGAGAGCCCGTCCAACCGGTGATGGGGCCGTTGGCCGCTCCGCTGATGTAGCCTGGGAACGTGCTGAAATTGTTGGACTCGAAACCCGGGTTGGTGAGCGTCTGCGCCACCACCGGGTTTGGGGAGAGCAGGAGCACCGAGGCGAGACTACTCGCCAGTGCCCCCGTGTAGCTGAGGGTTGGTTTCATGGGTAACTGGGTTCTTCATCCTGTAGTCCGGCCAAACAAGGAGACCGGCACCGATGAACCCCGCTTTTAGCCTGAGTCCCGTGGGAGGCGACGGAATTGGATTCCCAATCCGTGCCAAAATGCGCGCATTTGTTAGAACAGGGCGGCTTCCCTTGTAGGCCGGGACTTCGCCATGCGTGCATGTGCGTGGGGATCGGCGAGGCGCTGTATCGCTTTGGCGTCAAGCGCGTCCTGTGGCTGTGGGGAATCCCGGAAGCAAAGTATGATCCTCACATGTTTTCGCTTTCCGCCGCCGTCTCATCTGCTTTCGTCGCGGCCCGCATGGACAAGAACGCTTTCTGGAAACTGCTCGACGGCCTCGACGCCGAGGATGCCGCCGCTGAACTCGCCGCCCGTCTCGAAGACCTCGAACCGGCGGAGATCGCGGAATTCCAGCGCCACTTCGACGAAGCCCACGAAGCCGCCTACATCTGGTCGCTGTGGGGTGCCGCCTACCTCATGGAGGGTGGCTGCTCGGACGATGGCTTCATGGACTTCCGCTACGGCCTGATCTCCCGCGGACAGAAAGTCTACGAGGCCGCGCTGGCCGATCCCGACACGCTCGCCGACCTGGTGGGCGATGACGACTTCATCTCGAACGAGGAATTCGGCTACGTCGCGGGGCAGGTGTACCAGTCGATCACCGACGAGGAGATCCCACGCTCCGACAACCCGCCGGCCCTGGAGCCGACGGGTGAAGAGTGGGACTTCGAGGATATGGACCTCAATGCCGAGAAGCTGCCGAAGCTGACGGCGAAGTTCGGCGATTGAGGCCCGGAACCGGGTGGCCCGCGGGGCGGCCTTACGCCCCGAACAAGCTCATCACGGGTTTGCCCTTTCCGTCCTCGGTGACGTAGAAGGGGCGCTTCTCGATGTCATAGACCATCTTCGGGCTGATGCCCATCGCGGTGAAGATGGTGGCGTGGAGGTCGGTGATATTCACCGGGTCCTTCACGGCGACCAGCGGGCGCTCGTCCGCGGTCGCGCCGTGGATGTGGCCCTTCTTCACGCCGCCGCCAAACATGACGACGGACGAGCCGCCGGTGAAGTGGCGGTGCAGGCCGTAGTGGGTGGCATTCTCCAGCGTGTCGGACTTCACCGTGGCCTGGTCCTTCGCCTCGGAGCCGGGGACGCCCTCGATCATCATGTCGCGGCTGAATTCCGTGGCGATGATGACCAGCGTGCGGTCCAGCATCTTCCGTTCCTCAAGGTCGCGGATCAGGCGGGCGATGGGGCGGTCGATTTCCTGCTTCAGGCGGACGGTGGTCTCGTGGCCGTTCTCGTGGGTGTCCCAGTGGAGGAAGGGGACATACTCGGTGGTCACCTCGATGAAGCGGGCACCGGCTTCCGCCATGCGGCGGGCGAGCAGGCAGCCGCGGCCGAAGCGGCCCGGGCCGTAGGCATCCAGCGTGGCCTTTGACTCGCGGGTCAGGTCGAAGGCTTCCTTCTCCTTCGAGCCGAGCAGGCGGTGGGCATTCTCCAGCGAGCGGAGCATGGACTCCTGCTGGTGGTCGCTCATGAAGTCGCGCTGCGGATTGGCATCCACGAGCTTGCGGTAGAGCTTGTAGCGGTTCGCGAAGCGACCGGCGTCCATGCCTTCCGGCGGGCGCACGGAGCGTGCGGCCTCGTCGGGGTAGGGGAGATTGAAGGGACCGTACTCCGCGCCGAAGAATCCGGCGGTGGTGAAGGCCTTCAGCTCCTCGCTCTCGCCGATGCCTTCCAGGCGCTGGCCGATATTCACGAAGGCAGGCATCACCGGATTCCGCGGGCCGAGCACGCGCGCCATCCATGCGCCGATGTGGGGCGCGGCGACGGTCTGCGGCGGCACGTAGCCGGTGTGCCAGTGGTACTGGTGGCGCGAGTGGAGGATGGAGCCCAGGTCGGGCTGCACGTGCGAGCGGATCACCGTGGCGCGGTCCATCAGCTTCGCGATTTCCTCGAGGCCCTTGCTGATCTTCAGACCGTCCACCGAGGTATCGATCTCGGGGAAGGTGCTGAGGATCTTCTCGATGGGCAGGCCTTTCTCGTAGGGGCGGTAGCCCTTCGGGTCAAAGGTCTCCGGGGAGGCCATGCCGCCCGCCATCCAGAGCAGGATGCAGCAGTCGGCGGTGGCCTTCGGATGGACGACCTCTTCATTGCCATAGGCGCGCGGCGCGCCGGACATGGCTGCTGCGAGGCTGGAGGCGGAGAGGGCCTTGAGGAACGTACGACGGGTATGGTCCATGGGAAACGTGGCAGGAAAGCAGGTGAGTGAATCGGGATCTGCCGACAGGGTCAGCGGACGAATTGGAACTCCGGCAGGAGGATGACCATCCAGAGAAGGTCCTCGATGGCCTGTGTTGTCGGTTGCATGCCCAGCGTGCTGCCGAGCCCGTTCTTCTCCGAGGCGGTGGCACGGCGGCCGAGCGCACGCATGAAGACGTGGTCGATGAGCTCCGGCGTCGGCTTCCTCAGTGCGTGGAGGTCGGCGGCTCCCTTTTTCAGGAGGCCGGCGAGCTGCTCGCCATTGGCCAGGTCGATCGCTTCCAGCGTCGTGATATTGTCCGGACGCATGCTGACGATCTGCTCGCGGTTCGGGCGGCCGAGGGCGCGCATCAGCATGTCCGAGGGCACCAGCGAGGCGCGGACCATCGGCGCGGGCTCCGAGGAAAGCGGAGGCATCGCGGCGACGAAGCGGTCCCACACTCCCGGATTTGCGAGCACCTGGGCTGGCTGCCAGTCCTGCGGAGCGCGGGCGAAGCGGCCCTTCTCATCCGGCAGGCTGGACGTCCATTTCCAGGAGGGGCCGCTGGCGATGGTCACGGGCTTGCCGTCCGGCATCTCGATGCGGCCTTCCAGCAGGAAGCCCGCGGGATTCGGGCCGCTGCCGCCATTGCGGACCACGGCGAGGATGGAGTTCTTCCCGGCGCGGAGACCCTGCAGGTCCACGGACACACCGCGGGGGCCTTCCGGGTGGGCGGTCTCGCGGACCACGGAGCGGCCATTGATGAAGATCTCGGCCTCGTTGTCGGCGATGAAGACGGCCTTCGCCGCTGCCGGGGCGGAGGGCAGAGTGACCTCGGTGCCGAGCGTGATGGTGTGGCCGGAGGGCATGGACGCCGAGGCGGATGCCTGCGACCAGATCCAGCGGGCGGTGAGAGGGGCAGCACCCGCACCCTTGCCGCGCGGCACGGCGTCGCTCGCCTTGTCAGGCGCGGTGCCGGTGAGGGTCCACACGGCATCCACGAATTGCTCGGCGCTCATGCGCTTCGCCAGCGGGCCGCGGAAGACATTCTGGTCCGCATTCTCGGCGGTCACCACCGGCTGCGACTGGTAGATCTCCGAGGAGGCGATGAAGGCGAGCGCCTTCTTCAGGTCATAGCCATCCTCGGCGAAGCGCACGGCCAGGAAGTCCAGCAGGTCCTCGTTCCACGGCTCGGTGTCCATGGCATCCACCGGGTGGACGATGCCGCGGCCCATCAGGCGGTGCCACAGGCGGTTGACGATGGTGCGGGTGAAGCGGCCGTTCTCCGGGTGGGTCATCAGGCCGGCGAGCTGCTTCAGGCGCTCCGGCTGCGGTGCATTTGCATCCACTTCGCCGAGTTCCGGGAAGATCCAGCCGGGCTTGGCCATGCGGCCGGTCGGCTTGTCGCAGCGCGCGATTTCCAGCGGCTGCTCGGCGTAGATGGCGGCGAGTCCGTAGGCCTCGTCGAGCTTCCAGCGGTCCACGAAGCTGTCGTGGCACGAGGCGCACTTCATGTTCAGGCCGAGGAAGGTCTGAGAGACGGATTGCGAGAACTGGATCTCGCGGACCTGCGAGGCATTCACGCTGCCGCGCCACTGGATGCCATCGATGAAGCCGCGCGATGCCGGTGTGGGCGGTGCGAGCAGCTCGCGGGCGAATTCATCGTAGGGCTTGTTGGAGACCAGCGACTCGTAGAGCCAGCCGGTGATGGGCGAGCGGCCGCCATCGATGTAGCCGGTGCCCTGGTAATCATTCCGCAGCAGGTCATTCCAGAAGCTCAGCCAGTGCTCCGCGTAGTCCGTGTCGCGGGCGAGCGTGGACTCGATGAGCTTCGCACGCTTGTCCGGCGCCTTGTCCGCCACGAAGGCATCGATGGCCTCCGGGGTGGGCAGCAGTCCGGTGAAGTCGAGCGTGATGCGGCGGATGAAGGCGGCATCGCCCAGCGGCTGCGGGCGCGTCACCTTCTTGTTCACGAAGTAGGCGTCGATCAACCGGTCGACCGGGTGCTCGCGGCCATCGGCCACCGCGGGCAACTCCGGGTGGCGCGGCTTCAAGGGCGGCTCGTAGGACTGCTCGCCGAAGCTGAAGCCCGGCTGCCATTTCATCCCCTCGTCGATCCACTGCCTGAGGATCTCGGCCTGGTCCGCAGGGACACGCGGTCCCTTGGGAGGCATCCTCTCCACCTTGTCGTCGGTGAGGATGCTCTCCAGCAAGAGACTTTCGTGGGCCTTGCCCGGCTCGACGATCGCGCCGTTCTCAGACCCCTCGAGCAGCGTCTCCCGCGTGTTCATGGAGAGGCCGCCTTTCTTGGCTCCCTCCATGTGGCACTTGGAGCAGTGCTCCTTCAGGATGGGGACCACCTGATGGGCGAAGTCCACCTCCGCACTGGCGGTGACGGGTGCCAGCAGGAGCAGGGGCAGAAGACGGGGCAGAAGGGACAAGTCCTCCCGCACGGGGGCTGTTTTGACAGACCGTGGCATGACGAGCCGGATGATAGTGGTGTGTTCTAAAGGGGAATTCTTCGGATTACTTCGCTAGGAGGTAGGCGAGGAGGTCCTTCAGTTCTTCCGGGTTGAGGCGATTGATCAGGCCTGCAGGCATCGGGGATACCGGCGAGGGCTTGATGTCCTTGATCTGGCTGCGCTCGATCTCGCTCGTGGAGCTGAAGTCGAACGGGCTGGTGGCGATGATCCAGTGCTCGTCCTTCTCCTCGATCAGCTTGCCGACGACCTGCGAGCCGTCGTGCTTGATGATGGTGTCGAAGGCATACTGGTCGGAGACGACCAGGCTGGGCTCCAGGATGGACTCGGCGAGGTCCTTCACCGAGAAGCGTCCGCCCACGGCGGTGAGGTCGGGACCCGCGGAGCCGCCCTCGCCATCGAAGCGGTGGCATGCGGCGCAGAGCGATGCCTGATACATCTTCTTGCCGTTCTCCTTGTCGCGGCCTTCGAGGCCGTCGGCAGCGAGCTTTTCGATCTCGGCCACGGTCCACTCACGGCCCGGACCCTGCACGGGCGGCAGGTTGGCAAGCGGGTTCGCGGTGACCACGGGTGCCATCTTCTCGATCCACTCGCGCTCTTCCGGCGTGGCGCTTTCCAGCGTCTGCTTGCGCAGGTCCTGGATGAAGCCGGCATAGCTGGCACCGCCGCTCTTTTCGACCAGGCGGCCGAACCATGCGAAGAAGCGCTTGCGCTCGTCCTGGCTCCACGGGCCCTTCACCACACGCAGGCAATACATGTAGTGGATGACCTGTGCGGGCGGCAGGTTGTTGATCATCTTCTCGACGTCGGCACCGTACTGCGTGTTGCGCTTGGCGACCTCGAGCCAGTCAGGGGCGGGCGAGGGGCCGGTGGTGTCCATCAGCGCCAGCGTGCGGCCGACGATGCCGGGAGCCTGCAGGTAGCTGAGCATGCGGCAGAGCTCGCGGTCCACGTCGGCTTGGTTCGACGGGAAGGCGGTGTCGATCTTGGCGAGCATCTTGGTGCGCTCGTCGGCGGTCGGCTCGCCATGGCGGGCGAAGGCGAGGCCGGCGGCACGCAGCCAGTTGATCTTCTGCTGGGTGTCCAGCTTCGTCCAGTCGAGGCCAAGCAGGGCGTCGAGCGCGATGCCGCGCTGCGCTGCGGTGCCGGTGCGGGCGAGGGCCATGGAGCCGCCAATCACCTTCCAGGCATCCTTTTCCCCGGCGAGCTTCTGGGCGATGGGGCCGGCACCGACGTGTTCGATCGCGGTGCGGGAGTTGAAGCGCTCCACGCGGTCCTTCGAGCCGAGGCCTTCCCAGGCGCCTTCCTTCGGTGCGAGCTCGGCTTCCTTCGCGGCGTAGGCCACGGGGGCGACAGGCTCGGTGCCGGTGTAGGTGACGCGCCAGAGGGCGGATGCCGTGCGGCGGCCGCCGGTCATGAAGTACATCGCGCCGTCCTTGCCGATGGCGGCGTCGGTCAGCGGCAAGCCGGAGCCGGCGAGGAATTCCTCACGCTCGGTCTTGTACGTCGCGCCGTCCGGGGTGAGGTGGATGGCGTGGATGGTGGCGTAGGTCCAGTCGAAGGCGTAGAGCGCGCGCTGGTACTTCGCGGGGAATTTCGCGTCCTTGCCGGCGAGCATGCCGGTGGGGGAGCCGGGTCCCAGCTCGACCAGAGGAGGCATGCTGTCCTCGTAGTAGGCGGGCCATGGGCCGGTGCCGTGGCGCCAGCCGTACTCGGCTCCGGGGACGATCTGGCCGATGCGGGTGGGGCGATACCACGGCATGCCGAGGTCCCACTCCATGTCGGAATCGTAGCCGAAGAGGTCGCCCTTGTCATTGAAGGCGATGTCATAGGTATTCCGCATGCCCATGCCGACGAGCGTCCAATTCGAGCCGTCCAGATCGCAGCGTGCGACCCAGCCGCCTGGGGCGAAGCGGTCCTGTGCGTGGCCGCGGGCGTCGGGACGGCGTGGCAGGAGCTGGTCTTCCTTCCAGACCTTCGGGACCATCGAGCCCTTCATTTCCGGCAGGTCGGTGAAGTTGCCTGCGACGAAGTAGATGTATTTGCCATCCGGCGAGGGGACCAGCGCATGCGGGCCGTGCTCGCCATTGCCGCCCACGGTCAGGACGCGCTCGGCCTTGTCCGGCTCGCCATCGCGGTCGGTGTCGATGACGCGATAGACACCGGCAGGCTCGGGGCCTTCATTCACGGTGACCCAGAGGACACCCTGGTGCCACAGCAGGCCGTGTGCACCCGCGAGCGGGATGGAGGTCGGCGTGACGATGGTCTCCTGGTCCGGAGTGGCGGCCGGGGTGACGCGGTAGATCTTGCCATACTGGTCGGCGCAGAGCAGGCGGCCCGAGCCATCGATGGTCATGGCCACCCAGGATCCCTGCACGTTCGGCACCTGATAGAGGCGCTCCAGCTTGAAGCCGGGGAGAAGCTGATACTTGTCGGTGACATCGACGGGGATGGCGCCGCCCTCGGGGTCCGGCTGGATGACCATGCCCCACGGGCTGTCGCCCATCTTCGCGACCACGGTGGCTGGCTTCCAGTCGCGCGGGGTGAAGCGTGGCTCCTGCCATCCGCGCGGGGCCTCGAGCGAGGTGACCCACTTGTCATCGGAGACGATCCATGCCTTGCGTCCGCCCTTCACGGTGGCGGAGAAGCGCAGTGCCATGCCGGCGCTGCCGTCCTGGTTGCGGCCTTCCACGGCGATCACGTTGCGTCCGCCCTGCACGAGGTGCTGGGTGACGTCGTGGTTCGCGGGGGAGCCCCACTCGCTCGTCCAGCCGAGGTCCTTGCCATTGATCCAGACGCGCTGCCAGTTGTCGCAGGTGACGGCGAGCGATGCCGAGATGACATCGCGCGGCAGGGCGAATTCGCGGCGGAAGTGGACCTTCTGGTTTGCGCCGGGATTCGCATTCTCCCAGATCCAGGAGATGTCCGGCTCGACGGCTTTGGCTGCATTCGCCTTGGCCGGTGCCGCGACGGGTGCGGGCTTGAAGGTGCGGATGCGCAGGCCCTTGAACTCCGCCTTCATCGAAGGACCGGCGTGGACCTGCAGCGCGAGCACGCCTTTCAGCGAGCGCTTCGCCGCATCCACGTCGCGGATCTCGGCGACGGGCTTGTCATTGATGTAATGGGTGACGGTGTCTCCCTTCGCCACGATGCGATAGGTATTCCACTCGGAGAGGGTGGTCGCCGGACGCTGGAGCGAGCCGGTCACCTTCGGCTTGTCGGCCAAGTCCACCTTCTGTCCGCTTTCGCAGGCGATGCCGCGGCCCTGCTCTTCATAGAGCATACCGAGGTACTGCGGCGCGGGGTGCAGGTCCATCTGGTATCCACCCACGGACCACTGTTTCGGATCGATGATGCGGCTGCGGTACTGCACGCCGGAATTGTTATCTCCGGTGACGCGTGCCTGGTACTCGAACTCGAAGTCGGCGACATCGCCACCTTCCCAGATGAGGAAGGAGTTCGCGCCGATCTTGCGGTCACCATCATTGGTCTCACCGGTGAGCACGCCGCCTTCGACACGCCACAGGCGCGGGTCGCCGGACCAGCCATCCAGATTGCGACCATTGAAGATCGGCTTCCACTCCTGACCATGGAGTGAAGTGGCGACGAAAAACAGGGAGAGTGTGGATACGAATCGTTGCATGAGACGGGTGAGACAGAGAACGGAGCAAGTTAAGGATTCTTTCCAGATGTCGTGCGATGATCTGGAAAACCGAGCACGCGCGGTGTGCGGCTGCCACCTTCATTGATGACGAAGAGAAGCGTGCGGGCTGCGGGATCGTGATTCCACTGGGTCTCGCAGAGAGGGTAGTTCGCTTCCTTGCCGGGGATGCGGAAGTTGAGGCTCACATGATAGGGCTCCACCGCGGAAGCGGGCGCATCGGTGATGACCTTCGAGCGAGCCTTCAGGACGAGCTTCTGCTTGCCCACGGTACCGGCCACGTCATTTGGCGTGAGATTGAACCACTGCATCTGGCCGGCCTTGAAGCGCTCCGCGGTCGCATCGATGATCTGCATGCGCACCGGCACGGTCTTGTTCGTCGGGTCCGGGCTGAGCACGAGGTAGAAGTCACCCACGGTCTCCGCGACGGTGGCGGACGGTGCACCCGCGGGCACGGGCTGATCCTTTGCCGGGGCAGCGGTCAGCATGCGGAGAGTGATGGCACCGGACGGGACCTCATAGACCTTCGAGAGATTCATCCGTGGCAGCTCCACCTCGGTGGCGGCGGTGCCGTCGTGAAGGAAGAGGGTCTCGGGATCGGACGCTGCCGCGCCCAAGAAAAGGACACGGCAGGTTCGTTCGCCCTTCTTTTCCTGGGCGGAGAGAGACAGCGGAAGGAGGCAGCAGATAAAGGCGAGGATTCGCATGGGAACAATCTGTCAAATCTCCGCGGGGTTTAGCCAGCGGAAGCTCACCACCTCGAAGCGGCGGCCAAAGGTTTTGTTGAGATCGGACTTCGGTGGCGTGACGAGGTCGGCGGCATCCGTGGAATCGACGTAGTCGCGGGTGCGGCGGACGATGGCCTCGCACACCGCGCGGCTGACCACGTTGCCCTTTTCATCGCGGGCATCGCCATGGGCGCGGATCACGAAGGTATCGTCACGGGCGGACAGGATGGGAGCGATGGGGCGGAGGATGTCCGCCTGGCGCGTCCAGCCTGGCAGGCCGTAGGCGCTCCAGCCCTCGGCTGCAGCGGGGAAGCGGTAGGCGGCGTCATTCAGGCGCGGCAGTTTGGAGGCGCTGGCCTTCTCTCCCTGGATCGACATGAGGGCCTCCATTTCGGCGAAGGGATTCGCGCTGCCCTTCGATGCCTCATTCATCGCCGCCTGCACGGCACCGGCGAGGGCGAGGTCCCCGGAGGAAAGCTGGCGGTTCACGAATTCAGCGAGCGAGAGGAAGGGGCCGCGTGCGCGCACCTGCTTCACGATCTCTTCGGCGAGCTGGTCGATGAATTCCTCATCGAGCACGCGGTAGCCGGCGAATTCCGTCGCTTCCGGGAAGATGCCCGCGCCGCCCGACTTGCCGGCTTCCACGTCACCAGCGATGGAGAAGCGGCTGACGGCATAGTTGGTCTCGCCCGAGAGATCCACATTCCAAGTGCTTCCGCTGTCTCGGATGAAGGGGACGCGCTGGTTCCGCGCGTGGCCGAGCAGCGCGCGCCAAGCGACCACGGAGGTGGAGTTCACGTTGAACATTCCTTCGACATCGAAGCGCGAGGCGATGTTGCGGTAGGCGTCGTTCCTCCTCACGTACTGGTCGTAGAGGGTATTGGCATTCCCCTCCGCTGCCGCTGCGAATGCCTTGTCCTCGGTGATCGCGTGGTAGGCCCGGTTCGCGAGGGGCGAGGTGCCGGAGACGAAGCTGGTGTAGGTCGTCTGGAGGTTCTTCCCGGCGTTGCCGTAGGTATTCGGATCAGGCGCGATCGAGGAGAAGAACCAGTCGTCGAAGAGCACGTGGTTCGCGCAGTAGCTGTCGTCGTGCTGGAGGTTGGTCGCCAGGTTCGTGTAGGTCGTGTTCACTACCGCATTCGCGGGAAGCAGCGGGCTCGCGTCGCTGTTGCCGATCAGGTTGAAGGCGAAGGGCGGGATGGGATTCTCGTAGCGCAGGTCCCAGTTCTGCAACTCGGCGAGGGACGCCAGCGGACGCACGGGGATCTCCGCGATCACGCAGCGCGAGAGGCCGTCGGCACTGCTGAAGCCGGTGACGATGTAGCCCTTCGTGTCGTTCGAGTTGGGGAACATGCTGTCGTTTGCGGACAGCGAGGTGAAGCTGTAGTCGAAGGGCGAGTTCACCGGGTGATTGGTGCCGCTGTAGTCGATGCCGATGGTCGATTCCGCGATGTCCTTCGAGCCCATCGCCGTGTAGTTCACGAGCGGGCTGGACTGCACGAAGCCCTTCGCTGGCAGGTGAGTGTTGCTGGCCATGCGTGCTCCGAAGACCGTGGCCATGAAGGGCACCGGATTCGTGGAGGAAGCCGCGAGGGTGGCACTGGCGAGCTGGGTGAGCGGCTTGTACACCTCGTTGGCGATCGTCGGGGTGTAGGTCATCCGGTAAACGAGATGCCGCTCGTTGTTGATGTTCATGTCCAGATAGATGCCGACACCGGTCTGGCCTCCATCATCGTAGGTCGTGTCGAATTTCGCGTCAGCCTTGATGGTGGAGCTTCCGGGGGCGGTGAAGGTCTGGCCCGCGGAGTTCTTCACGTCGAAGAAATGACCGCCCTTGTGACGGAAGCCCGGCTGGAGTTCCACTTCCTGATCGGAAGCCACGATGCCGGCGGTGGTGCTGGGGCTGAAAACCCGGGCTTCACCCGGCTTCAGCGTGAACTGTGTCGTGATCCTGTAACGCAGCGCGCTGGATGCGGAGAGGGATGGCGTGTTGGTCAGGTTGCCGGAAGTGAGGGAATTGTAGACGGTATTCGTGGCACTTCCCACGGTGTATCGCAGGGCGACAGGCAGTGGCTTGGCGACCGAGAAGTGGAGGGCGCTGGTCGGCGAGGAAAGCTCGACACTGTAGGGATTCCACATGGTCACCACGGGAGTGAGCAGCATGCGTGGATTATAGAGAGTTTCACCCGAGCCTCCCGCTCCTGCAGTGGTGGCGTAGTGGGAAAAGACCCACTGGACACGAGCGACCAAAGGCAGGCGCCGGACGCGGTGGAGGAAGTTGTATGCATTGCCCGTGGCATCCACGGAGATCGAGTTGCTGGCGATGCGATTGCGACCGGTGGAGCTGGAGGTGATCGTCTTGTAAAGGGTCGCGTAGTCGCGGAGGTTTTCCCAACTGCTGACCGGACCGTGGCGGTACATTGGTGGGTCGGAGGGACCACCGCGGTAGGAGGCCCATGGGTAGAGCATGGAGCGCTCGGCCGTCGGGTTGCTCGTGGCCTTGGCGGCGGTGCCGTCCCGTTCCGGCGTGAGGCGGAAGAAGGGAAGATTGGAAGAGGGCAGGGAGGCCCAGTTCTCCGTCACCAGCGAGAGGTCCTTGCGCCAGCCGCCGGTGGCAGTGTTAGTGAGGAGGCCGGTCGAGGTGGTGGAGAGATCGTGGAAGAATTCCTGCGAGGCATTCAGGTCGCCCTTGTCCGCGACCAGGTCGCTGAGCATCAGGCTGACGGTGCGGTCGCTGAGGGTGGGGTCATTGATCAGTTCCTCCATGCGCAGCGGCTTGGGGTCGGCCACGGCGTGTGACTTCGCGACCACCGCCCAGCGGGGTGCGGTGTCTTCTTCGGGCTTGTGGGGCTTGGGCAGGCGGGCCTTCTGGTTCTCGCCGCCGATCCACCAGGCGAAGCCACCGTTGTCCTTGCCAGCGGTCACGCTCTGCGCGTCCAGGTGCACCTGCAGCTTCTCGCGGCCGGTGCCGGTGCCCACGGTGCGCTCGCCGAGGAGTGCCACGCTGCCCATGCGCTGCTTCGTGTCGGGCATGGTCTTCATGTCCGGGCCGGAGGTCATCCAGCCGAGGAAGCGTGCTTCCTTCTTCGAGGCGTAGTTGCCGGGGGAGATCGGGCGTCCCTTCGAGTCGTGATTGGTTCCTTCCCAGCTCTTCCACACGCCGAGCACGGGTGGATTGTTCTCGTTGAGGATGTCGGCGCGCGCGGTCACGCGGGTGTCCGCGCCTGCCTGCTTCTGCAGTTGTCCGATGGCGAGGCTAAGGGCCATGCGGGCATTCGCGCGGGCCTGTGCAGCGTATTCGTCGCGGCTGCCTCCGCGCAGCGAGATGGTGGACAGGCCGATCAAGCCGGTGACCAGCACCATGATCAGCACCATCAGTGACAGCGAGATGATCAGGGCAAAGCCTCGTGGCTGCCGCTGGCGGATGGGAAAGTGATTACGGGAAGAAGTTGTCATGGGGTTCTTTTGCTTCACGACCAGGGAGCCGTGTTTGGGTTTCAGGCCGAGGGAGCCCGGGGGTATCAGGCCGCTCCGCTGCGGCGTCCGTGGAAGGACTCCTTCCACTGTCCGGGTGTCTGGCCGAAGTGCTCGCGGAAGAGCCGGCACAGGTTCTTGGCATTGCCGAGGCCGGTCTCGATGGCCACGGGCTCCAGCTTCACATTGTCCTCGCGCAGCATCGTCGCGGCGGCTTCCACCCGCCGGGCGATGAGGTCCTGGCCGATCGTATTCCCGGTGGCGGAGCGGTACAGCCGGTGCAGGGAGCGCACGGACATGCCGCACTCGCGTGCCAGCGAGGTGACGGTCAGCGGACGCGAATACTCGTCACGGATGGTGCGGATCGCCTTGCGGATGCCAGGGTTGTTGCACTCCGGCATCGCAGCCATCCCGGCACGGGAGGATCCCTCCTTCGTCCGGGAGTCATTCCAATCGAACTCTCCGCCGACAGGGGTGGCGGGAGCTACGATCGTGTCCGCGCCTCCGGCGGACTCATCATGGCATGCTTCGAGTTTCATGGGGTTTTAGCCCGCCGGATTTCTCCAGTGGACTGTGATCCCCTACCCGAATGCTTATGCTTTGGATACCTAGGTGAATACCTAGTGAATACGTAAATCGCTATTTATGAGCGATATGCGTTTTTTAAAAAAGTGAAAGAACGTTGAAAGGGCTAGCGTTAATTTCCCTCCGCCTCGCGCTTCATGTATTTCAGGACGGCTTCCGTCCGGGTCCTTACGTGGAGCTTCCGGTAGATATTACCAAGGTGGAAGCTCACCGTTTCCATGCGCACTCCCAACTCGTGGGCGATCTCCTTGTAGAGATATCCCTTCGCCAGCAGGTCGAGCGTTTCCTTCTCCCGCTGGGTCAGGTGGTAGTCTTCCACCGGTTCGGCGACGGGCAGTTGCACGGGCAGTTGGAAATGCTGCACCACCTTGCGGGCGATGCCGCTGGACATCGGCGAGCCGCCGGCCACGACGTCATCCAGCGACTCCAGCAGCCGCTCGTCGATGTCGCGCTTCAGCACGTACCCGGACGCACCCGCGGCGAGGGCTTCGAAGACGCGGTCGGCATCCTCGAAGACGGTCACCATGAGGAACTGGGTATTCGGGCACAGCGGCTTCACCTTCCGCAGGAGCTGGATGCCGGAGAGGCCGGGGAGCTGGATGTCCACGACGCAGGCTTCCGGTGCATCCTTCTGCAGGCCTTCCAGTGCCGTCTCGGCGCGGCCATAGCAGCCGGTGACGGTCCACTTGTCGGAGGCGGACAGTGTTTCTCGGAAGGACTCCCGCAGCAGCGAGTCATCCTCGACGATGGCAATGGTGCGCTTGGCCGAAGTCATGCACCCGGCAATGCCGGAACTTTCGGGATCTGGCAACGGAAGATCGCACGCGTGCCTTCCCCGGGCGAAGATTCGATCACGCAGGTGCCGCCGAGTTCGGTGAAGCGCGCGGCGAGATTCACCAGGCCATTGCCCTCGCGCGGGATCGCAGTGTCAAAGCCTTGTCCCTTGTCGGAGATTTCCGCGACCAGGTCGCCGTGGTCGAGATGCAGCGCGAAGGTGGCCTCGCACGCGCCCGCGTGTTTCAGGATATTGTGCAGCGCTTCCTTCACCCCGAGCGCGAAGTGATGGCGGAAATCCGACCGCAGCGTGAGCGGCGGCAGATCGTCCGCGATGTCGATCCGCAGGCGCACCGGGCTGTCGCGGAAGATTTCCTGCGCCACGGCGGAAAGGTGCGTGGCCAGGTGGTCCAGCGTGTCGTTCTTCGGATTCACCGCCCACACCAGGCCGTCCATCGCGGTGACCAGATCGCGAGCGGCGGACTCCAGGCGCACGACCTGCTGGCGCGCCCGCTCCGGATCGCCATCGATCGCGCGGCGCACGAAGGAGGCCGCCAGATTCAGCACCGTCACGCGCGTACCGAGGTCATCATGCATGTCGCGGGCGATGCGGGCGCGGTCGCGCTCCACCGCGTGCTGCAGCTTGATCTCCGCCAGCCGGTGGCGGGCGCGGCGGCGATATGCGGCGAAGAAGAGCAGCGCCGTCCCCATGACGCCGGCCGCCACGGCCAGGGGAGCAAACCAGTCGCGCTCCCAGATGGGGCGCTTCACGCGCAGGGGAAAGGTCAGGCTGGCCGTCGCGGGCTGTGGCTCCGATCCCATGGCGATGGCCTGGAAGGCATACTCGCCCGGCGGCACATTCAGATAGCTGGCGCGGAGGGATGCGCCGGGGATCACATTGAAAGCTTCCGTCCAGCTCAGCAGGAAGGTCTCGCCTCCTTTCGCCGGTCTCACGCCCAGGTCGCGCGTGGAGGTCCACAGCGCGGAGTGCTCCTGCTCGGCATCCAGCAGGCCGAGCGAGACACCGCGCATCTGCATCAGGCGTGCGATGGCGGGCTCGGTGCCGCGCCTTTCCCAGTAGAGCGGGATGCCGCCGATTTGGTTCATGCGCTCGCCTTCCTGGAAGCCGCCGTCTTCCCACAGGTTGTTCAGCGGGTCCGCCGAGCGGGCGAGGACGATGTCGTCGATGACCCAGGTGCCCGTGGTATCCGGCGCGCCGGAGGAGAGGGTTACGCGGATCTTCCGCGTCCCCTCGGGGATGAAGATCGGCTCGGTGCGTGGCACCATGGGGGAGCTCAGCGCATCGATCTGCCAGCCGGCGCTCGATCCCGTATTCGCGAAGACGCGCTGCGTGAGGACGGTCCCTGCGGCATCCAGCATCTCCCACTCCATGGTCATGCCGCGCGCGGCCGGGTGCCACTCATCGCCCAGGCCCTCCAGCCGGCAGCGCACGGCCAGCGGGTCCGCGGTCACGCCGGGGAGGAAGCTGAAGTCGAAGTCCAGCCGGTGGAGGCCGGGCCCCAGCACGAGCGGCTGCCCGGGCTTTGGCAGCACCACCGGCACCTCGCCCACCTGGATCTGCTGGAGCATCATCCCCAGCGGGGGCACCTGCGGCGGGGTGCGGCGCATGATCTCGTCGAGGCGGTTCTTTTCCTCCTCGCTCACGAAGCAGAAGTCGTACGGCGCGCGGGCGATGCTGCTGATGCGGACCTCGTCGATGAGACCGGGGAAGAACTCCCGCGGGGCGTGTCCGGTCTGGCGGTTCCCGGTATTCCCGATCGCGAAGTCGGCGAGCTGGCGGCCGAGGTCGGCGGTCAGGGTGCCGCGGCCGATCATGTTCGCGCCCGTGTGGCCGGATTCCAGCTTCGTCCAGTAGAGCTTCAGGTTGTTCACCGCACCCTCGCGCCCGTCGTAGGCCACGGCGGCGTGGAACCAGTCCGTGGTATTCGCCGCGTGCGGGCCGGAGGTCGGCAGGGTGGCGAGGCCACCGCCACGCACGGCACTGCCGCTGATGGGCAGGAAGCAGAGGAAGCCCGGCTTCTCGACGCGGAAGATGAAGACGCGGTTCGCCGTCACCTCGTCGTCCATGCTGACGATGTCGAAGGCGAGGCCCTCGGCATCCGCGGGCATCACCTCGAACTTCACCAGCGCCTCGATGGTGAAGGCCCCGTCGATCCCCATGATCGGGAAGGGCGGATCGACATTGTCCTTCGGCCCGTAGTCCAGCTCGGGCTTCGCCAGCAGGATGGGACCGTAGTCCCGGTCACCCCCCGGCTCGGGCTGGAAGGAAATCGCCGCGCCAAAGCCGGGGTAGGGCGGCTGCCCTGCCTTCGCGCCATTCAGCAGGCCGAGCAGCGGGGTGGGGCTTACGCCGTCGTCCTTGAAGGGCGGGCCCGCCTCGTCGAGGTGCCAGAGGTGGAGGGTATGCTCGTCCGGTTCGTAGGGCTGTATCGCCATCGCGGCATTCGCTGCCACCACCGCCGTCGCCACCACCTTGACCAGAAGCTTCCACATCCGCCCCAACTGAAACACCTGCCGTCCGCGTGGCAAGCTGCGAACATTGGGAGCCCCGGCGCCCAGCATGATCCCTTGTTGACGGCGCACGTCGGGAGGGGATGGTATGACGCCATGAGTTCAATGGCATCCACACCCATCACCCGGGCCGGGGTGATGCTGGGCATCTCGTTCCTCTGTGCGACGGGCCAGGTCGCATCGGCAGAGGGAGAGCTGGCCCTGCCGGATGTCCGGGCCGAGTCGATGTTCGACCTGCCCGGGAGTCTGGACAAATCGAAGGCACCCGCTTTGTCGATCACCGGCAACCTGACGCTCGGCGACATGGGCTACTGGATGGGGCAGCTTCATCTGAAGAAGGAAGGCGCGACCGCTCCCGGCATCGCTGTGGAATACACCTACACGGCCTCCGGCACCCTCACGGATTTCTTCGCCACCTACCGCGAGGGGAATTACTTCTACAAGTGGATGGTGATCGGGAAGGACGGCAAGTATCTCGCCCAGCGGAAGAAGTGGAATGTGAAGGGCATCGACAAAGTGGACCGCGACGGCAGCGGGATGCTGGTGAAAGTCGAAAGCCTGGCCCTCGGGCTGGAAGAGCGGAAGAAGGACGCGACCCCGGTGGAGCAGGAGCTTTACAAGCTGCTCGATGCCATCCGCGCCGATCACGCGGCGAAGAACCCACCTAAGAAGGACGACGGGAAGAAGGACTGACGCGGCTTCGCTGGATGGGCATTCGACGGGGGCGGAAAGCCTGTCATGGTGGAGGCATGTCCCACGCCGATCCCCGCTTCATGCGCCGCGCCATCGAGCTCGCCCGCACGGGCATGAATGCAGGCGCGGGCGGTCCCTTCGGCGCGGTGGTGGTGAGGGACGGCGAGATCGTCGGCGAGGGATACAACCGGGTGGTCGCCACGAATGACCCCACGGCCCACGGTGAAGTCGTCGCCATCCGCGACGCGTGCGCGCGTCTCGGCACCTTCAGCCTCGCGGGATGCGAGATCCACACGACCGGCGAGCCCTGCCCGATGTGCCTCGGCGCGATCCACTGGGCGCGCATCGGCCGCATCTACTATGGATTCAGTATTTCGGACGCCGCGGCCATCGGCTTCGACGACCGGGAATTCTACCGGCAGTTCTCCCTCCCGCTGCACGAGCGCGAGGTGCCGGTCCACGAGTCACCCGGCCAAGAGGCGAAGGAGCTGCTGGCGGAGTACCTCGCCCTGCCGGCCCGGCGGGCTTACTAGCCCGTCCCGACTTCTCAAAAAATCCCGAAGAACCACTTCCGCTTCGCGCTGCGCTTGTAGTCGCCATCGCCGACGGAGAGGACCTTCACCTCCACCTCGGCGAGTCCCTGGTCGCGGAAGCCGATCTTCTTCGCGGCGCGTGGCGAGAGGTCGATGATGCGGTCGCCGATGAAGGGCCCGCGGTCGTTCACGCGGCACTTCACGGACTTGCCGTTCTGCAGGTTCGTCACCTGCACCACGCAGGGCAGGGGCAGCGTCTTGTGCGCGGCGATGAGGTGCCAGGGCATCACCTTCTCGCCCAGCGAGGTCTGGCCGCGCTTCAACCCCAAGAAACTAGATTCATCGTACCACGAGGCGGTGCCCGTCTCCACGTGGTGGATCGCCTGGTCCACGCCCATGGGGTAGTAGGTCTGCCCGCGGACGTGATAGGACTTCGTCATGTAGCCCTGGTAATCCCCGCCGGGGTAGGCGCAGGAGGCCAGGAGCAAGAACGGAAAAAGCCGGAGCAACGCCCCGCGGCCCGCGTGCGGGCCGCCATCGGGAGTCCTCCGGCGTGGGAAATCGCGCATTACCTCACTTGTCGCGCTCGCGGATCATCGGGAGGGTGCGTGCCACCTGCTCCTTCATTTCCTTGCCCGGCTTGAACTTCACGACGGCGCGGGCCGGGATCGGCACATCCTTGTCCGGATCCTTCGGGTTGCGGCCGATCTTCGCCTTCGTCTCCTTCACCTGGAAGGCGCCGAAATTCCGCATCACCACCGTGTCACCGTTGGAAAGAGAGTCGGTGATGGAATCGAGGGTCTTCTGGATCACGTCGAACACCTGCTGTTGGGTGAGGCCGGTTTCGTTGGAGATTTTGATGACGAGCTCGCGTTTGGTGATGGTTGCCATGGCTTTACGGGTGAAGGTGGTTCTGCGTGCGGCGCGGGGATTGGACACCACACAGGGCGGAGTTTGTCCCGCGAAAAAGTGCGAAAAATCATGCTGGTTCCGTGCCAGCGGCGTTTCAATCGCCTGTGACGGCAGACGTAGTCTTGAAATGCAGTTTTGCAACCTTGCCAAGGGCTTCGGTTCCATGTTTGGCCACCACTTGCCTCGCGGCCTCGATGACCGCGGCGGATGCGCCCAGCGGCAGCAGGATGCCTCCGGCGGCGGAGGTCTTGTCCATCCACTCCACGAAGCGTTCGCGCGCGAGGATGGAGGCGGCGGCCACCGCGATGTCGGATTCGCCCTTCGTCCGCTGGTCGAGCTGGATGGATAAATTTTGCTGCTTCAGCGCGCGGGCGAGCACGTCCGGCCGGGCGAATTGGTCGCTCAGCGCGCGCGGGCACTGCGGCCGCTGGCTTGCAAGATTTGCAATGACCTTGGCGTGGCCCCACGCGAGCAATCGGTTCAGGTTCCCGAAGGAAGTGAACATCTCGTTGTAGCGTTCCGGGCCGATCGCCACCACGGAAGTCGCCACGCCGGGCACGTCGCGGATCCTCGCGGCGAGGTCGCGGATGCGCTTCGCGCTGGAGATACGCTTCGAGTCCATCACGCCGGCGGTCATCAGCGCGCGCGCGACGGAGGCATCTGTATATACACCGGCGATGACGAGCGGGCCGAAGTAGTCGCCCTTGCCGCTCTCATCGATGCCGAAGTGCGGGGCAAACATCTCCGGATCCAGCTCCTCCTCGTAGCCGAGCTTCGCCTCGCCGAGCACCTCGGGCTCCAGGATGAAGCGGATGAAGTCCTCCGTCTCCTTTCCCTGCACCAGCACCTTCGGCCCCTTTTCATAGACCGAGACATTAAGCTTCCCCTTTTTCGCGGCGTAGAGCGTGTATGGCTTCGCCTCGAATTCATAGCCGCGCTCCTCCAGCACCTCCCGCAGGCGGGCGGCCTGGGCGGCGGTGAGCGGCGCGGTATGCGAGGTCAGGGACACGCCCGCTAGGGAACCGTCCCGGCGCGGTGAGCGCCAAGGTTTTTCGTCGGAAACGCCGCAGCTTGTATTGCCTGGGAAATGAACCTTGAATGCGGAGGAATGGCGCTCAAATCACGGATTGTCTTCTTGTCTGCCGGTCTCCTCGCGGGTGGTGCCGTCGGCTCCCTCGTGACTTACCGGCAGATGTATGTCCCTCCCGCGCCGAAACACGAGGTGAGGTATGCTGCACCGGAGTTCGATTCGATGCCCGAGCAGATGCTGTTTCCAGCGGGTTTTACCTTGGATAGGAATGTCAATGATCCCGAGCTGCTTGAGGCGATGTTGGAGCCCGATGCCATGAGCATCCACCTCCAGGACGATACAGGGAATCTGGTATTCGATGACTGGAGATTCGCATCCCAGGGCGTGGCACCGGACAAGGAAACCTTCGACCGCCTGAAGCGGGCACTCGGATCGGTCAGTTCCTATGAGCCTCCCGGGAAATTATGTGTCTTCCACCCGGACGTATTGCTGCGTCTTGAGAAAGGAGGACGCGATCACGACATCGTCTTTTGCTTCGGCTGCTCGCAGACCACCGCTTTCCTCGATCTCTCCGTTCAGGGAAAGAAGACCTTTCTGAAAGCCTTCTGCGACACCCTGCCCCAGGCGGAGCGCTTGCATGATATCAGGGAGGCATTTGAGAAGAGACCCCGATGAGGAGAGTCTTTCTCCAATGGTGGCTCACGCGAAGATCTCCTTCACCACGCGCGAGGGCTTGGTGACGTTCGACAGCCGTTGGTCGAGCCCTTGGAATGGATAGGTCAGCCGCTTGTGGTCGAAGCCGAGCAGCGTCATCAGCGTGGCGTGGAAGTCGTGGGCGCTGACCTTGTCGATGATGGCGTCGTAGCCCACCGGGTCCGTCTCGCCATATGAGAAGCCGGGCTTCACGCCGCCACCGGCGACCCACACGGTGAAGGCACCGGTATGATGATCCCGGCCGACGAAGGGCATCTCCACGCCGCCGCGATTCTCACGCATCGGCGTGCGTCCGAATTCACCGCTCCAGATGACGAGCGTTTCTTCTAACAAGCCTCGCTGCTTGAGGTCCTTCAGCAGCGCGGCGATGGGCCGGTCGATCTCGTTGCACTTGTCCACGAAGCCCTGCTTCAGGTCCGTGCCCTTGTCCGTGCCGTGCGAGTCCCAGCCCCAGTCGAAGAGCTGGATGAAGCGCACGCCGCGCTCCGCCAGGCGACGTGCGAGCAGGCAATTGTTTGCGAAGGATTCCTGCCCCGGGCGGGTGCCGTAGAGCCGGTGCGTCGCCTCGGACTCGTGCTTCATGTCAAAGGCGTCCGACGCATGGATCTGCATGCGGAAGGCCATCTCGTACTGGGCGATGCGCGTGACCGTCTCGGGATCGCCGAAGTCGGTGGCGACCCGCTGGTTCAGGTCATTGAGCGCGTCGAGCGTCTTCCGGCGCAGCGCCTGCGAGACGCCGTCGGGATTGCTCAGGTAAAGCACCGGCTCGCCCTGCGAGCGGCATTGCACGCCCTGGTAAACGCTGGGCAGATAGCCGGCACCCCAGACGGATTTCCCCGCGTCCGGATTCTTCCCGCCGGACGTGAGCACGATGAAGCCGGGCAGATTCGAATTCTCCGAGCCGAGCCCGTAGGTGGACCATGCACCGGCCGATGGCGAGCCGGGGATCTGGCTGCCGGTGTGCATCAGGAGCTGCGCCGGGCCGTGGTTGAATTGGTCGGTCCACATCGACTTGATGAAGCACACGTCGTCGATGACTTCCTCGAAGTGCGGCAGGCGGTCGGAGATCCACTGGCCGCTTTGCCCTGCCCGGTGAAAGGGGAATTGCGAGCCGAGCATTTTTGGCACGCCTTGGATGAAGGCGAATTGCTTGCCTGCGAGGAATTCCTGCGGGCAGTCCTTGCCATCCAGCTTCGCGAGTTCCGGCTTGTGGTCGAAGAGCTCGAGCTGGCTCGGCGAGCCGGCCATGTGGAGGTAGATCACGCGCTTCGCCTTTGGCGCGAAGTGGGAGAGGTCCGGCATCAGCGGATTGGCCGGGTCTTTCCTCAAGGTGGCACCCTGCGCCTGCGTGCCCAGCCACATCCCGCCGAGACCGATGGAGCAGTTCTGCAGGAAGTGCCGACGGGTCAGGTGCCGCGCGCGATCCAGATGGAGTTGTTGGAAGACATTCATCGCGGCAGGGTCCTTTGATTCGGTGCTTTCGACGTTTAATTGGTAGTGGTGCCCCGGCGTGGCGGTCAAGGATCTCCGGCCGCATGACAGCCAGGATCTGGGACGGCGTAGCGGTCAAGGACGGTAGCCGTGGGTTTCAACCCACGGAGGTTTTCGAGGCGGTGCGAGTTGTCGCGTAGTGACAATGGAACCCGACCTTTGAAGTCCCCTTCGGTGGTACGGGATCGCACGTGATGGTTCCGGTGTCACTACGCAACACGTTGCGGCGTCTTGTCATTCCGGGGGCTGAAGCCCCCGGCTACCATCCTTGACCGCTACGCGGTCGGAGAGGTGCGAGCCAGGAGATGGGGCGCTGGCGATGCTATCAATACCTCTCCACCGCCAGCCGTATGCCTGCGGCCTTGTGCAGCGTTTCCTCGTATTCCGTCTCCGGCTCGGAGTCGGCCACGATGCCGGCACCGACGTGGTAGCTCAGCGTTTCGCCGTCGCGGATGAGGGTGCGGATGGCGATATTGAACTGGCTCTCGCCGTGGTAGCCGAGATACCCGATGCCGCCGCAGTAGATGCCGCGCGGCTCCTCCTCCAGCTCCGCGATGATTTCCATGGCTCGCTTCTTCGGCGCGCCGGTGATGCTGCCGCCGGGGAAGCACGCGGCGATGGCGTCCACGTGGTCCGTATCGCCACGCAGGGTGCCGGTGACGGTGGAGACCAGGTGATGCACCTGCGCGAGCGTCTCGAGCTGGAGCATTTCCGCGACCTGCACGCTGCCGTATTCGCAGACCTGGCCGAGGTCGTTCCGCAGCAGGTCGGTGATCATCACCAGCTCGGCGATTTCCTTCGGGCTGGTCTGGAGCTCGTAGGCGGAGCGCCGGTCCTCGTCGGGATCGGCGAAGCGCGGGCGCGTGCCCTTGATCGGGCGCGTCTCGATGCCCCGGCCGGAGAGCCGCAGGAAGGTCTCCGGCGAGGAGGAAAGGATCTCCTTACCCCCGAGCGAGAGGTAGGCGGCCAGCGGGGCGGGGGAGCACTCGCGCAGCGTCTCGTAAAGGCCGTAGAGGTGCTCGCCGCGCACCTCCGCGACGAAGGCCTGCGTGAGATTCACCTGATAGATGTCACCCGCCACGATCCACTCGTGGATGCGTCGCACGGCCGCGAGGAAGGTGTCCCGCGCCATCAGCGGGCGAAAGCTGCCGATCCGCGGGCGCGGCATCGGCGCGGTGCGGCGCTCCGCGGAAAGCGTGCCTGCCTCGTGCCAACGTCCGCTGCGGTGGTCGTGGACGAGCATTCCCGGGAAGTCGCCGAAGACGAAATCGCCGCCGTAGCCGATCCATCCGCACAGCCCGCCGAGCGGGAATCCACGGTCCGGCGCTGGCAAGGCAGCACCCCTCGCGAGCGCGGCCCGCAGCCTCGCCCGGTCCGCCGCATTATTGATGGATCCCTCCAGCAGCTCGCGCGGGCGCGCGGCGATGATGGAGACGGGCGCGCCGTAGCTCGAAGGCAGGTTCCCCGAGGTGTCGAAGAAGACCAGGCCCGGCAAGTGCGCGAGCGAGCCCGCGACCTCGGCAGGCGTCAGGCCGTCGAGCGGGGCTAGGGCGGTGGCGGCGTGGTCCACGGCGCGGAAGGTGGTGGCGACCGCCCCGGAATTCCAAGTCAGAAAATCACTCCGTGGGTCCCGGGCCGGTATTCCACATGCGGTGCATCTCCTTCACCTCCGGCACCTTCATCGGGCGCACCACGCGGAGGCCGATGTACTGGCAGCTCGTGAGGTACCAGATGGACTTCGGGTTCTGCGGGTCGATCGCCTTCCACGAGGGATCGGACGGGACGCGCGCGGCGGAGCGCAGGGTCTCCGGGCCGCCGTCGTAGTAGTGGCCGCCGCGCGTGACGTGCGGGTAGCGGTTCACCGCCGGGTGCCATGGGCCCTTGTCGCCGGGCTTCCACTTCGCATAGGCGTCGGGCAGGTAGGCATCCAGGCACCACTCGGAGACATTCCCGTGCATGTCGTGGATGCCCCAGGGATTCGGCTTCTTCTGGCCCACCTTCTGGTAGGTGTACTCCGCATTGTCCATGGACCACGCGTAGTCGCCGAGCTGGGCGGGATCATCGCCAAAGGAGTATGCGGTGGTGGTGCCGGCGCGGCAGGCATACTCCCACTCCGCCTCGGTCGGCAGGCGGTAGTAGTGGCCGGTCTGGGCGGTCAGCCATTCGCAGAACTTGCTGGCGGCGTGATGCGTCATCGCGATGGCCGGCCATCCCGCGCCGTAGCCGTCGCCCATGCTGAAGTGCATCGGCACGTAGGGCGGCGTCGGCTGGCTGACCACGTCCACGAGCGTCTCGCCTTCCTTGATCTCCGGCGCTTCGGAGGTCTTCAGGTCGGAGTCGCGGTTCAGCGTGCCGTCCTTGTTGCGCGCCTTCCCGTTTTCCATGAAGGCGCGGTAGATGTCCCAGGTCATCTCGAACTTGCCGATCCAGAAGGGCTCCAGCGCCACCTTCACCTGCGGGCCTTCATTGTCCTTCCGGCCAGCCTCGCCCGCGGGCGAGCCGATGGTGAATTCACCGCCCGGCACCGCGACCATGTCGAAGGTGCCGTCATTCGCCAGCGGCACCTTTTCCGTGTAGGCCTTCATGTCCGCGGCGGTGGCGGGTGCTCCCTCCTTCTTCGTCACCAGCGCGTGGATCTGCTCGGTCACGGGCAAGTACTGCGGGCTTGGTACTTCGGGCTCCTTTGCATGGAGAGGCACGGCGAGCAGGGGCAGGAGGGCGAGGCGTTTCATCTCGGGATGGGTCGGGAAAGGAGCGGGCGGGGATGAATCAGGCGCGGACCGGAACGGATGTCCGGCACGCGCCTGATGTGGGAAAGGTCGGGCGGGGCGGGTATCAGGCGAGCTTGTGCTTCCCGGGCACCGGCACCGGCGCGATCTCGAAGCTGTCCGCCATGGCCAGCGTGTCCGGTGCCTGGTCCTGCGTGGACTTCCACATCTCGTCCCAGGTGATGCGCTGGCCGGTGTGGGCGGCCTCGCGGCCCAGGATGCCGAGCATGGTGCTGTTCGCCATGTACTCGCCGGTATTGATGATCTCGCCCTTGCGGAGCGCGGCGAAGAATTCGTTGTGGCAGACCTGATACATGTTTTGCTCCACGCCGGGCTGGGCGCGATACATCCACGTGCGCTTCTTGCCGTCCGGTCCGAGGACCATCGGGGTGTCCGGCGCCACGGCGATGCCCTTTTCACAGTAGATGCGGTCGATCACCTCGGTGTGGCAGCCGGGGAACTGGCGCTCGCCCACGTGGCACATCACGCCGCCGGGGTATTCGAAGACGATGTTGTAGTGGTCGTACACATTGCCCGCGTCGGTGCGGGTGGCGCGGCCGCCATTTGCCACGGCGGCGATCGGCGCGACATCACCCATGGCCCAGGCGATCTTGTCCACGGTGTGGATGGCCTGCTCCAGCAGCGGGCCGCCGCTGATCCACTCGAAATTCGTCCACCAGCGCATCTGCCACTCCACGTCGGCCATGCCGTCCGGCTTCTTCATGCCCGGCTGCAGCGGCTTCGGCGCGACGCCCATGTAGGTGCCGTAGACGGAGTGGACCTTGCCCAGCTCGCCGGAGGTGATCTTGCCGTAGAGCTCGCGCACGCCCGGGGCGAAGCGCCAGCAGTAGCCGTGCTGGATGGCCACGCCCTTCTCCTTCGCCAGCTTCGCGGACTCCATCACGGAGCGCACGCCGGTCGCGTCCACGGCCATCGGCTTCTCGGCGAAGACGTGCTTGCCCGCCTCGATCGCCGCGCGCAGGTGCTGCGGGCGGAATCCCGGAGGAGCCGCGAGCAGGACGACGTCCACGCCGCTGTCGATGACCTTTTGATACGCATCCAGGCCCACGAACTGGCGCTCGGTGGGCACGTCCACCTTGCCGCCGAATTTCTTCAGGCCATTCAGGCTGCCCGGGATGGCCTCCGCGAAGGCATCACCTACGGCCCACAGCACCACATTCGGGTCCGCGGACAGCGCCTGCTCGGCGGAGCCGGTGCCACGTCCGCCGCAGCCGATGAGGCCGACCTTCAGCTTGGCAGTGCTGGCGGCATCCTGCGCGAGCAGGAGATTCGGGAAGCTGGCGAGCGCCGCGGTGGCGGCAGACCCGGCAAGGACGCGACGACGGGAAAGGGGCAGAGATGTCGGACTCATGGCAGTTGCAATGACAAACGGGCCGCAAATACGACCCCAAGGCAAGCCGGGCTTTCACGAGATCAGCAGAAAATTTCAGGAAAGGTCGTTTTTCATGAGAGAACGGGACAAATTACGCCGAATAGGAATCGTTGATCCTGCTTGCCGCCGCGAGGGGGGGTTGCCGAATCTCAGTCCAGTTATGGAAAAAGCTGCTTCGCCTTCCGCGCTGCCTCGTTTGTCAGTGATGATGTTCCTCCAGTTCTTCGCGTGGGGGTCTTGGTTTGCCACCCTCGCGCTGGCGATGGGTGGAAATGGTCTCGGAGATTTCATCGGCCGTGCGTATGAGAGTGCGCCCCTCGGCGCGATCTTCGCCCCGCTCTTCCTCGGCCTCGTGGCCGACCGCCTGTTCTCCTCGGAGCGGGTCATGGGCGTCCTCATGATCATCGGCAGCCTCCTCGTCGGGGCCGTGGCCTTGATCTCCCCGCAAGGCGCGGCAAAGGGCGACATGATGGTCTGGCTGATGATCGGCTACATGCTCTGCTACATGCCGACCCTTGGCCTGGGGAATACGATCACCTTCACGCACCTGAAGCAGGAGGATTTCCCGAAGGCGCGCGTCTGGGGCACCATCGGCTGGATCGTCGCCGGTCTCGGCGTGGGCGCTGTCGGCTGGTCCGCCTCGCTGAATATCTTCTGGCTCGGTGCCGCCTCCAGCCTCGCGCTCGGCCTCTACAGCTTCACGCTGCCGAATACCCCGCCGCCTGCAAAGGGCAAGCCGCTCGACCTCGGCTCGCTGCTCATGGTGGATGCCTTCAAGCTGCTGAAGAACCCGCCCTTCCTGGTCTTCGCGATGTGCTCGATGCTGATCTGCATCCCGCTCGCCTACTACTACGGCCAGACCTCCGCCTACCTCGGTGCCGCCGGCTTCAAGCAAGCCGCCGCGACCATGACCCTCGGCCAGATGTCCGAGATCTTCTTCATGCTCCTCATCCCCTTCTTCTTCCGCAAGCTCGGGGTGAAGATGATGCTGCTCATCGGCATGCTCTCCTGGGTGGCCCGCTATGCCCTCTTTGCCTTCGGTGCGCCTGACCAGGTCGCCTGGATGCTCCTCCTCGGCGTGGCCCTTCACGGCATCTGCTACGACTTCTTCTTCGTCACCGGCTTCATCTACACGGACAAGAAGGCTCCGGCCGAGATCCGCGGCCAGGCCCAGTCCCTGCTCGTCTTCCTGACGCAGGGCCTTGGCATGTTCTTCGGCTTCCGCATGGCCTTCGGCCAGACCTTCCCCTTCACCGATGCCAAGCTGCCGAATACCCTCGGTGCCTACGGCGCCGCGCCTGCCGAGCACGGCGAGCTGATCGGCCAGATCAAGGATCTCTCCGGCTCCGCCACCCCGGGCTTCTTGGAAAGCCTCGCCGGCATGTTCGGCAAGGCCTACCCCGCCGGCATCGACACCGCCCTCGTCACCAAGGTCCTGACCGACTGGAAGAACTACTGGATCTTCCCCGCCGGCATGGCCGCTGTCATCGCCATCATCTTCTTCCTCGGCTTCTGGGACAAGTCTGCGGACGGCGGTGATGCGAAACACTGATCCACTCCCATGAATCTATCCCGCCGCCAGACCCTCAAATCGCTCGCCGCACTGGCGACCATCCAGATCGTCCCGAGCCGCGTGCTCGGCCTCAATGGCCAGACACCGCCGTCCGGGGAGATCACAAAGGCGATCATCGGCTGCGGCGGGATTTCCGCCTCCCACCTGCCCATGCCGGGCAAGCTTCTCGCGCTGTGCGACGTGGACGAGAGCCACCTCGCCCAGCGGATGAAGCAGGCCGGCGGCGAGGAAAAGGGAGTGAAGGGCTACCGTGACTTCCGCGAGGTGCTGGAGCGGAAGGACATCGACGTCATCCACGTCGCCACCCCGCCGCATTGGCACGCGCTCATGTCCATCGCCGCGGCGAAGTCCGGCAAGGACGTGTGGTGCGAGAAGCCCATGAGCCGCACCATCGGCGAGGGCATCGCCATGGTGAAGGCGGTGGAGAAGTACGAGCGCGTCTTCCGCCTCAATACCTGGTTCCGCTTCCAGGACAATTTCTACGGCATGGGCGTGCCGGTGAAGCAGATCAAGAAGGCCGCCATGCACGACGTGCTCGGCTGGCCGCTCACCATCACCGTGGGCGCCCACACCGGCTTTGACTGGAAGCTGGGCATCTGGACCGGCCAGAAGGGCCTGAAGGAAGAGCCCGTGCCCGCCTCGCTGGACTACGATCTCTGGCTCGGCCCCGCACCGAAGAAGCCGTACAATCCGAACCGCGTGCACGCGAAATTCCGCGGCTACTGGGACTACGATGGCGGCGGCCTCGGCGACATGGGCCAGCATTACCTGGACCCCGCCCAGTACATCCTGGGGAAGGACGACACCGCGCCCGTCTCCGTGGAGATCGATGCCGACCCGCAGGACCCCGATGCCATCGGCACGTGGCGTCGCATCGAATTCACCTACGCCGACGGCTGCAAGATCGTGCTCGATGGCGACAACAGCCTGAAGGACGCCGCCTACATCCAGGGGCCGAAGGGGAAGATCACCAAGGGCTTCCAGACCGACATCCCGGACCTGGAAAAGAAGCTCGCCTCGCTGCCCGATCCCGAGCCGCAGATCACCGATTTCCACGAGAGCATCCGCACGCGGAAGAAATTCGCGCTCAACGAGCGGAATGGCTTCTGGTCCTGCACGATCGTGAACATGGGCGTCACGGCCCACCGCTTGAACAAGAACCTCAAGTTCGACCCCAAGACGCTGAAATTCGACGACGCCGAGGCGAACAAGCTCATCGACCAGCCCATGCGCGGGCCATGGAAGATCGAGGTGTGAGATTGGGGTAGAGCGCGGCGGGAAAGCCGTCCAATCACGAAAAAGCCGCCCGCGGTTTCCCACGGGCGGCTCCTTCAAATCGTGGCTCCGGCATCCTGCCGGAAGCCTGCCCAAGCCCGGGCGCCGCGACCTGGTGGCCGCATGCCTCCGCTCCACAGGGCCAAAGGCCCGGCCATCCCTCAGCCCCGGCCATCGGCCGGGGTAGGGGGGCGACGCGGGACGGCGGCCTGAAGGGGCGCGATATGGGGCGGGCCGGTAACGTATCGCGTCCCTTCAGGCCGCCACGCTTCACGGACGCTTTTTCCCGGGCCGTTGGCCCGGGCTGAGGGATGGCCGGGCCGTTGGCCCTGAAACCGCCGCTGAAAAACCGCCCTTGATCGCGAACGAACAAAAAAACCGCCCGCGGTTTCCCACGGGCGGCTTCTTCAAATCGTGGCTCCGGCATCTTGCCAGTAGCCTGCCAAAGCCCGGGCACCGCGACCAGATGGCCGCACGCCCGGAGTCTGCTCAGGCTTACTCGCCAGCCTTGTCTTCGGCGGGCTTGTCCTCAGCGGCCTTCTCCTCGGTGGCAGCAGGCTCCACGGCCTTCGCTTCCTTCGCCTGCGCGGCCACCTTGGCGATGTCCGCGGCGGGCAGGATAATGGGCGAGATCTGGATCTGGCCACCGCGTGCGGCAGCGCCCTTCGGGCTGCGCAGCACGGACACGCCGAGCAGCTTGCCATTCGCCAGATAGACCGGGCAGCCCACGCTGTCCGTGGCCACGCGGTAGAAGGTGCGCGGGCGGGTGGTGATGCCGGAGATCTCCGTGGTCAGCAGGCTGGACTCGCGGTTCAGCGACTCGTCCAGGCGGCCCAGCGCGATGCACTCGTCGAGCACCTCGCCCTTCGCCGAATCCGCCAGGTCGATGGACTGGAGCTCCACGCCCTTCGCTTCCTCGCTGTCCATGCGGACCTTGATGAATGCCAGGCCGAGGTCGGAATCCTTCAGCACCAGATCCGCCGGGATCTCGGAGCCATCGGCCATGATGACCTTCACTTCCTTGATCTCGGAGTTCGACTTCAGCTTGATCGGGCCGGCGGGGGTAGGGACCGTCTGGCCATCGACCATGGACGACTTGTCGAGGCCGCCGAGGGCGGTGACGATGAGGCCGCTGGAGTCGATGATGGTGCCGGTCGTCTCGCTCTTCTCTTCCTTTTCCTGCGCGGCGAGCGCGGCCTTGAGCTGGGCGGGCACGTCGCCATCGGCGGACATGCTCACCTTTGCCAGCACGGAGAGCCAGACGATGGCATCCTTGTGATCGGCGGAGAGCTTCCTGGCGGTGTCACGGAGTTCCGCGGTGGAGGCGGAGACGAGGGTGGTGGTCGCCGCGAGGGCGAGAGCGATGGAGCGGAACATGGTCGGAGATGATGGATGTGGGATGGGAGACGGTAGATATGAGATGATAGATGTCAGATCGTGGATTTCAGAGCAGAGGTGAAATTTCGGATATGAGATTTCAGATATGAAATTTTAGATCTGAGATTTTCAGATTTGAGATCTTGAAGGCGGGGTCGTGGGGATCACCAGCGGGGCTCGATTTCGAGGAACCAGGTGCGCGGGCCGCGGCGGATGCCGAAGACGACGCTGCGTGGCTTCGTGTCGCGCAGCGAGACCAGCTTGCCCTTCAGCTCCTCGATCTCGTTCATCGGCTTGCCGTCGATGGTGAGGATCACGTCGTCCGGGGCGAGTCCGCCGAGGGCGGCCCAGCCGCTGGGCTCCACCTTCATCACGGAGATGCCGGCAGGCTCCTCGCCCAGGTCCGTCTTCAGCTTGTCGCGCTGGGCGGTGGAGAGCTGGCGGGCGGTGAATTCGAAGAGCTCGTCCTTGTACTCGCGCAGCTCGCTGTCATCCGTCGGGCGCGGGGCCAGGGAGACATTCCACGTCTGCGGCTTGCCGTCGCGGATGCCGGCCAGCTCCAGCGTGGCGTCCACCGGGTAGGCCAGGATGAGCTCCGGGAAGACCTCCGAGTCCTCCTGGCGGCGGGCATTGATGATCTTGCCATCCAGCTTCAGCAGCAGGTCGCCCTCCAGCAGGCCGGCGCGCTTTGCTGGGGAATCCGGGGCGAGCGAGGTCACGCGGACGCCCTTCTTGCCTGCAATGCCCAGCGCGCTCGCGAGGTCATCCGTGAGCACCTGCGTGGACAGGCCCATCCAGGCCTTCTCCGCCAGGCGCGGCTTCACCGGCTCCTTCGGCGGGCCCACCTTCACGACGGTGGCGTACTTCTGGCGGTCGCGCTCGAATTCCACGAGCACCGGCTTCGGCTCGGTGAGGCCCTTCACGAAGTCCGCGGTGAAGGCGATCAGCTCGGCGCGGTTCTTCACCTCCTGGCCGCCCACCTTCACGATCACGTCGCCGCTGCGCAGCGCGGGCTTCGCCTCGGAGGCCGGGCCGCCGCCGCGGGTGGTGTCCACCAGCACGCCGTCCTTGCTGTCGCGGGATTTCTCGAGCGCGGACACTTGGGTGAAGTTGCGGGTCGTCAGGCCCCACTCGCGGATCTCCGCTTCCTTGTCCAGGGTGGGCTCGCGCAGCACCGTGGTCAGCTTCCACGTGTGCGGCTGGCCGTCGCGGATGCCTGCCAGCGTCACCTCCGTGCCCGGGGTGGTGTTCAGGATCATTGCATTGAAGACCGGCAGATCCTCCGCCGCGTGGCAGTCCGGCAGCGCGGTGCCCTGGTAGGCGGTGATGAAGTCACCGGGCTTGATGCCGGCCTTCTCCGCCGGGCTGCCCTTCCACACGGAAGCGACCAGCGCGCCCTTCTCGTCCGCCATGCTGCGCAGCAGTGGCTGGGCCTCCAGGCCGATCCAGCTTCGCGTCACGTGGCCCTTGTCGATGAGTTCCGCGGCCACCTTCTTCGCCAGGTTTGAAGGGATCGCGCCGCCCAGGCTGGCGATGCCCACTTCGTTCACGCCGATGATCTCGCCGGCCGGATTGACCAGCGGTCCGCCGCTGTTGCCGGGGAAGATGATCGCGTCGTGGCCGATCCAGCGGACCAGTTCGCCGACCTTCTCGCCATCGAGCGTCAGGCCGATCTGGTGGCGCGGGACGATCATCTCGGTATTCGCGACGATGCCGCGTGTCACCGATTGCGACAGGCCACCCGGGCTGCCCATCGCGAAGACGAGGTCGCCGGTCTTCAGCGTGTCCGAGTCGCCGAAGCCCGCCACGGCCAGCGGCTGGTCCTTGAAGCGGCGGGTATCCAGGTCCAGCTTCAGCACTGCCAGGTCGGACAGCGCGTCCGTGCCCACCAGCGTGGCGTCCACCTCATCGTGATTCGACAGCGTGCACACGAAGCGCGTGCCGCGGCCCGCCACGTGGTGATTCGTCAGCACGTGGCCCTCGGGCGAGATGATCGCGCCGCTGCCGCTGCCTTGCATCTTTTTCATCGAGCCGTCGGCCCCTTCCTCCATCACCACGTAGATGCGGACGAGGGCGGGATAGACCTTCTTGATCGCGTCGGAGACCTCGGCGGACGGGGCGGCTGCCGGTGCGGTGGCGGCGGCATCTTGGGCGAAAACTGGCAGCGTCTGGCAGGTCGCAAGCGCGAGCACCAGCAGGGCGGAACGGCAGGAAGACATCGGGGTCATGGGTAAGGTGGTCTGGACGGGACGCCAAGTAGCGATGAACGCGGGGCGGCTTGTTCAAGTTAATCCGCAGGGCCCGCCAATCCCGGGACAAACCGCTGGCGGAGCGGGATGAAGGCGGCGATTCCCGAGGTGATTTGCGGCATTTCCCGGCCTGTTGGCAATCCCGCAGGCTGCCGGGAACCCACCTGCCGGGGTGTCCGGTGACGCCGCGATCTCCGGGAAATCCAGCTCCCCGGTGGACGCGGAAACGCCTTCGCCCCGAGCGGCCATGCCGGTGAATCCCACCCCTGCCCCACCTCCGGACTCCGGGGCCAAGCCCCACACCACGAGCAACACCGCGAACAAAAATGCCATCGATCTGATGCGATGAAATTACCCCGGCCGCCGCTCCGAAACAATGCGAAGTTCGGAAAGTTGTGGCCCCCCGGGAGTCACGATCCCGGACCTGCGGAGCGAGGGCAGGGGCTCGCGCGCGCTCTCTCTCTCTTTCTTTTCCTTACATTCCCTTCCTTTTCCTTTCCTTACGCTTTCCGATATTGGTTCCGACGTTGGTTCCAAGCAATAACCGACGTTGGTTATTGCTGCCGGTCCTGTTCGAGGTGGCGGGCTGCATTTGGTATATCTGCCTGTGGGTTATTTGGGTGTGGTAATTGATTTGGAGGAGATAATTCTTTGGAGTGTGGTTCGCTTCTGGTTGATGAGTGATTGATGTACTAAAAATGAATCAATATCCGACGGTTTCGAAAGGTCCACGCGGCGTATCGAGCGAAGCCTTGCGGTAGTCGCACTGTTGGAAATGCCGCGGGCTGCCGACTGCCTTGAGGGCCAACGGCCCGGCCATTCCTCAGCCCGGGCCATCGGCCCGGGAAAAACGTCCGTGAAGCGTGGCGGCCTGAAGGGACGCGATACGTGACTGGCCCGCCTATGGGAAGGCGACGATGCCCGCGCGCGACGTGCAGATTCGCGCGCCAATGCGGGGAAGGTTTGGGATCGTTTTCTTGGAAAACCGGCCGGCCCCATATCGCGGCCCTTCAGGCCGCCGACTCGGCCAGGATTGCCTGACCCCGGCCGATGGCCGGGGCTGAGGGATGGTCGGGCCTTTGGCCCTCACGAGGCTCCGCCCTCACTCCGCCAGCAATTCGCTGAAGCCACAAAACACTCTGGAGCCTTCCTGCGGGGCGGCGGGGACCGGGGCGTCGCGGTCCAGGTGATCCCGGCATGCGGAGTGAAAGTCCTCAGGTGTCTTCGCCCGGCGCACGCGGAATTCGAAATCCGCATCATGCCCCTGCGTGACGAAGACCATCGTCTTCTTCATCCGTTGCACATGCCCCACGGGGTCAAAGGTCTCCGTGTGCGCCGCGAGTTCATCATAGAGCCGCCCGACGTACTCCAGCATGTCCCGGCAGCCCGGGTGCGACACCGTCTCCCCGGCGAAGGCGGAGCGGAGTTGGGAAAAGAGCCACGGATTCCGGATCGCCCCGCGCCCGATCATCAGCCCGGCGGCCTGCGATTTCTCCCGGTAGGCCAGGCCGGTGGGGACATCCACCACGTTGCCATTCGCGATCACGGGGCAGGGGAGCGTCTCCACGGCCATCTTCACGCAGTCCGGGTGAACCGGCGTCGAGTAGCGCTCCTCCACCGTGCGCCCGTGGATGGCCAGCACGTCGATGGCGTGCTTGCGGAAGATCTCCAGGAGTTGGGGGAATTCATCGTGATGATGATAGCCGATCCGTGTCTTCACGGTGAAGCGCGTGGGGATGGCATCCCGCAGCGCGCCCAGGATGCTGTCCACCTTTGGCAAGTTCCGCAGCAGGCCCCCGCCGGCCTCCTTCTTGCACACCACCGGTGCGGGGCAGCCGAGATTCAGGTCGATGCCCGCCACCGGGTGCTCCAGCAGGCGCTTCGCCGTGCGCACCAGCGCCTCGATGTCCTGGCCGATCATCTGGGCGAAGATCGGCCTGCCCGTCGGGTTTTCGTCGATCGACCGCAGGATCCACGCGCTCGGCCGCGAGTCATTGTGCACGCGGAAGTACTCCGTGACGTAAATGTCCGCGCCGCCGTAGGGATGGATCACCTTCAGGAAAGGAAGGTCCGTCACATCCTGCATCGGGGCGAGATAGAGCGCCGGGCGTCCGGCGGTAAGGAGATCGGTCATCGCGGGGCCCGGCCCTTGTCGCGTCTCTGTCATCCGGCGGCAAGCAAAGTAACTTTTGCCATCCCGCGAGTTCTTACACTAGTCTTAGAAGTATGACCCTCCTGCCAATCACCCGAGAGTTGGAATTCGACTGCAAGAACTACGAGGCAGTCTCTGGAATCATGATGGAAGTGATCGAGAGCACCCTCGCCCAGGGGACCGTGCCGCCCTGGTGCGGCTATCTCGCGCTCACGGAGGGCCGGGAGGTGGTCGGCACCTGTGCTTTCAAGGGGCCGCCGGACGAGAGCGGCGAGGTGGAGCTCGCGTGGTTCACTTTCCCCCGCTACGAGCGCCGCGGCCACGGCACCCGGATGGCCCGCATGCTGGTGGAAGTCGCTGAAAATACGGGCTCGGGAGCCACGCTCGTCGCCCACACCGCGCCGGAAAAGGACGCCTCCAGCCGGATCTGCGAGCACGCCGGATTCACCTGCGAGGGCGAGGTCGAGCTGCCCGACGACGGACCGGTGTGGCGCTGGAAACGCGGTTAGATCCCGCGCCGACCGGGGCGTTGACAGGTCGGGGCGAAATGGGAATTCTCCCGGCGATGCACGGGGAAACCCAAGACAGCTCCGCGGACCGCGGACTCGCGAAGCCCGGGCCTATCCCGAGGGGTTCCCTTGCCATCTGCCTCGCCTGTCTGGCCGTGGTGGTGGTCTTCTACTGCTTCGTCCCTGCCAGCGGCTGGGGCGGCATTTCCACGGCCGCATGGTGGGAGTCCACGTGGAATTCCGAGAATGACTACGAGCACGGCTACCTCGTCCCCGTGATCATGATCGGCCTGATCGCCTCGCAGTGGAAAAAGCTGCGCGAGGTCGCGGGCCAGGGCCACTGGATCGGACTGCTCGTCCTGCTGCTCGGCTGTCTCTTCTACCTCGCCGGCCAGCGCAGCGGCCAGCCGCGCCTGACGGTGGGCGGCCTCCCGATGATACTGTGGGGCGGCTCGCTCTTCCTGTGGGGCTGGCGGGTTGGCTGGAAGCTGTTTTTCCCTTTCTTCATCCTCTGGCTGGCCATCCCGGTGCCGGAGTTCCAGCAGGCGACCACCCACCTCCAGATCCTCTCGACCAAGCTCGCGCAGTGGGGCTCGAATCTCTTCGGCATCGAGACCGTGGTGCGCGGCACCCAGATCCACTCCGTCTCGGAGAAGTGGTCCGCGCTGGAGATCGACGACGGTTGCAGCGGCATCCGCTCGCTCATGGCGCTCATCCTGATTTCCACCGTGTGGGCCTATCTCGCACCCATCTCGCTGTGGAAGAAGGCCATCCTCTGCTTTTCGGCCCTGCCCCTCGCCATCATCGGGAACATGATGCGGCTCACCTCGATCTTCGTCCTGTCCGAGTATGGCGACTACAAGTTCGCCGCGGGCACCTGGCACGACTGGGCAGGCCTGCTCCTTTTCTACCCCATCTCGCTGGTCATGCTGCTCGGCGTCCACTCCGTCCTCGAGGGCGGCCTGCCGTGGAAGCGGCCGAAGAAGGTGGCCGTCCGGAAAACGGTGGTCAGCCAACAGGGAGGGGAGGCCCTTGAAGCCCGATGAAACGTGAACTCGTCCTGCTCGGCTGCCTCGTCGCCGGATTGTCCGCGGTCTTCCTGCTGCCGGACTTCAAGACCGCCGAGTCCGCCCTGTCGCGGAATATCCCCAAGCAACTCGGACTCTGGGAGACCCACGGCTACGAGGCGTCCGTGGCCGAGCAGAAGACTCTCGCGAAGGATACCCTTTTCTCAAAGGCTGCCTGTCTCCGGTCCCGCACGGACTCGTTCTTCGACACCGGCCCGCAGGACCGCGCCGACATGTCCATCGTGATGTCGGGCATCGACCTGGCGAACTCGATCCACCGCCCGGAGCGCTGCATGCCGGCCCAAGGGCACAATATCTACAGCTCGTCCACCGCCATGGTGTCGGTGCCGAATGGCCACGAGGTCCCGGCCCGCCGCCTGCTCTCGAAGCAGGCGATCCCCATCGACGAGACCGGGAAGTCCGTCATCTCGCGGGAGACGGTCACCTACTACTTCTTCGTCGGGAGCGGCCGGATCACCGAGAACCACACGAAGCGCACGCTCCTCGACATCCAGGACCGCCTGCTGAAAGGCGAGGCGCAGAAGTGGGCCTACGTCTCCGTCTCGATGTGGTTCAATGGCGAGCACGGCACGCCGAACCCGGACCTGCTGAGCTTCGACGAAGCGGACCAGAAGGTGCGCGATCTCCTCGGCCAGCTCGCCGAGAAGAACATCGACTGGTCGAAGATCCAGAGCACGCAGACCCCCGGTTGAGGGTCGCCTCGCCGGGCCTCAGTCCCCTTTGACCGGCTCCGGCTTGACCTGGGCTCCTTCCAGGAAGCGGATGGTCTCATCGAGGCCCGTCGTTAGCTCCTTGGCGTCTTTCTCGATGCGGCTGAAGCCTCCTTGGTTGCCGGATTCTTTCAGCAGGTCGCGGGCGCGGATGAATTGGCCGAGCGCTTCTCCGGCACGGCGCTCCTTCGTCCACGCGTCATACCAGCGGCGGTAGAGGTGGGTGGCGAAGTGGTAGCGGGCGCGGAAATTCCGCTCGGCTCCGCCTTGCCTCTCGATGGCTCGCTCGAATTCCCGCTCCGCCTCGGCATTCCGCCCGAGCAGTGAGAGCGCCGAGGCGCGGTTCACCGGCCACTCCGGGTCATAGGGATTCAGCTTCGCGGCGGTGGCGTAGAGGTCTGCGGCGTTCGTGAGCCATTCCTTCTTTTCGGACGCGGGCAGCTCCTCAAGCGCGGCGACGGTGGTGGAGATGTGGCCGGCTCTTCCCGCCAGCTCGGAGCCCGGCCACTGCTGCATGGCGCGCTGGATGTCGGCCACGGCCAGCCCCGGGGCCGTCACTGAAAGCATTTCCTTCCCAAAGAGCGCGGGCCACAGCGTGCGGTAGGCCATGCTGCCCTGCCACCCGGCGATGGCCAGCACGGCGGCCACCGGCAGGACCAGCAGGCAGGGGGCGAAGCGCACCGGCCCGATCATCTCCGGCAGCTCGCGGCGGTCGCGCTTCGGCAGGGCGAAGCCGAATGCCAGCCCGAGATACATCGCGCCGGGCAGCGTGTGCGTGACGAAGCTGAAATTCGAGTGAAGCAGCGTGCCCGCCATCGCCGCCAGACCGCCGCAGGCCAGCGCATCCAGCGAGGACCCGGTGGCGGCGTCCGCCTCATCGCGACCCGCCAGTCCGGCCACGCCCGCGAGGCCCGTGACCATCACTGCACCCACCACCAGCAGCGCACCGCCCCAGCCGTAGTCCACCGCGGCCTGCAGCAGCTCGTTGTGGACGTAGTCGTCATTGTAGCGGTCCCAGTACTTGTCCTGCTCGGGATCGGAGGCGGAGTTCTTTTTCCAGCCAAAGCTGCGGCTGCCGCTGCCGGTCAGGACGGACTCGGTGGTGGAGATCTTGATCGCGAAGCTGGCCATGGTCAGGCGGAAGCGGTCGTCCGCCGCCCCGGCCACCGAGCTGTCCCTTGCACCGCGCCGCTCCTGAAGCTTCGAGAAGATCAGCGGGGAAAGCAGGGCGATGACGAGCGGGACGATGACCGCGATGGCGGTGACCACGCCGCGGTTCCGCTTCTTGTCCCGCCATGCGAGGATGCCCCAGCAGAGGAAGAGCACCGCGATCCCCGCCCCGAGGCTCACCGCCCCGCCACGCGAGTGCGACATCACCACGCAGACGACCGATGCCACCACGCCGAGCGCGTGGAAGACCCGCTCCGCGATGTGGTCCTGCCCCCAGATCGCCCGGGCGGCGAGGAGCAGCGAGGAGACCTGCGCGAAGTCCGCGAGGTGATTGTAGTGGCCGAAGAGCCCGGACGGATAGAGCACCGGGCGACCTGCGAAAGGCCACGCGAACGCCGGATCGCCCGCCTGCACCAGGCAGATCCCCAGATTCACCACGCCGAGCAGCGCCAGCGTCGCCATCATGAGACGGACCGCCGTCCCCCGTGCGGGCATCATCCACGCCCACACGCAGCAGAGCAGCGCACCGGAGACGAGCAGCGCGTCCGACCGGCCATACTCGCTCACCGGGCTGCCCCAGCAGCGCCACAGGAACCACCCGCTGGCGATGAGGATGAGCGCGAAGGCGAACCACGCGGAGCGCGGCTGCTTGCCCAACCGCCATGCCTGCACGCCGCCGGTGGCCATGGCCAGCGCGAGCGCCACCAGTGCCGGGCCCCAGGTGTAGTCGATGGTCTGGCCACCGAGGACCACGGCCAAGACGAGCGAGAGGGAGAGGAAGATGCCGGAGAGAGCTTGCATGGGTCGGGTCGCTGGGCGGGAAAGCTGAGGCACGGACAGCGTAGGAGCCGCATTTCAGGGATGTCGAGCCGTCGTGCCGGAAAGGGTTCGCACGGGGCGGCCCGGGCTGTTGTCCTCTCCGGCGTGCGCCGCGCGATCCTGCCCCTCCTCACGCTGTCCTTTCTCCTGCTGCTCGGCGGGACGTGGCTGACGTGGCAGCATCGCTTCGAGATCGATCCTGCCTACCCGCGCTGGTCGCTGGAGGACCTCGGTGACGATTTCGTCCTCTCGCCCCATGCGAAGCGCGACGATGGCCCGGCGGGCAAGGGCGGGCTCGTCCTCACCGCTAGCACCCCGACCGACCTCGGCATCCAGATGATCCCGCTGCCTCATGGCGGGCCGGTCAGGTTCCTCATGATGGGCTTTTCCATCCGCCCGGTGGCTCTGGAGCCCGGCGGGCAGGTATGGTCGGACGGGCGGCTGATGATGATGTGGCAGGTCGAGGGTGGGCCGCTGCTGCCCCAATACATTTCCTCCACCCGGCACGATCTCGTGATCACGGTGCCCAGTGTCGTCGCTCCCTCTCCCGCCGGGCTCGCCGCTCCCATCCTGCGGGTGGAGCACCTCGGCCGCGGCGGCACCTTCCACCTCGACTACTGCCACATCGATGTGGTCCGCGAGACCGCGTGGTGGCGTGCGGGCCGCTGGGTGCTGCCCATCGTCTGGTTCGCATGGGCGGTGGCGTTCGCGAAAGCAGGGCATGCCTCCGGCCTCATCCGTCCCCTCCTGGCCGGGGCGCTGTGGGTCGCCTGCATCGCCGAGCTGGCGGTGCCCGGCCCTTGGCCACTCGTCCGTCCGCTCGGCCCGCCGCTACAGGTCGGCGAGCCTGTGGTCAAAGCCCTGCCGCCACCCGAATCTCCACCTCCGGCTCCGGTCCCCACGCCGGAACCACCGCCACCGCAGCCTCCTGCCGCGACACCTCCGGCCCCGGCTCCCACTCCCGTGCCTGCACCCGATGTGCCGGTCGCGCCTCCTCCGGCAGCTCCGCCGGTGTCACCGGCACCCGCCGCTCCGGAGCCCGAAAAACCCGTCGCGCCGCCCGTTCCCCAGGCCATCGATCAATCGACGATCAAGGGAAACATCCTGCTTCAGATCAAGAACCGCATCGAAGCCGCACGCCCGCTCTTCCATATGCTGATGTTCTTCGGGCCGACCATCCTGCTCGCCTTCATGGTCGGCAGGTGGAAGAGCTTTGTCTTCGCCGCGCTGCTCGCCGCTGCCATCGAGGGATCGCAGTACCTCTTCGGCTACGGCTTCGATGGCTCGGACTGCCTCGACCTGACCTACGATGCGATGGGAGTCGCCGCCGCCCTCATCGTGCACGCCCGCATCACCCGCTGGTGGCAGTCGCGAGGAAAGAATGCTTCTAACAGCTCAACCGCCCAGCCTGCCTAGCCTCGCCTGCCAGCCATCGAGGAAGGCCCGCCACACCAGCGGCAGCCGCTTCGGCCCATCGACCTTGGCCACGCACAGCGCGTAGGCCAGCGCCATCGCGAGCGCGCCCGCGGCACCGGCCTGCCGGCGCTTCAGCCAAACCATGTTCCGCACCTTGTAGTGCAGCTTCCAGTCGGCCAGCCCGCGCTCGAGGAAGAGCCGCTTGCCGAGGAAGCGCCACTCCACCAGATCCGCCGGGCCGGGGTGATCCATCACCGCGGCAGGCACCGCATAGGTGGCGTAGCCCGCCTTCTCGATCCGCCACGGATATTCCTCGTCCTCGCCGCGGATGAAGAGTTCGCCGAGCACCGGGCCCGCGCCGTCTCGCACCTTCTTCGGCACCATCGCGCCGGTCCACACACCGCGGCTGCGGACCAGCGGCTGCGCGGGCATTTCATCGCGCGTGTAGATCAGCGAGGGCGTGCCATCGTGGGCCAGGATCTGCAGCGGCCAGGTGAAGCGGCCCGTCTTGGGGTCCTCTTGCAAAGGATGGATCACCACGTCGTCGCGCCACGGCGTGCGCAGCATTTCCTCCAGCGCATCCGGTCGCGGCCACGAGTCATCGTCGAGGATCCACACCGCATCCATGCCCTCGGCATACGCGTGCTCCATCGCCGCGAGCACGCCGCCGGCATTGCCGAGATTGTCGCCGATATCCAGCACCTCCAGCGCGTCCCAGCCGAGCGCCTTCAAGGCTTCTGCCGAGCCATCGGTCGAGGCATTGTCCGCCACGATCAGCCGGTCGAGCGGACGCGTCTGCGCCCTCAGGCGGCGCGCGCATTCCACCGCGGTCTCGCGGCGGTTGTAGCAGGCGAAGACCGCCGCCACGCGGGGAGTCGGGGAGGAAGGAGTCATTTTCCCAGGGTTCGCATCGCCATCTTCCAGCCGCGCGCCGCGATCCACAGCACGCCATCCGCGAGGCCGTTCAGATAGGGGTCGTCGAAGAGTGTGATGCCGTACGCGCGGCGGATCGCGCGGGATTCCACGTGCTGGCGTTCCGCGCGGAGGATCACTTCCAGGTCGCGCGACTTGCCGAGGTGGCGCATCGAGGCATTCCCGCCGTGCAGGCGGAAGTCCGCCACCGTCACCGGCACGTGGCCGAAGCTCAGGCCCGCCGCGTGCAGGCGTGCGTAGTACTCGCCATCCATCACGTAGCGGAAGTCCTCGCGCAGGCGATACCCCGCCGCGATGACCGACGAGCGCCGGTAGAAGGCCGCCGTCGAGCCGATGTAGCAATGGTGGTGCACGTGGACGAAGGGCGACCACCCAGGCAGCCGCACCGTGCGCAGGTGCGTGCCCGCTTCATCCGTGAAATCGAAGTCGCCATATACGATGTCCATCGTACTTGCGCGCAGGTGCTCCAGCATCGCGGCCAGCGCCCCGGGCTTCAGGCGGTCGTCGGCATTCAGCCACATGACCCACTCGCCCTGCGCCGCGTCGAAGCCACGGTTGATCGCCTGCGACATCCCGTTGTCCTGCGCCTGCACCCACCGGGCGTGCGGATGGCGTGCCGCCACCGCGGCGCTGTCGTCCGTCGAGCCGCCGTCATGGACCAGGTGCTCCACGGTCACACCTTCCTGCGCGGCCACGCTGGCCAGGCAATCGCCGAGGAAGCGACCGTAGTTCAGGCTGGGCGTGACGATGGTGAAGTCCACGGGGCGCGGGGATTGAATGCCGGGGCTCACGCCGTGCCAAGGCTGCGCGTGCGGATGCGTGCCATGCTCGCGATCACGGCACCCGCCAGCGTCAGCACCAGCGCCGCTGCGGAAATGATGAAGCCCGTGCGGCGCAGCGGTGGATCATACTCCATCACCACCGTCGTCGGTTGGCCGGTCGGCAGATGGTCCAGCGGCAGCAGCATGCTCGCATCCGGCGCGCGCAGCACCGGGTGCCAGGCTTCGGTGGAGCCGGCCACGCGATATTTCCATCCGCTGCCCTCGTTCTCCGCGATGCGGATCCAGCGCGTGCCCGCCGGGACCTCGATGGAGCGCATGTTTTCGCGGCCCAGCGTTTCCCGCAGCGCCATGCCATTCGACGCCTCTTCGTTACCGAGAAATGCATCCTTCGCGCCGTCACTGGTGAAGCCCATGTAGCGCGGCACCGCGTCGTGATTGCGGTAGAGCTCCATCACGTCGCTCGACCACACCTTCTCCCACGCGGGCTCCTGCGGGGCATTGCCGGGTGCGGTGACGATGTGGGTCACGCCCGCGCGTCCCAGCGTGCGCGGGTCCGCCTTCAGCGTGGCGGGCGAGAGCATGCCATCCTTCGCGATGCTGTCGAAGCCGCCGATGGTCGCGATGCCGTAGGCCGTGAGCGTGTTCGGCACGAAGGGCGTCTCCGCCATGTGCGTCTCCAGCGACTTGATCGAGGTGAAGATGCGGTCGTCCTTCTTCACGTGCTGCTGGAGCGCCGCGGCCTCCGGCGTCACGGGGAAGAGCGGATACTTCGCCAGGTCCGACCACGTCACCCAGCGGCTGCTGAAGACCATCAGCTCCGCGAGCATGGCCACCGCCACGATGCCCGATCCCGCGAGGCGGCGCTTGTCGGAGATGCTGGCTGTTAGGGCCAGCCCGCCGAGCGAGATGAAGAGCAGCGCAAGCGGCACGAGCTGCTGCGGGCTCCAGATCAGGCAGTCATTCACGAAGCCATCCAGCCGTCCCTGCATCCATGGCTTGAAGAGCCCGAAGGCCCCGCCGCCACCGTCGTTGAGGAATTTCCCGTGCAGCATCTCCGTCACCTGCCCGCGCTTCATCGCGAGGCCGATGCTGGCGAGCGTCCACAGGACCACCACGGCACCCGCGCCAATACCTGCCAGCTTTGCGATCCGCAGCCGCGTCGTCGGGCCGGAGCGCTGCATGAAATCCGCGAAGGCGAAGATGCCGCCGACGATCCACACCAGCAGCATGCGCTGGTAGAGATACTTCACCATCGGCGTCAGCGGGAGCAGCAGGCCGATCAGGATGAGCAGCCTCGCGAGCGGCGGCACGTTCTTGCGGAAGCACGCGAGGAAGGCGATCAGCACCGGCAGCGAGCCGAAATACGCCACGAAGAAGAGTTCGCTCTTCAGCACCTTCAGCGCGTCCATCGTGCTCGGACGGCCCACCACCGAGGGGAAGACCTGCGCGGCATACGCGATGAGATTCAGCACCGGCTGGAGCATGCCCTTCGGATACAGCCCCATGTTTGCCGTCGAGTGCAGGCCGAGCGCGCTGCTCTCGCGATACGCGGCGATGGCCGGCAGCAGCAGCATGGCGGCCATGCCCGTGCCCAGCACGCCCCACGCGACGTAGCGGCCCAGCACCTGGGCCTGCCGAGCCCACGACCGGCCCGCCTTGATCGCTTCCTCGCCCCACAGCGCCGCCACCACCAGCGCGACGAATGCCGAGTGCTGCAACGAGCCACCGAGGAAGCCCATGGCGATGAAGGCGGGGACAAGCGCCCACATCGGCTTGCGCCCGCGCTTGTAGCAATCGACGGCCCACAAGATCCATGGCACCCAGCAAAAGGCGCTCAGTGCCCAGCGATGGTAGATCCAGATGATGAATTGCGTGTTCGCCGCGTAGGCCAGCGCGCCGCAGGTGGACCACAGCGGCCCGATATTCCGCCCCCGCAGGAAAAGCAGCATGCCCAGCGACGCGAGCAGGAATTGGCCGATGAGCCCGAGGTGCCACGCGGTCCAGAAGTCGAACCACCGGTGAAGCTGCATCGTCCAGTCGTAGTAGAGCGCCATGGTATTGGCGTACTGGTGCGTGCCGCCGTAGGTTAGCGTGCTCCAGCCGAGCCAGCCTTCCTGGTGATAGCTGTCCGCGGCGGTGATGCGGTAGGTCAGGTAGTTGTCCACGGCATCGACCACGAAGTGGTTCTTCACCGCCACCTCGGTATCGGTGCCACGCCACGGCTGCATCATCTCGTGCATCACATCGAGCGGCGCGAGCACCTTGCCGCCCAGCCACCATGGCGAGAACCACGCGAGGACCGCGGCCACGCAGATGCAGGCGCAGACCAAGGTGTGCTTGCGCCGGGGTGATGTATCCTTCGTTTCCACGCTCATTTCATTTCGTTTCCGGAGGGATCCACGATCTCCCAGCCGTCGCATTGCTTTTCGTCGATCGGTGCGTGGATGCCGCGCTGCCATTCGTGCGGCATCATCACGCGCTGTCCTTCTTTCTTCCCCAGCCATGCGGCCCACCACGAGTAGCTGCTGTTCGCGATCACATGGTGCCCGGCGAGGCTCATCAGGTGGAGATCCACCAGCGGCGATTGGGAAGGGGGAGCGGTCACGACGGTCATGTCCGCACCGCGGAAGCGGTCCGCGCACCACGCCGGGTCATCGGAAAAGATGTGGAAACGCGCTCCGGGAACCGCCGCGCGCATCCTGCGGATCGCCTCCGCATAGTAGTCCGGCCCGCAGATATCGAGCCGCGGATTCCCCGCATAGTCGCCGCGGCGGACATGCACGGCCACGCTGCCGGGCGCGCGAAGTTTCTCCGCCAATTCCTCGCGGCCTTTCTCCAGCCCGAGGCCGTGGGTGTTCAATTCCTCGCGCAGCGATGCCTCGATGCCGGAGAAGTAGAGCGGCGTCTGAAAGTAGCCGAAGAGCAGCGCATCCGCGGGGACATCGAAGACGCGCGGGTCGAAGGCATGGTCATCGTCCCGCTCCGTGAATCCCGGGATGCCGCGCAATTGCCAGCGGTGCTTTCCCGTGGCCTTCCGCAGCGCGCGCGATGCCAACGTGAGCGGACGTACGATGCGGGCCTTGCCCGAGGCCGGGCCGGGCAGGTCGCGCAGGCACTTCACCTCGCCCCAGCCTTCGGCATTGAACCACGACGCATCCATCACCAGCGGCACGCCATGCTTTTCCGACAGCACCCGCCCCAGCGCATACTGGAAGAGGTTGTTGCCGAGGCGGCCGAGCATCACGACGCGGATCATCCTTGTGTCGCCTTTCGCGATGGAATCGCCAGCCATGCCGGAAGCGTGCGGCCGAAGAGGAACATCAGCCCGAGGAAGACCGCCCAATTCGCGCCCTCGTCGATCACCACGCTGGCCTGGCTGCCATGGGGGATGCCGCGCAGCACGCCCCAGATCCCGATGGACCAGCAGGACGCGAGGATGCAGGCGAGCATCAGCAGGGATGACCACTTCACCACCGGAGACGCCTGGCGGCACATCGCCGCGAGCAGAGGGATCGTGAAGGCGAGGAACATCAGCCGGTAGTCCCAATTGCTGCCGAGCAGGAAGGTCCCGCAGTAGATCATCGCCCCGGCGCGGAAGGCGGTGATGGCGCGTGCATCCGCGCCGATGCCTTCACGCTTCCCGGTGAATGCGCCGAGGGCCAGTAGGCCGATCCCCACGGCGGTCATCGCGTGGGAGCCGATGCGGGCCGCATTCGCGAGGTGTGGCAGCTCCTCCGCCACGCGCAGCGCGGTCACGTCCCGGCCATAGGATGCGGCGATGCCGACCGGCGTGGTGCTCTTGATCCGCTGGAGCTCGCCAAGCTGCGTCCACCCGTAGATGCCCGTGCCCAGCACGAGGATGGCGCAGAGCCACAGGCACAGCCGCTTCCGGAAGCCGAGGATAGCCGCGAGCCCGAAGGCCGGGAACATCTTCAGCACGAAGGCCGCGACAATGGCCGAGACGCCGGCGACCTGGGCCGCCCCGCGCGAGTGCGAGATCCCCACGATGCCCAGCGCCACGAGGAAGAACATGAACTGGTCGATATTTCCCGCCTTCACCCCCATCATCACCGCGGGCGACATCATCACCAGCAGCAGGCAGATCGCGGGGAACCACCCGGTGCGCCTGCCGGGGAAAACGAGGAAGCCGAGGAAGAGCGATGCCGTGAGCCAGAGCGCCAGCTCACCGGTGCGGGATTGGTCGAAGCCGAATTCCCCGAGCGCGAGCCAGACGAGCGGGTAGTTGAAGGGGCGTCCCCATGGGTCGCGCGGATTCGCGACGGTGGGGTCGATGCCTTCCCGCACGCTCTCGATCGCGGAGGTGATGCTGCGCGCATCCTCGAAGTCGGGCGTGTGGACATTCAGCCCCCACGCGCCGAAGACACGCACCTGTCCGGACACCTGCAGCGCGATGGCGAAGAGCAGGATCGCGGGTATCGCGAGCAGCCACCACTTCCAGCCGCCACGCTGCCGCGTCACGGTCGCGTCGATCCCGTCATCCTTCATCTGCTGCACAGCTTACGAGGGTTTCGTCCACGTGATGAGCGTCACGCCGCCGAGGTGGTCGCTCGGGCCGAGCAGGTCGCTGGCGGGATCGAGCCTGGCGGGGATGCCTGCCGCGTGCAGCGCCGCGACGAGGGCATTGTCGTCACGGCCACCGATGGAGCGCGCGAAGACATTCGCATTGCTGACGATCATGCCCGAGGTGGATGCCCGGAGATAGCGACCGATGTAGTGGTCCTGCAACTCGCCGGTCAGCTCGGTGAAGGCGTAGTTCGAGATCACGCAGTAGTCACCGTCGGGTCCGCTGTCGGTGGCGGGTGTGGCAAATTCCGCGAGACCGTTTTCGCCCAGCATCTTCATGGCCGCCTCCGTCACCGGAGGCAGGTCCGCGAGCGTGGTGCGGGCACCGGAGACGATGGCATTCATCGCGGCGAGCCCGCCGTAGCCGACGCCGATCTCCACGATGGTGCCGCCTTGCTTCACCAGGCCGTGATCGCGCAGCCACAGCGCGTGGGAGAGGTAGCGCAGCGTGGTGGGGCTGTAGGGTGCGGGCGTGCCCAGCAGCAGCGCGGGCCACAGCACCGGATCTCCCCACGAGTTCACGGCGCGCACGCGCGGATCGCGGAGCAGTTCCGGAGCGGCTGTTAGAATCCTCCGCGCATGGTAGCGGCCATCGCTGGGGCCCAGCGTTTCCACCACCTCGCGCACCGCACGCTCGCGGCGGAAGCCCCGGCTGGTACCGCCGCCGCGGGCGAGCACGGCGCAGGCATCCGGCCACGCCATGGTGCCGGAGACACTGCCTTCGCGTCCTGCTTGGCCGGACTCGCCGAGGGTGTCCGTGGTCTTGCGCGAGCTCCACTCCAGCCAGAGGCGGTCGTGCAGCCTGTCGATGAATCTTCTTTTCACGGGGATGTGCGGATGGCGCAGAGGATGCCGACGCCTGCCTGGCAGCCGTGGTGATTCCGCGCTGCTTCGGACTGCCAATCGACCTCCGGGTGCAGGCGCGTGGCGTCGTCCACCACGGCGAAGCGCTCGATCTGCCAGCCGTCGCGGAACCATCCGGTCACGGTGGAGGCGGCGAAGATGCGGTGGGCATTGAATTCCACGCGCTCCGGTCCGATGGGGGTGGAGAGGTAAAAGCGCCCGCCCGGCTTCACCATGCGCTTGAGTTGCTCGAGGCCCTTCAGGTGCCCCAGCGGATCGATGTCGTCACCGTAGCGGCCGAGGCCGAAGTGCTCGATGGTGTGCAGGCAGGAGAGCGAGTCCGTGCAGGCGATCCACTCGGGCGGCAGCTCCGCGGAAAGGTCCACCTGGTGGAAGCGCACATTCGGCACCGCCACCGGCTGCGGGCGGATGTCCAGCACATCGACCTCGCGGAAGACGGCCAAGTGGCCGATGAAGCCGTCGAGCCGCGAGCCGACATCCACGTGGCGCTGCGGCTGATCTGTTAGAATCCACTTTGCGACTTGCAGGTCCTGGAAGAAGTAGGCGCCGAGGTGACCGGAGGACTCGCCGAATTCCGTCAGCATCGGCAAGTCATCGCCCAGCGGGATCGCGTCCGCTCCGGGCATGCCGCGATAGCGCTCGCGGTCGCGCGTGAAGCGCTGCCAGCCTGACACGGCGGTGGGAAAGCGCCGCGGGTCGAAGCCGGCGGCCCTGAGGATGGCTCGGATCATGATCGTCGGTGGGTGCGGGCCAGCTCGTGGAAGACCGTGACCATGTGGTCCGCCACGACGCGCGCGGAGTATCTTTCCCGCAGTGCCAGGCCCCATGCGCGCACTTGCTCCGGTGGCAGCGCGAGCACCTCGTCCAGCGCGCTGAAGAGGCTGGCCGGTTCGTCGAGACGGATGCCGCCGCGGCTTGCAGCATCGCCCAGCACTTCCTCGATCGAGGTGCCCAGCGTGAAGCAGACCGGCGTGCCGAGGAAGTAGGCCTCCACCGCGGGCAGGCCGAAGCCCTCGATCTCCGACGGGAAAATCAGCGCGCGCGCCCGCTCGAATTGCTGCTGCAGCTCCGCGTCATCGAGGAAGGGCAGGCGCTCCACCTGCGGGCAGGTTTTCGCGAGCTCCACCACTTCTTCCGGCATCCTGCCCACCACGTGCAGCTTCGGCAGGTCGGTGCGGGTGCGCGATGCCTCGGCCCACTGGCGGATCAGCCAGGCGGTGCGCTTGTGCGGCTCGCGCGAGCCGAGGTGCAGGACGTAGTTTTCCTTCTCCGGCGCGACCGGCTGTGGGACGCCCTCGTAGGTGCAGGGCTCGTAGGTCACGGTCACCGGCTTCGCGGGGATGCCGTGGCGCTCCATGAATCCCAGGATCTGCTCGCGCGCCGCTTCCGAGATCGTGAGGATGCCATCGGCGTGCCGCAGCGTGTGCTTCAGCATGTTCGCCCAGTAGCGGTACTCCATCTCCGTCCGCCACTCGGGATAGTGGTCCGCGTAGTACTGGATGATCGTGTCGTGGATGGTCACCGCGGACGGCGTGGCCATGGCATGCAGCCGCGGGAGGAAGCCCTTCGGGAAATAGAAGACACCCGGCGGATGGTCCTGCTGCCACAGCGGATGCAGGTGATCGGTCACCACCCGGGAAAATTTCCCGCGCGTGGTCCACGGCACCATCAGGGTCTCGGTGCCCGCCGGCATCTGCACGGACGAGCGCGAGGTGATGCCCTTCAGCCACAGGTCGCCGCGATCGGCCAGCTCCTTCAGCAGCACCTCGGTCATGCGGGAGATGCCGAGGCTTCGTCCAAGCTTCGGATTCTGGTCCGCCAGATAGACCTGCACGGTGAGCTTCGACGGAGCTTTGCGGACGTGGCCCGGGCCTTCCGCTAGGGACTCCAGCGTGGAGGTGATCGAGCGGCAGAAGTCCTTCCTGCCATAGCGGCTCAGGAAGGTCCCGCGGAGTTCCCGGTGGATCTCCATCCCGTCTCCGGCGAGGAGCGCGTCACAGCACCTGCGGAGCGCGTCGGAGAGAGCGGGCGCGTCGGCGACCGGGGCGAGGAATGGATAGCGCTCCGGCAGCACGCCCTGCACGCCGTCCGATGCCGCGGCCACGACCGCGAGCCCGGAGGCCATCGCCTCAGCCACCGTGAGGCCGAAGCTTTCCCAGCGGCTCGCTGCGATGAAGAGGTCGTGGCTCGCGAGGCAGTCGATCTTCTCGGCGCCCGTCACATAGCCCCTTTGCGTCACCGTCAGGCGCTGCGGGAAATTCCGCTCCAGCGATTGCAGGCGCTCGTCAAAGGACGTGCGGCACGCCGGCAGGATGCCGCCTGCGATGGTCAGGTCCATTTCCCAGGTCTGCGGCGCGGCGGCGAGGAAAAGCCCCACCGCATCCAGCATGTCGAAGAGGCCCTTCTCCACCGTGCCCACCGACATGTAGAGCGCGCGGAAGCGCGGGCTCGACTCGCCGACCAGCTCACGGGTGCGCACCTCGCGCTCGGCGGCGATCTTCTCCGCTGTCGCCTCGCACGGGTCCTCAATCCCGTTGTAGATCAGCTCCGAGGACTTCGAGTCGATGACCTCGGCGTCCTTCGTGGAATGTGGTGTCAGGACGATGGACAGGGCGGGCGACTCCAGCACCCGCGCGCTGATCCGCCGGGCGATCCGGTCCAGCCACTTCGGCCCCGGCAGCTTCAGACGATCCGAGCCGTGCGCCCATTCGCCATGTCCGATGGCGTGCCAGTGAAATGCGACCTGATGGTAAAAGGGCCGCAGGCAGCCGAGCACCAGCCAGTCCCGCAGCACCGCGCTCCACCGCACCGGGCCGGGCACGTAGTAGAGCACCCGCGGGCGGTGGCGCATCCAGAGGTAGAGCGCGCGCGTGATGAAGTCTCCCAGGCGCGCGAACTTCGTCCAGTTCGTGCCGCCGATGTCCTCCATCGTATCGGAGAAGCGCGCATTCACGTGATGCACCTCCAGTTCCGGTGTCTCCTCGCGCAGGCCATCCAGCATGAGCTTCACCATGCGGCTCTGCCCGTGCTCCGGCGGTGGGACCTGGGCGAAGACGACGATGCTGGGTGACTCGGACGGCACGAGAAACGGATTTCGGGGAAATACGGGAGCTCCCTTGCCCCCGCGGATTTTCAGTGAAGCCGGCGGTGCGCCATCCAGCGCTTCGCCACACGCCGCACCTGATAGAGCTTCCGCAGCCCCTTCAGCAAGGACGGCGAGCCTAGGAATGACGGCAGCTTGCGGGCGGCGATGTGCTCCCGCTGGGCGCGCAGCCCTTCCTCGATCATCCGCTGCCAGTGCTTCTGCGTGGTGCTCTCCTCATGCCAGCGGAATCCCGCCAGCGCCTCCGGCACGTAGCGGAAGCGGAATCCCGCCCGCGTGAGACGCAGGTAGTATTCCCAGTCCATGCAATTCCGGTAGCCGGTATCGAGCAGCTCGCCCGCTTCCAGCACGCGTCGGTTGTAAAAGGTGGCGGTGGAGGGGATGCAGCAGCCCACGAAGAGGAAATCCCACTCGTCCACCGGCGTGTCGTACTTCCGGCGGATCGGCGTGCCGTCTTCCTTCACGAAAACGCAGTCGCCGTGGATCACGTCCGCCTCGGGATGCGCGAGTGCGAGCGCTTTCACTTTCGCCAGCGCGCCGGGCAGCAGGTAGTCGTCGCAATTCAGCCACATCACCCAGTCGCCGGTGGCCTTGCGGAAGCCCTTGTTGATCCCGTCGCTCATGCCGTCATCCGGCTCGCTGGTCCACTGGAGGTGCGGGTAGCGCCGCAGCACGTCCAGCGTCTCATCGGTCGAGCCCGCGTCGGTCACGATGTGCTCGAAGTCGATGCCGTCCTGGGAGAGGACGCTTTCGATGCACTGCGGGAGGAATCGCCCCTGGTTGAAGCTCGGGGTGATGATCGAGAAAGTCATCATCGTCATAGAAAAAGCACGCCGGCGGGGAAGGCTTCCGGCGTGCTCGGGGCGGAGGTTTTGGGTCCTCCGGGGGAAGGTGGGCGGCGCAATGCGCCGTGATTCTTACGAGACTCCCGTCAGGCTCACCTTGAGCCGGAAGAAGCGGGGGCCTGGGCCCGACTGCGGGAGATCGACGGAAAGCGGTCCCGGCACTGCTGTCTCGCCCTGCGAAGGCGGCTGGATCCGGATGGGGCCCTGGCCGGGGATGGCCTGCCACGTGCGGAGATCGGTGCTTTCCTCCACCTGGTAGTCGCGGCCCGGCCTGCCGGTCCACTGGAGGTGCACATTCCCGGCGGAAACGGTGAACTCGTCCAGCTTGAGGCTTGAGTTGATGTCGTTCGGGTCGGTTCCGGCGATTTCCTCCACCTCGTCGGGGATGCCGTCGCCATCGCTGTCCCCGGTGGGGTTCGTCGGGACGGTCAGGAAGATGGGGCGGCTCTGGTAGAGCGACTGCACCTCGGCATCGGTCAGGGCACGGTCGAAGATGCGCACTTCATCCAGCTTGCCCTTGAAGTTGTAGCCGCTGTTGTGATTCGACCCGCCGATGCAGGGGACCAGTGAAGCGCCGGTTGCGAGCACGCGGCCCTCCGAGGACGAGATGGGGTCGAGCCGTCCGTCCACCCAGAGCTTCGTTTCGCGGACATTCACGTCCTCGCTGCCGTCGTGGTTGTCCACGACCACGGCCACGTGGTGCCAGCGTCCGTCATTCAGCGGGGTGGTGCCGGTGATGTGGCCGGTGCCATTGCCCACCTCCAGCTTCAGCGGCTGGTCGGAGGCCACGTTCGCCTGGTTGTCGAGCCGCACGAGGAAGCGTCCGCCGGTGATATTCGAGCCGTAGCTGAAGAGCGCCTGCAATTCCGGCGTGGATCTTGATGCCGTCTTCACCCAGCAGGCGAAGGTGCGCGGCGATTGTCCCGTCGGCAGCGCCATGCCGGGGAAGTCCACGCGGGCGTCGATGCCGTCAAAGGCCAGCGCCTTGTGGAAGCGGCCCGTGGTCCAGGCCTCGGCGGTATTCGTGAATCCGGCGAGAGTCCCGGTGATCGCCGTGCTGCCACCCACGCGGTTCACGCTGGTGCCTGCACCTTCCTCGAAGGGCAGCCAGATCTCGTTGTCGAAGAGCACCGTGGCCGCCACCTGCGAGGTGTGCTGGCTGAAGTTGTCGTTCGTGGCCACGTAGGGGAATTCGTCGTAGCCGAGGACGCCGTTGCCCGGGGTCAGCTTGAGCTGGTTGCCCGCGACGCCGGTGGTGCCCAGCAGCGTGGTGCCGGTCGAGAGCAGCGTGAGCGGCACCGCGCTCGTGTCGTTCGCGAGCACGTCGTAGGTGGCTTCCGTGCCGAGGCGGGCGGTGATGGCGTCCGGGCGGAGTTCCGGCGGCTGGCCTTCCACGAAGAGCGCGGAATTCGGCACCGCTTGCATGGTGATGCCCGGGCCCGAGTAGCGCAGGTTCAGCACGGGAGTGCCGGTGCGGTGGCGGTAGAAGAGGCGGATGGGGTGAAGGCCCGCCTGCAGATAGACCGGCTGCGAGGTCTTCGATGCGGTCCACTGGAAGTCATTGTCGATCACGTTCGCGTCGTGGACCCACAGGCTGCTGCTGTCGTTGGAATCCAGTGCGAAGGTATAGGCCCCCGTGGTGGGCACCGAGAGGTAGGCGGTGAAGGCCACGCCCGCATCGGTGGTCCGGGAGAGGGCGGCGGGGGTGATGGTGCCGCTGCGGCCTTCGCGGGTGGGGGTGAGGTTGCGGAAGTCGGGCAGGTAGTACCAGGTGCCCTCGTAAGTTTTCACGTGCGCGCCATTCGTCACGGACGGGAAGGTCACGGCGGGCATCGGTGCCGTGTCATAGGGGCGGGGGGCGAGGGCCTGCGGGATCCGCGAGGAGACGGCGATCGCCTGCATGCGTGCCTGCATCTCGGGCATCTGTGCGGCGAGGTTCGTGCCTTGGCCGGGGTCGGTCACCACGTTGTAGATCTTGAAGGGCGTGGCGGCGGAGCTGACGGTCATCCGCACTCCCATGAAGTTCCCGATGCGCACGGCCTGGCTCTGTCCCGTGGCTTCCCCGCGGTGATTCGGGAATTCCGTCCAGTTCGCGGTGGAGCCACCCGTCAAGTTGTACTCGAAGTAGAGGTAGTCGTGTTCCTTCGGGTTGGGCGCTTGCGTGAGCTGGGAGACCAGCGAGATGCCGTCCGTGTAGGAGGGTGCGGGAGCCGAGGCGAAGTCGGCGAAGGTGGCCAGCCAGTCCCAGTGGCCGGAGGGATTCGAGATCTGGCGGGGAGCGGCGATCTGGTTGGTGGCCGGGATGCGACCGGGCCACCATGCGATCGTCGGGGTGCGGATGCCACCTTCCCACAGGTCGCGCTTGATGCCTTCGAAGTTCGCGAATCCCTTGAAGAACCGGGGGTCCTGCCCGTCCTCGGCCGCCGGGCCGTTGTCGGAGGTGAAGACGATCAGCGTGTTGTTGTCGATATTCAGGTCACGGAGCGTCTGGACGATGTCCGTCACCGAGTCATCGATGCGGCGGACCATCGAGACGTAGCGGCGCTGCACTTCCGGCCAGGCCGGATTCACCGAGCTGTGGAGGTTGGCGATGTTGTCCACCTTCGCCGGGTCGTTCGTGGCCGTGTTCGCGTAGGAGGGGGCGCCGGTCCACTGGATGCCGCCGTTCAGGCCCATGCCCGCCGGGTAGTCCTTGGTCGGCGGGATCTGGTTCTTGAAGTGCGGGGCGTCGTAGGCGAGGTAGAGGAAGAAGGGCCTGTCCGGCGTCTGCTGGGTGTCCTCGATGATCGTCTTCTTCGCGTAGGCGGTGAAGACGTCGGTGGTGTAGAGGTCGACGTAGGCGTCACTGATCAGGCCGTATTCATACACCAGCTTGGCTTCCTTGTCGGTCGTGCCATTCCGCGGGTAGTGCTCGTGGGCGTGATAGTGGGACCAGTAGCCGAGGAAGCTGTCGAATCCCCGGATGAGCGGGTGGGCGGGCAGGTTCCTGGTATTGGGTTCAGTCCTGTAGATGGTGCCGGCGATCCCCGCCTTGCCGACGTGGACGGTGTGGTAGCCTGCCTTCTTCAGCACGGTGCCGATCGAGTGGTTCGATGGCAGCGGGTAGTTGAACTGGTTGTCGCGGATGTCCGCGTGCCCCTGATGCCGCCCCTGGAGGAGCGAGGCGCGGGAAGAGCAGCACACGGGCGCGCCCACGTAGTGGTGGGTCAGCATCGCGCCACCCGCCGCGAGGGCATCGAGCCCGGGAGTCGCGAATTTCTGCGTGCCGGTGCGCTGGTTTTGCCAGAAGCAGCCGACGTCCCCGTAGCCGAGGTCGTCGCAGTTGATGAGGATGATGTTCGGTCGCTTGACCTTGCTGGTGGCGTCAACCGGGTTCGTCCCCAGTGTCAGCTCCAGGCCGTCCGGGATACTGTCGCCATCGCTGTCCGCAACATTCGGATTCGTGCCGGTGTTTTGTGGGGAAACATAGACGCCGGAATTGGTTTCCACGGCATCACGGAGGCCATCGTCATCAGCGTCACCCGGAATAGCGAGAAGGCTACCGGCGGGGATGAGCAAACTGGCAACAACTAAACGAAACGGGCTGGGTTTCATGTTTCAGCCTCGTCACGATTCCGCAGTAAAGTGTTGATGTCGAGATTGTGGCGGCCTGATTCGGCGGTAGGGATTTTCCTGACAGGGGTAAGGCAACGCCCTTCATCCGGTGTTCCGGTGGACCCAGGCGATCGCCCGCTGGAGCAGCTCCGGGCCGTCCTTCAGGCCGAGCTTCTCCTTGATCCGTGAGCGGTAGGTCTCGATCGTCTTGGTATCCAGGAAAAGCAGGTCGGCGATCTGGCGGGTGCTCAGGCCCTTCCCCACGAGCTCGAATACCTGGAGCTCCCGGTCGGCGAGCTTCGAGACGATCTCCAGCGGTTCGCGGGAGGCGGACGAGTTCTTCCTCATCGAGCGCTCCAGCACCTGGTGGGTCATCGCTTCGCTCAGGTAGATGCCGCCGGAGAGCACGTGCCGGATCGCCTTCATGACGTGGCGGCTCGCCTGCTGCTTCGTGATGTAGCCGCGCGCACCCGCGTGGATGCAGCGCTCGGCGTAGATCATCTCGTCCTGCATCGAGACCACCAGCACCTTCACCTCCGGGTAGCGCGCCTGCAGGTCCTTGATGAGCTCCATGCCGAGCGAGGACTTCAGCGTGAGATCGACGATGGCGAGGTGCGGATGGACTGCGGCCACCAGATCGAGTGCTTCGTGGCGGTCCTCCGCCTCGCCGCAGACCTCGAAGTCGGCCTCGCGTTCGATGAGTTCCACCAGTCGCTCGCGGATCATCGGGTGATCGTCCACGAGCAGGATGCGGGTTTTTTCCTGGGGTATGTCCGTCATGGTTTCAGGCGGAGAAGGCGGCTTCTCCCAATTGGCAGGACACCACGGTTCCCCGCGGCAGGCGTGTTGAGATGCTGAATTCGGCCCCGATCAGGCGCGCGCGATACGCCATGATCCGCAGGCCCATGCCCTCGTGCTTCTTCGATCTCTCCGCGAGGCCCTCGCCATCGTCCTCGATGGTCAGGTTCACCATGCCCGCGGTGGAGGACAGCGAGAGCAGGATGTGCATCGCCTTCGCGTGCTTCGCGGCATTCACCACCGCTTCCTGGGCGATGCGGTAGAAATGGATGCCCACCGTGGGATCGCAGGGCGGGATGGGGCTGGGGCAGTCCACTGTGCAAAAAACCTGGAAGCGCCGGCACATCGTCGCTGCCAGCTCGCGCAGCCCGAGCTCCAGTCCCTCGGTCTCCAGCCGCACCGGGTAGAGTCCGCGGGCAAGGTTGCGCGCCAGGTTGATCGACTCGTCGATCATGTCGGCGATGCGGCTGGCGTCCTTGTTCGCCTCCACGCCGTCTTCCTCCAGGCGTGCCTGTAGCATGTTCGTGCTGAAGGCGACGCTCACCAACTGCTGGCACAGGCTGTCGTGCAGGTCTTGGCCGATGCGGATCTGCTCGCGGTCGCTGATCTCCAGCACGCTTTTTTCCAGCACGCGGTTCTCCGCCATCTGCTTCTCCAGCGCGGCGGTGCGTTCCTTCACGCGCTCCTCAAGCTGCGCATTCAGCGTGCGCGCGGCCGTCACCAGGCCGACCGCGACGAGGAAGGTCCCGCAGCGCATCAGCACGTTCCAGTACGGCGTGAAGGAATGGATCTGGCTCGTCTTCGCCGCCAGGTCCGCTGCCAGCCAGATGGAGGCCGCGAGCAGCGCGGCGGCGACCCCGGAGCGGAAGCCCGCGACGTGCGCCACCAGCATCACCGGGATAAGATAGAGCAGCGAGCCGCTCAGCTCCGGTCCCGAGATCCAACTGAAGATGCCGATGCAGGCGATGAGGAATGCGGCAAGGCACCAGACCCCCGTGACCGTCCACCCGTCCAGCATCCGCAGGCCCCGCGCCAAGAGGGGCAGTTGCAGGTCCTCCTCCGCCCGCGTCTTCGCAGGCGCGGCGTTGGCATGGTCTGGAGGAGGTGGGGACATGGCTCAGCCGGCGATGCGCTTTCCGAAGCTCCGGAGCACGCGTTTCATTTTTTGGAAAGTGCCCGCCGGTTGGGCGAGCGCAGCCTTTGCGAATTCGCAGGCGGCGCGCACCTTGCGGCCGTTCGCCGCGGCGTTCTTCGCATTCCGCCCGTGCGTCCACGCCGCCACATCGCGGGGACGTGGTGCGGGGATCTCGTCGGGATCGAGCGGGTTTTCCAGACGCCCGTCCCGGTAGGACTGCTCGGCCGCATTCATCTCGCGCAGCATCTTGTCCCCGCTGGCATTCGTCACCGAGGACATGCGGAGCCGGTACTCGATCAGCGGGTAGCCGGTGAATCCCAGCGCGCCGACCTTCTCCATGCGCCGCACGAAGATGGGGCCGTCCGCCGAGCGATAGCCCGGATGGAATCTCGCGGCACCCTCGCGCTTGAAGAAGAAGGTGCTCGGCAGCGTCCACAGCGGCGGGTCCACCGTGGTCTCGCGGTCCCACCAGTCGTGGGAAATGTAGCGGCCCACGCGGTTGCCTGCCTCGTTGATCAGCCACGCATCGGACATCAGCAGCGAGAGCCGCGGCTCCGTCGCCGCCAGCTTGCGGAAGGTCTCCACCTGGCGCTTCAGCGTGTCCGGCAGGAAGCGGTCGTCCGAGTCGATGATGGAGATGAAGTCACCGAGGGCCACATCGATGCCCGCATTCCGCGCGCCGCTGATGCCGAGGTTCTGCGGGAGGAAGACCTTCCTCACCCTCGCATCCTTCCGCACCATCTCGTCCAGATAGCCGCGTGAGTCGTCCTTCGATCCATCGTCCACCACGATCAGCTCGAAGGCGACTTCCTCGGACGCGAGCACGCTCTCGACCGCCCCGGTCAGCCAGGGCAAGCCGTTGTAGTTGATCATGACGACACTGACCAAGGGCGGGGTCATGGGGTCACTTCACGGGTGTGGGGTTGAGCACGCCTTCCGCCAGATCCCACAGCACCTTCATCTGGCGGTGGTCCGCCAGCTTCCGGGAAAGCGAGCCCAGCCATGGCAGGCGGGCGAACATCGCACGCGCGGACTCGTAGCCTGAGACCTGCGACGCGCTGAGATTCGCGATCTTCTCGTGGTCGCGGTTTTGGAAAGGCTTGTTGATCTCGGAGTGCCACGGGTTCTTGGCGGACAACTCGGCGACGCCGCTGCCGCCGGACTCCGAGCGTGCGCCGGACGAGCCCATCCACTGGATGAGATCGTCCATCTTCGAGCCGATGTCGCCATACTCCATGTGGCGCGTCCTGTCCGCCGGGTAGCCCTTGAATGCGGCCAGATAGCTCGACTCGAAAAATGCGAAGCGAGCGGGATGGCGGTTCTTCGCCCCGAAGTGGACGCGGAACTGCGACTCGAAGACATTGAGAGGATTCCGCCGCAGGACGAGGAAGCGTCCGCCGGTCTGCGCGGCGAACGCACTCGATCCCACGAGCCGCGTGAACTTCCACACCACGATGCGGATCTTCGACAGATCGCGCCCGGCTTTCACCGCCACCGCGGATGCCAGCGCATCCAGGGTCGCTTCCTTGTCGTCACGGATGCACTTCTCCGCTTCGTCCACCGTGAGTGGAGAGCCATCCGAGCAGCTCACCACGAAGAGCGCCGCGATCCGCCGCGAGTCCTGCCACTCCGCGGCGGTCACACGCGAAAGGGCGGCTGGGAAGAACGACTCCGGCAGGCATAGTACATCCTCCAGTTGATCGAGCAGGCGGGTGAGCAGGGTGCTCCCGCTGCGGGGGAGCGATGCGATATACAGCTTCTGGAACCTCATCGGGTGAATGTCGGCTTTGCAGGGAATGTAGGTGTCACTTCCCGTCGGGGCTTACCTCTTCTGTCCGATGATCAGGAAGCTCCCGTAGATGGACAGGCACGGAAAGCGGTCGCCGAATTTCCGTATCGCCTTCCCGGATCCCAGGAGGCGGACATGATTGAAGCCATGCATCATCATCCGCTGTTTCAAAAGCTTCGGATAATGTTGGGTCAGGTGTGATGCTCCCAGGACCGAGCCTTTGTTCCACCGCATTTTCAGGGAGTTCGGATTGGGCGTGGTCATCATCAGGTGACCGCCTACCTTCAGGATGCGCTGGAACTCGCAGAGCGTGGGATCGACATCGGAGGGATACAGGTGCTCGAGGAATTCCCCGGCGACGATCGCGTCGTAGGTGAGGTCGTCGGCCGGGATGCTGGTGGTCAGTCCGTGGACATTGGAAGTGTAGGCGGCGGGCAGCGCGGTGAGTCGCTCGGCCACGCAGTCGAGGCCTCCCAGCTCGATGTCCGGACGGATCTCCTTCAAGGCGACACCCCCGCGCCCTTCGGCACATCCCACATCCAGTATCTTCCTGGCGTCTGCTGGAAGGTACTTTGCGAATTGGGCATACCGCTCCGGCGTGAAGGAGTCGATCAGCGCTTCGTGCTGCAGCGCGTTCTCCTTCGAGTAGCTGTCAATTCGATCGGTGGTGGACATGTATTGGGGAAGAGTTCGGGGTTTGGTTCAGGATTTGACTTGCGAGACGACGCTTTCGCGGTAGGCGTGTTCGAGCGCCTGGTCGGTGCGATCGTAGGAAAGATACTCGGTGATGCGGGCTGCGATGGCGCGCGTCTTTTCCGGCAGCTCCGCGCGATGGCCGTGACACCACACGATGGCCTCCGTGAGTCCGGCCACGAGCCCGTCCACGGACTGGACGGGCACCGCGATGCCGCCGGCCATCCGGACGATCTCGCCCTGCGCGCTGGTGTCCGCGACCACGGGATAGCAGCCCGCGAGGATCGCCTCCACCAGGGTCATGCCCATCGTTTCGCGGAAGCTAGGCAGGAAATACACGTCGCTGCCCTGGAGCGCGCGTACGTAGTCATCGCCGCTGAATCCCGGATGAAATTCCACATGCTGCGTGATGCCGAGCGATGCAGCGAGGCCCTGCAATGAAGGGATCTCCGGACCACCCCCGGCGATGGTGTAGTGGACCGGTATGCCTTTCGCCACGGCTCCGGCGACGGCCCTCAGTGCGAGCGCCACTCCCTTCCTGCCCTCCATGTTTCCCCCGGCGAACATCCTCAGCGGCCCCGACGCATCGGGTACGGGATGACCGCTCGTCAGTCGCGCGATGGACTCCTGCGCCAGCGTGGTCACGGGCAGGCGGATCATCGGCGCGACCTTGCGGAAAGGCTTCAGCAGTTCCTCGGTCTCCTCATTGGCGGCGATCACCACGGCGGCCTTCTCCACGCAGTCGCGGAAGGCACGCGAGCGCATGGCGGAGCGGTTGCTGAAATCGCGCGCGAACTCGAAGGCCCGGGCCGACGGGCTCAGGATGGTGCGGAAGGCCTTCGGAATGTGCCCCGCGCCACCGACCGGACCCCACACGAAGGGCACCGGCAATTGCCATAGCGGCGACGGCATCCGCCACGAGGCGATCGTCACCTGGTGGCACAGGTCGAAGCCGATCTCCTCATGCCACGCCCTGGCCTCGGCGAGCACCTTGCGCGTGAAGTCAGCGTAGTTCAGCCAGCTCTGCACGTGCGCGATGAAGCGGTTGGGAGGACTGTCCTTTGCCTCGCGCAGGAAGCGCACGGTGACATTCGCGGGCACCAGTCCCTCCGCCGTCGCCTTCGTCCATCCGGCGCGGTTGTGGTCGTCCGTCAGCACCCAGACATCGTGGTGCCGGGCGATGCGGCGCACGGCATTCCACCCCACGGCCTGCTCGGAGCCGCCATAGGGATTACACGCGTAGCCGACGGCGAGGACCTTCATGAAATCAAAGGAAGAGAGGGGGGGACGTGATGCGGTCAGTGCCCGGCGGCGCGGTACTTGCCGAGGCACACGTCGAGTAGCTGGCGCAGCACGGCGACCAGCCCGCCGAATCCGCGGATCTTCGTCGGTGTCTTCCCGCTGGCGGGATACACGCGCGAGACCGGGAGCTCCTTCACGCGGAATCCGCGCCGCACCGACTCGATGGCCAGGTGGTAGTGGAGCTGGTAGCGGTCGAAGCACGGGCGGAAGACCGACACGCGAGGATCTGTTAGAAGCTTCCGGCTATACGCGCGGAAGCCGTTCGTGGTGTCCGTGTAGCGGAAGCCGGAGGCGAGCGAGATCATCGGCGCGTGGAGCAGACGCACCGCGAGGAGGCGCGAGAGCGGCGTGTTTTCATGATGCCCGCCGGGGATGAAGCGCGAGCCCTGCACGTGATCCCATCCGTCCTCGAGTGCCGCGACGAAGGACGGGATGGCGTCCAGCCCGTCCTTGCCATTGCCATCGATCACCACGATGCCCTCGTAGCCTTCGTTCATGCAGTGGTCCATCGCCATGCGCATCTGCGCGCTCAGCTTGCCGGGGCCGGTCTTCACCAGCAGCGCGGTGGCACCGGCTTCCTCCATGATGCCCGCGTCGAGCGAGCCATCGGTGCTCCCGCCGTCGGCGACGATCAGGTCGATGATGTCGGCATGCTCCTTCATCGCGCGGAGCTGCTTGCGGATCTTTTCCCCCTCGTTGATGACGAAGACGCAGATGGCCTGGCGGTGCCGGCGCGGCCTCTGCCATGCGATGCGGTAGCGGGGTGCGCGCTCGTCATCGCCACGGGTCTCCGGCTCGCTCATGGTGCCGGATCGTGGGATGAATCATCGGACCTCCCGAGGATGCTGGACTTCACCGTGTCCTCCAGCAGCACGGAGCTGTTGGCCTCCTCCGCCACGAAGTAGCGCGGCCTGCTGCGCACCTCGCCGAGGATGGTGCCGACATACTCGCTCAGCACCGCGAGGATGAGGCAGACAAAGAAGAACATGCCGCTTTGCTGGAGCGAGAGCGTCGTCCAGCCCTGGGCCACATCCGGCTTCGTGAAATAGATCGTCACGACGTACACCGCGTAGAGCAGGTTCAGCCCCGCGCCGAGTAGGCCGGCCACCGTCACCAGTCGCAGCGGGTGCCGCGTGTTCGCCGCCAGCAGGTCGATCGCCGTGGCCACGTCATCGCGCCAGGAGCTCTTTCGCTCGGAGCCCGGGCGTGAGGTCAGATCGTAGGGGAAGAACTCGTGGTGATAGCCCAGCATCAGCGTCAGCACACGCAGGTAGCGGCTCTGCTCGCGCACCTGCAGCAGCGCATTCACGGCTTGGCGGCTCATCACGCGCAGGTCGGAGACGCCGCGCTTGATATCCACGCCCAGGCGCTTGCGGCAGTAGTTCCGGAAGAACTCACCGATCCACTCGCGCGGCATCGAGCGCGTCACGGGATTCGCCGCGATGCCATGGACCACGCCGCCCGTCTTCCGGCACACGGCGATCATGTCCGGCAGGGGCGCCACCGGATCCGTGCGCGGATCGAGAGTCACCACGTAGTCACCGATGGAGGACTCGATGCCCGCGGACAGCGCCACCTCGCGGCCGAAGCTGCGCGACAGCCGCAGGTAGCGCACGCGCTGCGTCCGCTTCAGCATCTCCCTCACCACCGTCGTCGTGCCATCGGTGGAGCCATCGTCCACCAGCACGATCTCGTAGAAACGGAACGAGGCCGACAGCGTCGCATCCAGCTCGCCGGTGAATGCATCGACCAGCGCGGCATCCTGATGCAGCGGGACGATGATGCTGATGACGGTGTTCGGTTCCACGGCGTGCCGGTCAAGCGGCGGTGGCGGATCGGGCGGAAAGCAGTCCGGCCAATTCGTCCTCCACGTCGAAAATGTTGTCAATCTTCCCCCCCATCACATGGATGACGGACGGGAGCACGGGGTCCCTCTGGAAAAGGATGGGCCTGCCATCGTCGGTCTCGGTCTGCGGCAGCAGCGTCTTCACCGCCCAGATCGATTCGCGGTAGGTCGCGTCGCGCAGCGCGGGAAGGTAGCGCGAGGCATCGGCCAGCATGAGCTGCTGGTGCGACTCCTTCGCCAGCGTGTCGAAGCGCCGGTAGGGATCGCCGGTGCCCTCGCGCGTGTTTTCGTACCACTGCGCGTGCGGCGTGTAGCGCACGTGGCTCAGCGAGGTGAGCCCGCGCGCCGGGTAGGGCATGAATGAGAAGAAGGGCCCGCACATCATCGTCACGGAGAGGTCCTTCAGCTCGCCGGGCAGCTCGATCAGCGCCAGCTCGGTCAGCTCGTGCTTCAGCGGCACGACGGGGAGGCCGGAGCCGGAGGTCAGCAGGTTGAGGCCCGCATAGGTGGCATTGACGACGAGGCGGCAGGGGATCTCCGCTCCGCCGGATAGTCGTGCAAGCGCCCCGTGCGGATTCGATTCGGCGGCGATGACTCGTTCTCCGAAACGCATGCCGACGCCTGCGTCTTCCAGCTCGCGCCTCAACTTTTCCCGCAGGATGGAGTGGTCGAAGGCGCACTCCTCGGCGATCCAGCACTTCTCGGTAAGCGCGGGGTTGAAGAGCCGCGCGATGGATGCGGGTGCCTCCTCGAGCGGCGCGCCGATGCGCTTCATGAACATCTCGAACTGCCCCGCGGTCACCTTCGAAAAGTAGCGCCCTACCGCATAGACCTTCGTGAAGCGATCGACGATGGCCTCGCGATACTTCTCGCGGAAGCGTTCGTAATTCCGCCGCGACCGGTAGGCCGTCATCAGGCTGCGCGGGTAGTGGTAGCCGCCGTGCACGCGGGCCTGGTTCACTTGCGAGGCGCGCGTCAGCAGGTCGTCGTTTTCCTCCACGATCACCGGCTGCCAGCCGCGCTGCCGCAGCATGAGCGCGATGGAGCAGCCGAAGAAGCCTCCTCCGGCGATCACGATCTGGCGATCTTCAGCGGAGGCCATAGTTCGATCTGACAGCTTCGACTGCTTCCCCCACCGCGGCCAGTCCATCCGCCTGCGCGCGCATCTCGATGGAGACGCTGCCTTCATAGCCGATGTCCGTGAGAATGGATGCGAGCGGCCCGTGAATGGGATGCGGATCTGCGAAGGATGCGAGGTCCGGTTGGCTGGCGTGGACGTGCTTCAGCAGCTTGCCCGCCTGCCTCAGCACGGGCTCGAAATCCTCGCCGCTCACGGCCATGCCGCCGGCATCCACATGCAGCGCGAAGCCTGGCGAGCCAGCCGCGTCCACCAGTTCCGCCGCCTCTTCCAGCCGCGTGCAAAAGTCCGCGCCGTAGGCTTCCGGATTCGCCTCGATCAGCAGGCAGGTGCCGCACGCGGCGCATGCATCGCCCACTTCGCGGAAAAAGTCCGCGGCCTGCCGGATCGCTTCCGCGTGCGGGAGATCGTGGCGCAGCCGGTTCTTAGGCGAGCCGAAGACCATGGCACCCGCTCCCGCCCATCCCGCGACCCGGCCGGTGGCGATGAGCAGTTCCTTCAATGCCTTCCTCGAATCTTCCGTGCCGAAAAGCTGCAATCCCTCCGTGCCGAAAAGCAGCGCCTGGAATGCCGCGATGCCGAAGCCCTGCCCGCGATACCACGCCGCACGCTCCCGCACCTCGCGCTCGGTGGCCGCGAGCGGATTCCCGAAGGCCCGCACCGGAGCGACTTCGATCTCCGTGACGCCGAGCCCGCGCAGGAAGGTGAGTGCCTCCAGTTCGTCCCCGGGTGGCCACGCGATATGTGAGACGCAGAGATTCATGCCTGCGGTTTCCCTGATGAAAGCCAGTCGCCCAGATCGGCGAGCACCTGCTCCTGCGTGTAAAGATAGCCGCCCGACCCGCCCCATGCTCCGGCGTGCTTCGAGAGCATGTCATACCCCGCGGGTGCCGGGCCGCTTCCTCCCGGCTCCTTGCCGGGGAAAAAGCGGTCGCGGATCTCCCCGGTGCCGAGCGGAGCGGTGCTGACATTCAGGATGGGACATCCCAGTGCCCAGGCCCGGTCGATGTCGTCCGCCAACCTACGAAGGTCATAGTACTGGAAGACGCCGCCGGGGTGGACCTGGTGGAGATTGTTGTCGTGGATCAGGTCGTAGATGACGTTCTTCTTCAGGCCGGGTCCGAAGAGGCCGGGCAGGCGCACGATCATCACCTGCGGGAACATTTCCGCGATCCGCTCCTCCACCATCAGCCGGTGCAGCCCGTAGGCGTGGTGGCCGTCTTTCGCGACGGGCGAGTCTTCGTCCACGCCGCGCGGCGCGGGATAGATGTCGATGGTGGAGATGAGCGTGAATCTCTCCGCACGGACTTCGGAAAGCGGCTCCAACAGCTTCTCGATGCCCGCGAGGTCTTCCGCCGGGTGAAGGTTCGCCCACCACTTCATCGCTTGCACCCCAGCACATACGACGTGCGCGAAGTCCCGGCCACGGATCGACCCGATGTCGGACGAGCGGTAGAGGGCACCATACTCCCGGCGTGCGAGGAGGTTCCCGCCGACGAAGCCGCTGTGGCCGATGAGTGCGTCCATGTCGGTCGGTCGGATCAGGGGTTGAGGGCCTTCCTCAGCGACCTCACGGTGCGCGAGGCGCTGGGCGCGGCCATGTGGACGCCATCGGTCAGCACGACCCATTCGCTGCTGGCCTCGGTGCCGAGGTCCCACCATTCCGAGCCGCTTTCCGCGATGAGCGTCGCCATCCACGGGGCCAGGGGCGAGCCGTCCCCGCGTCCGGGCGGCAGCCAGGCGAAGACGATGCGGCAGCCCTTTGCCCGCAGGCGCTGGATCAACGGGACCAGCTCGCCGATGAGGTTATGCTGGTTTTCCAGAAGCACCGTCACCGGAGCCTCGGTCATAGCGGGCATGCTGGTCACCTGCAGGTCCTCGTCCGCCGCAGGATCGCCGAAGCCGCCGATCTTCTTCGCCAGCAGGAAGGAATAGGCGAATGCCGATGGCCGCGCATACGAGCTGATGGATGGCGTGCGCATCCCGGCCTGGAACCATGCCTTCTCCATCGCGGCGCCCACTTCGGAGGGCTTGCCGGAGAGCGCAAGGTGCAGGGTATTCGCCTCGATGACCAGCACCGGCGCGGTGGGCAGGAAGCCGTGGTCCATCGCGCGCAGCGCATCCACCGCGCTGCCGCCATCGCAGCCCATGTTCGCGAATCCTTCGAAGCCCTGCGAGCGATCCGGCAGGCGGCCGGTGATCGAGGAGCCGAGCAGCATCACCTGCGGCGTCCCGACGGTGCCCGCCTGGATGCGGCCGAGGGAGGAGAAGTAGTTCGACTCGCTCTTCGAGGTCCTGCCGCCCATGGCATGCAGGCCCAGCGCCTGGATGCCGAAGCACGCGGCCAGCGCGAGGACGAAGGGGATGAGATAGGCGAGCATCGGTCGCTGCGTGGCTTTAGAATTGGAAGTAGATGAAGCCGCGCGGCGCACCCGGATTCGTCACGATGAGGAAGACCATCACCGCGTGCAGCACCGGCTCCAGCGGCGAGCGCAGCAGCTTCTGGGAGAGCGTCTCACGATGCTCCCGCAGCCAGCCCCACGCATGGTAGAGGACCACCGCGGTGCCGTAGAAGAGCAGCGAGAATGCGGGCGGTCCGGAGAAGCCCGTCTTCCCGCTGAAGACGCCCTTGAAGAATCCCGCGATGCTCGCCATGTCCGGCATCAGGAAGGTGAGCCACAGCAGCGTGACGGCGTGAAAGGTCAAGAACCACGCGCAGCACGCGCGCAGCGTGGTGAGGATGCCGCGTGCCGGTGCTTCCGTAGTTTTGTCCGCGGCCTTCCTTCTTCCCGCCAGCCGCTCCAGCGCGAGCAGCAGGCCGTGCAGCGATCCCCACAGAGCGAATTTCCACTCCGCGCCGTGCCACAGGCCGCCGAGGAACATCACGAGGAAGAGATTCACATACGTGCGGCCCGGCCCCTTGCGATTCCCGCCCAGCGGGATGTAGAGGTAGTCGCGCAGCCATGCGGAGAGCGACATGTGCCAGCGCCGCCAAAATTCCGTGATGCTCGTCGAGAGGTAGGGGAAGTTGAAGTTGATCGGGAAGCGGTAGCCGAACATCGACGCCAGCCCGATGGCGATCAGCGAGTAGCCCGCGAAGTCCGCGAAGATCTGCAGCGAGTAGGCATACAGCAGCGGCACCAGGTTCAGCGGTCCCGTCGCGGCGAGAGCATCCGGACCGATGACCAGCGCGGTCGTTTGCTCGGCGAGATTGTCCGCGACGAAGACCTTCAGGAAGTAACCGGCGACCAGCGCGCGGATGACCTGCCGCCACGGGATGTCCTCGATGCGCTTCGAGACGATCTGCGGCCAGAATTCCTTCGCCTTGACGATGGGACCGGCGACGAGCTGGGGGAAGAAGAGCAGGTAGAAGCCGATGTCGCGGACTCCCTTCGCGAAGCGCCCGCCCTTTGACATGAGCGCGTCGCCCTCGCGCGTCACCTCGCCGCGCGCCACGTCCACGATCATGCTGATGCCGTGGAAGGTGTAGAAGGAGATGCCGATGGGCAGCGGGATGGCCTTCAGCTCCTCCACCCACTGCTCCGGGAGGAAGGGCATCATCCCGGCGAGGAAGGGCAGGTACTTGAAGAAGCCCAGCAGCGCGAGATTCATCACCACCGCGAGGCGCGTCCACTGCCTCACCTTCGCCTCGTCCCCGTTCACCTTGTGCAGGATGATCCTGCCGGTCGCGAGGCTGTTCCCCACGCACGAGATGGCGAGCAGGCCGACGAGCTTCGGGTCCTCCCAGCCGTAGAAGATCACGCTGGCGACCAGCGCCAGCGTCACCTGCCACGCCTTGCCATGGCGGCCACGCGACCACGGCGCATAGTACAGCGCGAAGGTGACCGCGAGGAGGAAGAGGAACTCCCAGGAATTGAAAAGCATGGATCGGGGGCCGGTGGCGGTGCGTTAGCCGTCAGTAGCTACGATACCACTCGGTGGTTTGCTCGAAGACATCGAGATCCCGCTCGTGGAAGCAGGCGACATCGAGGTTGCTCACATTGCCGGCCACGCCGGCGGTCACCACCTTCATGAGGTAGCGATGAAGTCCTGCCACGGCGGACAGTTCCGACGTGGAGAGCAGGTGATAGCCCGCCGCGTCCCAGATGATGAAATGTTTGTAGCCGGCACCGTGGAGGCTCTCCATCAGCGCATCGGCTGCGGTGAGGTCTTCCGCGTTGCGGATCTGGCTCTCGAACAGCACCACCGGCTTCTGCGATGCGAGCCAATCCATCGAAGCCCCCAGGATCTTGAAGTCGTGGCCGTCCGTGTCGGACTTCACGAAGCAGACTTCGTCCGGCGTGACGTCGGACAGCCTGACCGTCTCGAGGCGTGGGCCGGTCGCCGATTCCTTGAACTCCGCCGTTCCGCCCCAATGCTGCAATTCCCCGGAGATGGGACTTCCATCGGAGATCAGCACCTTGCGGACGACACTGGGATTTGGCAGGCGCTTCGCGTTTTCGGACAGGTAGTCGAAGAAGAAGTCGCTGCCCTCGATGAGCACCAGCGGGTTCCTGGAATGTGCCGCCAGTATCGCGGCGGTGTCCCCCACGTTCGCGCCGATGTCGATGATTGCCTTGCCCGGATACTTCGCGGAGATGAATTTCGCCACGATCCCGATGCAGAGATCCCGGTAGGGTTGGGCGGCGACAAGGCCGGGAAGGGGATGCCGGTCCGGAAGACCAAGACGTATCCCGTGGAACTCAAAATAACCGGTCTTCTGCTTTTTGAAGCGGTCATTCTTGTAGTTTTCCCATAGCGGGGAGAATCGCTTGAGAGCGCTTGGCGGGATGACTCTTTTGAGAAGCTTCTTGAGCATGAGCGTGGTTTTTCCGGATTATCGGGCTGCTTTGGTCGCGGCGATCTTGCCTCTTATCTCATACTCGCCCGCAGGTCCCAGTAGCGGGACGTGAGCGCCACACGGCTCTGGCGATAGATCCCATGCGCGCGTGCAGCGGCATATCCGCCGGATCTTTCGAGGATGTCCCACTCGCGCGCGTGGAACTCGCGGGTCATGAAGTTCATCCACGCGTCGTGGCGCTCCTTCATCACGTCGCCGCGCTGGCCGGTCACGACGAAGTGCATCACGTCCTCCAGCAGGTCGGTCTCCTGTGAGAGATCGGAGAGCGTCTTCACCCGCGCTTTCGCTTCATCTCCCATCCGGCGCCGGAGTGCCGGGTCGGCGGCGAGCAGCCCGAGTGCCTTTGTCATGCCCGCGATGCCGCCGCAGACGTAGCCGGTCTTGCCGTGCTCGATCAGTTCGACCTGCGCATTGTCCGCCCACGGTGTCGTGCGCGTGATGATCGGCAGCCCCTCGCGCATGCCCTCGGCGAGCGTGTAGCCGTAGCTTTCCCCGAAGCGGCTCGCATGGAGCATCACGTCGGAGAGGCGGTAGAGCGCGTCGATGAAGTCCTGGTCGGAAGTCGCCTCCAGCACATGGATGCCCTCGCCATGGCGACCGTCCCGGATGGATTTCTTCAGCGAATCCGTGGGCTCCATCAGGATGAGCCGCAGGTGCGGATGGGCAGGCTTCGCGCGGCGGTAGGCCTCGCACTCCCACTCCGCCCACTTGTGCCCTGGCCGCCCGACGCGGACCAGCACGCACGCATCGTCCGGGATGCCCAGCGAGGCGCGGCTGACCTTTGGTGCTGCCGCAGGTGCAGCAGTCTCGTGCGGCAGCGGATTGTAGAGCACCGTGTGGCGATCGGGAGAGGGCGGTCCCTTGTAGATCCGCGGACGGCGGAAGGCCTGGCAGCCGCTCGCCATGGACACGAACATCCGCATGTCCACGCGATCGCCCTCCCATGCGTCCTTCAAGCGTCCGAAAACATTCGTCTCGATGAGGCGTGGTCGCGACGTGCCGAGGCTGTCGAGCGCGTGGTACAGCGCGCGATGATCGGCGTAGCCCGAGGTGTGATTGTGGACCACGTCCGGCCGGGCCTCGCGCAGGTAGCCCTCGAAGCCCTCGCGCGTCAGGCTGATCTCGCGGATCTTCACCCCGGCTTCCAGCAGCGAGCTCACCCGGCAGCCGTTGGCATCGGTCAGCGCTTCCACTTCATGGCCGCGGCGTGAAAGCTCTGCTGCGAAAAGGTAGGCCGCCTTCTCGGTACCTCCCATCCCACCGCCCGCGATGACAGCGATTTTCATCAGGCTGATAGCAGGTTGGATTTCCCGGTCATCTGCATTTGTTCGAGCAGGCTCCGCACGACGGACCCCGCATACAGCCGGCGCGACCACGTTCCTGCGATGGCATCGGGATCGCGGGCACCTTTTTCCCACTGGTCCGTCTCTGCCTCGAGTGCGGCTGTCAAAGCGCCGCGCGTGCGTTCCGGCGCGAGCGTGCCGGACTGCTCCGTGGTGAACCACCCGGTGGACGCGAGCAGCGGATGATCCGCCACCACGACGGCGCACCCGCAGCACAGGGCCTCGCCCGAGCTGATGTGAAAGGACTCGAATCTCGACGGGCAGAAGATGATGCGGCTCGTCGCGTAGTGTTCCGCCAGCTTGGCGCGGCTCATCGGTGCGAGGAAGGAGACGCGGGACCTTGCATCCTCGCTCCACCCGTCACATCGCCCGGCCAGTGTCTCGCTGTCGCGACCGATGATCTCGACGCGCCACTCCGGCCGCTGCGGCAGGAAATCGCCGAGCACCTGCATCAGCATCTCCGGGTCCTTTTGTCCCGTATCGATCGATGTCCATCGGCCCACCACGATGATCTTCCGTTCCTTCGGACGACCGTCCGACTTCATCAGCGGGCTTACGGGGTGGGGGACCACGATCACCTTGTCCGAGACTTCGGGAAAGCCGAGCGACTCCGCATAGCGCCGCACCGATGCCGCCGCGGGCGGGGAGACCGATGCCACCTTGTCCGAAGTATTGATCATCTTCAGCCGGCTCTTCTCGAAGGCGGCGGGGATAAAATCGCGACCGGCCTTGCCGATCATTTTCACCCGGCTTCCCGGGGGCTGCGGCATGCCCAGCATCGCGGCGAAGGACAGCCACCACTCGCGGGTGTCGCCGTAGGGCGTCGTCAGGCCTGCGGTGTCGAGGCTCTGCACCAGCTTGATACCCGCATCGCGGATCGCCGTGGCCACCTTCATGAAGCGCGGGTCCCCCCACGCGTAGAGCAGCACCAGCTCCACCTCTAACAAGCGCCACCAACCCGCGTCGGACAGCTCGTCCATCGTCACCCTCACTTGATCCGCGGGATCATCCGCGCGGCGGGCACCCGGCATCACCGACACGCAGCTCACGCCGATCTCCTGGAATCCGCGGCACATGAGCCCGGAGTCCCGGCCGAAGAAATGCTCGTCCGCGGCGAAATCGACCGGCGTGCAGGTGGCCACCTTCATCGCGGGCCACCTCCCTTCGCGAGTTCCCGGTAGATGTCGGCGAAGCCCTTCGCCGTGCGCTCCGCGCTGAGATAGTCGCGGTCTTCCTGATGGCGACCGTGGCCCAGGGCAATGGCCCGGTCATGGGACGACATCACGTCGGTGAGTGCTTCCGCCAGCGATTCATCGGTCAGCGGATCGACGAGCCTGCCATTCTCCCCGTCCCGGATGTAGCCTGCCTGTCCGCCGTGGCGCGAGGTGATCACCGGCACGCCGATGACGCGCGCTTCCTTCACGGAATTCGGGCTGGTATCGCCGCGGGTGGGCAGCACGGAGGCCCATGCTCCGCGAAGCTGCTTTTCCATTTCATCCCAGGCCAGCAGGCCCAGGCACTCGACATCCTTCAGGCCGCGTCGCTCGACTTCCGCGCGCATCGCATCGTCCCCGGCGAGCCTCAGCTCCCACTTCCGGTCGGGGATGTGTGCCAGCGCATCGAGCAGCAGGTCGAAGCCCTTCCGCGTGCCGGTGCCACCCACGTAGAGCACGTAGGGTTTCGCGGCATCCGGTTGCCATGGCACGTCGAAGAAACGGGGATGCACGCCATACTCCACCATGCGGCAGTGCGCGGTCGGCACCACTTCCTTCACCTTCGCCATGCCCCAGCCGGACTCGCAGGTCACGATGGTCGCCGAGCGGATCATCGCGGCCTCGCCTGCGATCATACGCCGCCAGCGCCAGTCATCCGGCAGCCCGCCGATGCGCTTGTATTCCGTGAGCACGCCCTGCATCGACAGGATCGTCGGCCCCTTGAAATCGCGCAGCGCCACGGGATAGATCGACTCGGTGCCCCACGCATGGACAATGTCCGGCTTCAGCGCGCGGAGATACTTCCGCATCGTGCGCCGCGTCGGCAGGCAGCCGAGCGCCAGATCGACGCTGACCGAGGTCCCCTTCAGCCGCACGAAGTGCTGTCCGTATTTTCTAACAGACTCCCCGCCCGCGCCGCGACGGTCCAGCGAGATCCAGTGGATCTCCAGGTCCGGATGGCGCTCGAAATTCTCCGCGAGCTGCGGCAGCCAGGTACAGCCCTGGCCTCCGCCCCGCCCGGTGGCACTCCCGTCGAGCGAGGCCCACGGGAAGTCGGCGATGATAGCGATGCGCAGGGGCATGGAGGCTGTCACGAGGATATGCGATGGCGGGCCGCCCGCGGGTGAATCAGGTGGCAGGAAACGGAACCGTCAGAGGTCTTCCTTGCGCAGCAGGGTATGGTTGCTGCCTCCCTTGTGGATCAGCCGGTAGCCGCTCTTGTACATCTTCCAGAGCATGGCGATGGTGCGGCTCCGGGGAATGCCGGGTAGCACGCCGTTGTGGAATTCCACCGCGATCTGGCGGACCGGCAGGTTGTCGGAGAGTAGTGAATCCAGCACGCCGTATTCCGCGCCTTCGATGTCGATCTTGAGCAGGTCGATCTTCGTGTGGCCGAGGCGCTTCATCAGGCTGCCCACGGTTTCGCAGGGGACGCTCACGGTCGGGCCGGTCGCGACGGGGCCGTCCGAATCGGACTCGAGGGACATCCACGATCCCTCCGCGGCATCGCCCGGCGGGCCCAGCTCGAGGGTGCCGCTGTAGCCGGCGAGAGCCATCGGGTGGAAGACGAACTGCGGACGCTGGTTCTCGGGCAGCTGCATCGTAGCCAATCCCGTCGGGGAAGGATCGAGCAGGTGAACCACCGGTCCGAAGCCATCGGCGATGGCATGCTCGAAGGAGATATCGCGGCCGACACCGGCGCAGTAGACCACGCTGTCCGGCTTCAGGTCACGGGTGAGGATGGTCCAGTTGCACGAGTCCTTCGGATCCCCCAGATCCTCCAGCCCGGAGATTGGCCGATGGAGCAGCGAGTAGAAGAAGTCGTGCCGGAATCCTGCCATCAGGGCGCGAAGGGAGCGCGGGAAGGAGCTTGAGGTGATTGATTTGTCGAAGGCCATGGGGTGGCTGGGGAAAATTTGCAGGTCGGGATAGCGGAGAGGTCAGGACCCCGGCGGGGACGGGGAGAGTTCTTTCAAAACGGAGGCGGGATTTCCCCCGGCGAGCGTTCCGGCGGGGATGTCCTTGGTCACCACCGATCCGGCGCCGACCACGGCACCGTCTCCGATGGTGACGCCCTTGAGGATGATGCAGCGGGCACCGATGAAGACTCCGCGGCCGATCTTGATCGGTGCCATCGCCACCGGCTTGCCGGAGCCGAGCGGCACCTCGTGCATGTCCGAGTCGCAGAGGAGGCAGCCCGCCCCGATCATGGTATCCTCACCGATCTCGATGGACCGGTTCGCGATGATCTGTGAGGAGGAGACGCCGCAGCCGCGCTTCAGCACCAGTCGTGCTCCCGGCTCGGCGCTCAGCATCATGGAGCCGGAGGTGCCCAGCCAGTTGGCCCACCGGGCGGAGTTGATGGTCACCCCGTCCTCGAGGATGATCTCGCCGTCGCCCTTCCTGCGGACGGCCGGGGAGCCATTGATGATCGTGCCGGCACCCAGCTTGCATCCACGGCGTTTCATGCCGGCTGCCGCCAGTGCCCGGATGATACCGAGGACGATTGCTTTCATGATACCGTGCTTGCTTGTGGCCGGGCTGCGCGCGAGGCGGCGTCATGCGCGCACTGCCCACAGCGCGCCGAACTTCGTCATCCACTTGTCCTCGACGATCTTCAGCCCGGACCTCACGAGGTGATCCCGGCAGGATTCGTGCAGCTCGGGTGAATGCGTTTCGATGAAGATGACCCGGATGTCTCCCATGGACCGGGACATGCCCTCGAGCACGGAGAGTTCGGCTCCCTCGACATCGATCTTGAGGTAGCAGGGGCAGGGCCGCCCTTCTTCATGCACCATCTCGTCGATGCTCGAGACCTGGACCTGGCGGACCTGTTCCCCGCTCGCGCCTTCGTCCGCCAGCTTGCCGCCACGGATGTCCGTGCCGCAGGTGAAGTTCATGACGCCCCGGGTGTTCGACACCGCGCGTTCCAGCAGGGTCGCCCTTGGCTGGCCCTCGAGGTTCCGGCTGGCGATGGCGTAGTTCCCGGGCTCGGGCTCGAAGGCGACGACCTGCGCCTGTGGGAAATGATTCAGCAGATACAGCGTGGAGATTCCGATGTTTGCCCCCAGGTCGTAGATGGTCTGCGGCTCGAAGTCGTGGTGGAGCTTCGGATTCAGCTCCCCGCCCGGCAGGATCTCCAGGACGGTGTAGATATCGAGGCCATTGTCGCGGATGAAGATGTCGCTCGCATTCCCGCCGGAGAGGACCCTCAGTTTGATGATCTCCGCAGGATCATGCTTGCCGAGGTTTCGCGCGCAGAGCGATGGCTTCACCGCCCCCCAGTAGAAGATCTTCAAAGAGTCCCCTGGGGAAGCGCCCAGTTGGAAGGAAGACTTGAGAAGGTTCCGGTATCTCCGGATTGCGTTGGTGATCGAAGCCATGGGGATCTGAGAGGCTATCTTGAAATGCGGAGGGAGTATTCCTCGAGCAGGCGCTTGGTGTAGTCCGCCCAGGTATTCGATTTCCCGCCGGCGATGTAGGAGGCATCGCCCATGGCGAGGTTCTCCTCCTTGTTTCGCGCCATCCGGAGCATGGCCTCGGCCAAGCCGTCCACGTTCCGGGGGTTGAGGATGAATCCTTCCACGCCATCGCGGACCACAGTCGAGGCCCCGCTCTCGTAGCTTGCAAGGATCGGCAGTCCGACAGCCATTGCCTCGGAGAGCACCCGCGCGAACCCTTCCTCCAACGAGGGCAGGACGAAGGCGGTGCTCTTCGCGAGCATCTCCGCCAGCCTCGTGTGGGGAACGTTGTCGAAGTGCTCGAAGCGGCCCTGCCACTTGGCCATCTCCTTCTTGAAATCCGGCCTCATCCCGCCGACGCAGACCAGTTGTGCGTCGGGCAGTTCCTTCTTCACCTTTTCAAAGGCCTGGAAGAGATATTGCTGGCCCTTCCGCACGGTCAGCGACCCCACGGAGATGAAGGTGGGGCGCTCCGGCAGGAGCTCGCGCTTCCTGAAGATCTCAGTGTCCACGCCGAAGTGAGAGACGAAGCATTTCTCTGGCGCGATGCCATTCAGGACCATCGTGTCGCGGACGAAGTTGCTCGGGCAGAGCACCAGGTCCGCGGCCTCGATTTCGCGGTTGATTCTCGAGCGCACCCACTGGGCAACGGGCAGCTTGTAGCTTGAGTGAGCATACAGGTCGCATTCCCGCTGCCAGTATCCGAATTGGCTCGTCGGGTGACTGTTCGGGGAGTCGAAAACCTTCAGCACCTTCCGCCCGCTCCTGTCGGCCAGGCGGAAAAGCGCTTCACAGGATCCCATGGGGCCGTGGACCACGTTCACACCGTCCGGCAGGGTCTGCCGGGAGATCCAGGCGTCGTAGAAGGGGAGATTGTTCCACCGCATGCGCTCCTCCAGATCCACGAAGGGGAGGTGGTAGAAGGCCTTCTGCGCCAGATGGTAGGGCCAGATTCGCTTGTAGAAGCTGCGGTCCACTCCCTTCGGGCAAGCGCTTCCCATCCAATAGCCGCCCAGGCTGCCGAGTTTTCCCGCCTCGCGTGCCGTGTGGTTGATATACCAGGGCACCATTCCGGAGAAGAGTACGCGGGGATCGGTGCCGGTGCTTGGTTGCGTCATGTAGGGATTGGAATGGATGCGCCCCCCTTTTCCCGGGAGATGGGCGAGGTGCCGTCGTCCGCGTGGTTCACGGATCCGCGGGAAGCATGCGCCTCTTGGCCCGGAACCGGCGGATGGGCTTCAGCGCCATGGCGAAGAGCTCGCTTCGCACCTCCGAGGAGACCCCCAGATAGCCGACCATCGGCAGGCCGACGAGGCAGGAGAGAGCGATGGACAAGGAGAGTCCGAAGTAGCCTGGCAAGGAAGCCGCCAGATGGGCGATACCCAACGAGCAGACGAGAACAAGCGGCACCACCAGCAGGGGCCTGCCGATCGAGGAGATGAAGAGTTTGACGGGATTGTGGGAAGTGATCTTCCCGAGGTAAATCATGCCGGCGATGCCCATCCCCAGCAGGTAGCTCAGCGAGGCGAAGGCGATGATGCCCCCGCTGCCGGTCTTCCCGGCGAGGAGCATCGCGCCGCCAGCCACCACGAGGACCTGCAGGACAGGCACGAAACCGGTGAAGCCAAACTTCTTGTTGAAGCCGATGGGGCCGAAGGTGAGCCCGGCGACGATTTGGCACAGGGCGAAGAACGCGATGTTCACGTGCATCAGCGGGCCCCAGCCGGTCTGCAAGCCGGACCACAGTTCGACGAAACGGGCGTTGTTCGCCGCCGCGACCGCGATGGCCAGGCCGGAGGAGGCCATCACGAGCTGGGAGACATGGGCCCAGCGTCTGGCCACGAGCGCGGTATCCCCGCGGACGAAGAAGCTCAGCAGCATGGGCAGCGCAATGGCGAACGGCTTGAAGGTGAGCTGGCGCAAGATGCCGAAGACGCGCGTGCAGACCGTCCATTTACCCGCCGCATCCAGACCGACGAGCGATGAGATCAGCAGTTGCGGCAGGCCAGCCACGACGACCACTCCCATCTGCACGCCGAAGGTCTTCAGCGAGTAATTCCACACGTCCACGAACTCCTTCCGGGTGGGGAGCGAGCGTGACCAGAGGTTTTTGAAATATCCGCTGCGCTGGCAGGCGACAGTATAGAAGGCGATGATCCACAGGATGCCGGCCATCTGGTTGATCAGCATCGAGTAGATGCCATATCCGGCCCGGAAGGAGAGATGCAGCGCGACGTAGTAGATGGTGAAAAGACCGATCTGCGAGATCTGGAGGAGATCCTGGCGGTGATTGATGATCAGGGGGACGCCGATCACCCGGGCGATCATGTTCAGCGAGGCGATGAATGCCTGCCCGAGCATCACCAGCATGAATTCACGGCGCAGTTCCAGCGGGATGTCGAGCAGGGGGGCTGCGATGTTGGCCATCAGGATCCCTGCTCCCAGGACCACGAAGGCTGCCACTCCCATCGAGAGGGCGCTCGCAGTGAAGAATCTTCCGAGACGGGAGTCGTCCTTCGCTTCCTTGCACTCGAAGAGATGACGGATGAAGGACTCCGTCATGCCGAATTCCGCCATCATCAGGTAGGAGGTCACCGTCGTGATGACCCCGAACATCCCGAACTCCGCCGTCGAGAGGTGCGAGAGCGCGAGCGGGATGGACGCGAAGGAGTAGATGATCTGCGCCGCCAGCGCTCCATAGCTGAAGACAACACCCCGGACCAGCAGTCGCTTGTGGTTCATCAGCTACGGAAAGCGTCGCTTTGGACGGGATGGAGGCAGATGCCTACCGCTGGGAGGAGTGGCGCTCCGCCGGCACGAGCTGAGCTTGCCATGGCATGATCCCGGCGGGATCAGCCCGGATTCGAGGCGCCGATGGCGTTACGGCGGCTGAGCGGCACCCACGGTTCCGGCACGGCCTTCTTCCACTCCGGGAGGGGAAGGTTCCGTTCCATCAGGCGTACCATGGCGAAACCAAGGAAGACGAGGGAGGCTGCCTGCGAGAATTCCCCGAAGACGAACGTGAAGAAGATGGGAAGCACGAGCAAAGGAATACCGAAGAAGTAGGCGACAGGCTCCCACTCCGTGCCCCGGCAACGCCGGATCTGCCGGTGGGCATGTACGGCAAGCCGGACCATCGCGAAGAGGAAGACCGCCAGGCCGACATAGCCCACGGTACGGATGGTCTGCACCGGTCCGCTATGATAGCCACCGGTCAGCATCATGTTTTCCTGCTGGATGGTCAGGCCGCCGGCTCCCGTCCAGGAGTCGCGTCCGCCAGCGGAGAGGGATTGCAGGCGGCGGAGTTCCTCTGCGGTCATGCCCAGGCCATCGCCGAGGTACTTGTTCCGGATCCAGTCGTCGGTGAGCAGTGCGGCCTTCCACATTTCCACACGCCACTCGGTGGAGTTCTCGGCGTCCTTCACGTGTCGCTCTTCCCACGAGCCGGGCAGGGGGGAAAGCGCGCGCTGGATATTGCCCGGCAGGGGGGCTGCGATGTTGTAAAGGGCCAGAGCCCCCAGGAGGATGCTTCCTGCGATTGTCGAAAGCAGCGCCGCACCGAAGCCACTCCGGTAGATCACCCCCAGCATGTAGGTCAGGCCGACCGTGGCGACCGCATTGCGGTATCCCGACGCGGCTGCTATCCCCAGGCTCACGACGAGCACGAGCCCCCACTTCGGGCTCAGGACCGCGCGAATCGGCGAAATATAGGAAACCACCAGCCGGGAAAGAATTTCCGCCAGCCGTGCGAAGAGGGGAATACGTGTCGATCCTCCGGCTTGGTTGACCATCGAGATGGAGCCCATTTCACCGACCTCGCCTCCTCCGAACCGGTGCCGGATGAAGGAAATCGGAAGGCCCACGAATGTCCCGAGCAGCGTGAGCCGCATCGCCCAGCGTAACTCGCTCGCTGGGAGCTTGATCCACGAGAGAAGCCAGCCGCTGCAGAAAGCGAGGCCGGCCACGAAGTACGGCTTCGCACCCACCGTGGAACCGCCGAACATGTTCAGGCCCACCGGGTTTCTCAGGTAGGCCTGGGCGATCATCACGCCCACCAGCATGATCCAGACCTCCAGTTCGGTCACCTTGAACTGCAGGTGCAGGCGGCGGATCGCGATCAGCATCAGGCTGAAGCCGATGAAGAGCACCTGCCCGAGCTGATCGGTGCCGAAGCCCCGGATAAGGGGGACCTGCATGGCGGAAAGGAAGATCATCGCCAGCCACACGCGCTTGCCCAGCAGCACGCAGGTGATCAGCAGGCCGGCACCGCCCACCTTGATCAGGGTTTCCATCTGGTCGGTGACCACGGCCACGCCGAGCCACGCGGCCATGACGGCCACCACGATGACGATGATGATACTTTGGATGGAACGTGAGTCCGTCATTTGAAGGAAAGTTCAGGAAGCAGCCGGGCTGCGGGAAATCCAAGAGATACGCTCAGGGCGAAGAAAGCAGCAATTTGAGCGCGGGGGCCAAAGTCCGGGACCTCGCCTCGGACCCTGCCGCGGTGAGGTGCTGGGGCGTATCGGAGAAAAATGACGCATCCGTGGCCACCCCGTTCGTCCCGTCATCGACCACCTCGATGATCTGGCCGATGTCCCGGAGCAGGGCGGCATTTGCCTCGCGCGAGGCCGCGGCGTCCTCGGGCAGGGTCCAGCGCCACGGCATCGTGTAGCAGAGGCGCACGCCCCGCTTGTCGGCGGCTGCTTTGATGCCTTGGAGGAGCTTCCTGCCGGATTCCGCCAGCCGCACCTCGCCTTCCAGCTTCAGCGGGGGCATGCCTTCCTCCTTCACCGGCGTCTCCATGCGCCCGTGGTAGCGGTAGTCTTCCGGCGTGTAGCGGTAGCCCTTTCCGGAGGCACTGCGGTAGAGCAGGGTGACCAGATACTTCGGCCCGGGCCTCGCCATGGTCATGTATTCCGGCAGGGAGAGGGAGTTGCCGAAGGTGTCGCCGCCGACGGTCGCCGAGGGCTGGCCGTCGAGCACCGCGAGGCCGAAGGCGAGCGAGCCCGCGGGATTGTCCGACTCGTAGGCGAAGAAATCCGGCTCCAGCCCGATCACGAGCACGTCCCCGCTTTTCGTCTGCTCCAGCGCCTGGTGCAGCAGGTAGTGGGCACCTGCGGAGGCGGGCAGGGCGAAGTTGAAGGCGGGCATCCCGCAAGTCCCCTCGATGATCGCCGGGTCGATGGAGAAGGCGGTGCTCGATCCGCCGGTGAAGAAGATGACCGGGCGATCCGGTGACTTCGCCCGCACTTCCGCCAGCTCCGCCTTCCGCCGCTGGTCGACGCCCTGCCACACCCGCAGCTCGGGATTCGCCGGCACCGTGAGGACGAAGCCCAGCACATAGGCCGCCACCGCGCTTGCCAGGAGTGTGAGGAAATACCGCAAGGGTCAGAAATTGAAGTAGATGAACGACGACTCCTCGAGCGGTGCGAGCAGCACGATCAGGAAGACGAGCACGACACCGGCGACCGGCTTCCGGCCGAAGTGATAGGGCTCCAGATCACGCCGCACGCCAAGGCCCTCGATCGCCAGCGCCACCGCGGCCAGCGCGAGGATCACCGCGCTCACCACCATCTCGCCGGGACCGGTGAAGACCTGCTGGAGGTGGCGCAGATTTGGCAGCGAGTAGGCACCCGGCTGGACCAGCGAGGCGGCCTTTTGCCACAGCACGGTGGCATCGCGCTCCAGGAAGAAGAGCCAGGTGGCCGTGGTGTAGGCGAAGGTGAGCAGCCAGCGCAGCGGGGCAAAGGGGATCCAGCGGTCCTTGCTGATCGAGCACACGGCCACGCCGAGGCCGTGCAGCAGGCCCCAGATCAGGAAGCCCCATCCCGCGCCATGCCAGATGCCTGAGATGAGGAAGACGATCAGCGTATTCACCGCCCACCACGGCACCCGCCGCCCGCCGAGCGGGATGTAGATGTAGTCCCGCAGCCAGGAGCCCAGCGTGATGTGCCAGTTCCTCCAGAATTCCCGCATGTCCTGCGCCCAGTAGGGGCTGCGGAAGTTCAGCGTCAGCTTCACCCCGAGCAGCAGGCCCAGGCCGATGGCGATGAAGCTGTAGCCGGAGAAGTCGAAGTAGATGCGGATCGCGAAGGCCAGGCACTCGAACCACACGTGCCACGCATTCGCGGGATCGATGCGGAAGGCCTGCGCAAATCCGCCGATGTTGTCCGCCACGATCAGCTTGTAGCCCAGCCCGAGGACGATCCACTGCAGGGCGGTCTCCAGATTCTCGCGGTGGATGCGGAAGCGGACGGACTCGATCTGCGGCAGCAGCGCTTCCTTCCGCTCGATGGGGCCGGCGACGATCTGCGGGAAGAAGGAGCAGAAATTCAGGTAGTCCAGGAAGCGGGGCCGCCTGCCCGGATTGCGGATGGTATCGATCCAGAAGCCGATCTTCTGGAAGGTGTAGAAGGACAGGCCCATCGGGATCAGCACGGAGGGCTTCCGCACGTCCAGCCCCAGCCACTCGTTCAGGATGAAGTCCCAGTACTTGTAGTAAAACAGCGGTGCGAGCTGCGCGCCGAGCAGAAGGGCGAAGGCCAGCCCGCCATAGATCCGGTAGGGCTTCTCGAACCACCCGCGCCCGGCCAGTAGCACGCCGATCCAGCTCAGACCGACCACCCAGAGGAAGACGACCAGCGTCAGCCAGCTCTCCACGCCGAGCAGGATGAGCCCGGTGGCGGCGAGGCACCACTTGCCCGTGTCCGGCTCGTGCCGCGGGGCGAGCCTCGCGACCATGGCGATGATCAGCCGCGAGCCGAGGAAGCAGAAGAACAGCGTTCTCCAGAATTCGTAAGAGGCGAAATTCATGCGTGCTGCTGGAGAGTCACGCCCCGCCTCCCGCATCGGAGCCGGGCTTCGCCTGCCGCGAGCGGATCAGGCGCATGGCGATGGCCGCCGCGGCGAGCAGCGCCACGCCGGAGATTGCCAGGCCGAGGCGACCGTCGAAAATCGCGCCGCCCGTGAGGACGAAGCCGCAGGTGTAGAGTGCCACGATCGGCAGCGCGGTCAGCAGGGAGAGGCGCAGTGGCACGCCGAGGGCACCCAGCGCGTAGTTTTGAAGGAAAAGCGGGACCCCGGGAGTCACCCGCAGCAGCCAGGCGACCTTCATCAGGTCCGTCCGCGGCAAGTCCAGCCACGGTTGCAGCCGCGGACCCATCCACCGGACGATGCGCCTGCGGGCCAGTCCTGCAGCGAGGCAGTGCGTCCATGTCACATTCAGGAGGATGCCCGCCAGCGCGAGCAGGCAGGTGGAAGGCTGGCTCCCCCACACCACGCCTGCCAGCAGTAGCAGGACTCCGGCGGGAAAGCCGAGGCCGGGCAGGATGACCAGCGCTACGAAGAGGACCCATGGGTACTGGCTGCCGTAGTCGGCCACGAGTTGCTTGAGGGCCTGCACGGTCGGGAAGCGGCGGGGAGCCGGACTGCGGCCAAGCTACCGCCCTTGGTCGGAAGCGGGGACTTCCACCATTGATCGCCACGGCTTGGATGGAAGGCCCGGAGGCATTCTCGTCGTGGCGGAAAATGAACAGTCGCCCCTATGTGTTCAAATAAAAATGAACAATCGGGCCGCGGGGACTTCGTCGCTTCCGTCTCACTCCCGCTCATCATCGCGGGGAAGATCGGCTGTAAGCCCATATCCCGGTCCACAGACCGTTAGAGATCAACGTCCTCCCGTCAGCAGAAGCAGTAGCTTCGGGGAAATGCGCCTCATGAGATGATAGATCCCGAGGCTGACTGCGAAGATCAGCAGCGGAACGAGCAGGTTGGTGATAACCGTGCCGAATCTCGGCCACGCGAGCTTCTCCCAGACCTTGAAGATGATCGTCTGCAGTGGTTCGTGGATGGCGAAAGCCAGGAAAGTCATCGGCCCCCAGGTCGCGATGTGCCCCCCTCCGGGACCGCGGCTCACGAGGGTGGACAGCGAATACAGGAATACGGTGCCGAATATCTGGTAGGCAGCGCTCGGGATGGAGAGCAGACCGTTGGTCGCCGCGATGCCGACGGCGATCCACCCCGCACCGAAGATCAGGGATTTCCCAAGATCCCATCGATCGGTCAGGGATTGCCGGCCTCCGATGGAAATACCCACCAGAAAGAGCCCCAAGGATGGAACGAAGGGCAGGGGGATCAGAAGAAGCAGCCAGCCGATGATCGATGCCTGAGGCAGCGCCCGGCACAGGAAAAATGCGATGAAGCTCACGATGATCAGGTCCCGGAGAAACCAGAACTGATAGACGATCGGGCTCCGTCCGATGCCGAAGATCGCACAGGTCATCGACCATGGCTCGAAATCGACACCGAAGTAATTGCCGTTTCCCAGCGAATCGGTGCCGGGGATGAAGGTCTTCAGGATAAGAATGGCCGCCAGGACCAGTACATTCCAGATGAGGTAGGGCACGATCAGCGTCCTGAACTTCTCCCGGAAGAAATCGCGCGGCCGGTGATCCCGGTCCGCAATTTTCCGTGCGGAAAGGTAGCCTGAAAGGATGAAGAAGGCCGGGACGCCCGCGGTGGCCATGTAGTGCTTCAGGAAGGTGGTGACGCCATCCACACCCTTCGGGGTGTGAACCATCATCACGCAAATCATCGCCACCACCCGGAGGACGTCGAGAGCGGGGTCCCGGAGGGTGGAGCGGGAGGGGCTGGCCGCCGGAGACATGGGATACGACTCCCTCCCTGGATCAGGGCCTGTCTGGATGGTGCTGGTAAAGCCTTTTTCCATGGATGCGGGTGAAGCCGGGGTATCGGGCAGATGGGGGCCTGCGCCTGAGGAGGCACACGACCGGGGGTTTCCGTCGAAAATGGCGGCCTACTTCCGCAACTCCCACTTGTCGTGGCGGTGGCGGATCACGACGCCGGTCTCGCCCGCGAAGCGCTCCACGGCGAGACGCACGCCGTCCCACGCCCAGTCATCGCCGAAAAGCACGCCACCCGGACGCACCAGATCCCAGTAGGAGACGAGGTCCTGATAGACATCCTCCTCCTCGTGGCTGGCGTCCACATAGATCATGTCCGCCCGGATGCCCTTCAGGGCAAACCACTGGGCAGCAGTGAATGACGGCAGCGGTAGAGGGGTGACGCGCCCTTGGTGGCCTGCCCGGCAGACATTCGCGAGGAAGCGGTAGTAGAGCGTGGGGTAGCCGTGCTTCAGCCCCAGCGCGCCGTGGCGGATGGGGTCATCCAGATCCGTCCACATCTCCAGCGCGCCCAGCCACGTGTCCACGCAGATGATCTCGCAGTCCAGGCCGAGCCGCGAGACGTGTCCTGCCAGATTCAGCGCCGAGCCGCCCTTCCACGTCCCGACTTCCAGGATGCGTGTCGGGCGCAGCTCCTCGACCAGCTCGCCAAAGGCCGGCGAATCCGATCCCCAGCCCGCCGCATCGTCCGGCCAAGCCGCCGCGTCGAAGCCCTCGTAGGGGTCCGTGCGATGCAGCAGCGGCCGCACCTTTCCGGTGAAGTCACCGGCGATGGCGGTTGCCGCTTGAGCGGACCGCAGGCGCTTCAGGCTGAAGCCGAGACGATAGGCCAAGCCCTTCGCAAGGCTCTGCGCGTGACGGGAGAGGGACATGTGAAAGAAAAGCGGGCGCGTCCGCCCGCTTCCTGTGGATCAGATCAGATGATCATCCCCGCGGCGACCGTTTCATTGGTGCCGGGATCGACCAGGATGAAGGAACCGGTCTGGCGGTTCCGGCGATACGAGTCGTGGATCACCGGCTGCGCGGTGCGCAGGGTGATGCGGCCGACGTCGTTCATCGCGAAGGTCTCGGCACCCTCGATCTTGTGCAGCGTGTTGATGTCCACGAGGTACTTCACCTCGCTGATGATCGCCTGCATCTCGCGGGAGGTGTGGCGCAGGATCACCTTGGCACGGGAGGCCATCGGCTTGTTCGAGAACCAGCAGATCATCGCCTCGATGTCCTGCGAGCTCTGCGGCGGGTTGTTCTTTTTGACGATCATGTCGCCGCGCGAGATGTCGATCTCGTCGGTCAGCGTGAGCGTCACGCTCTGGGGGGCGAAGGCTTCGTCGATGTTCCCGTCGGCGGTGTGGATCGTCTTGATCCGCGAGGTGAAGCCGGAGGGCAGCACGGTGATCTCGTCGCCGGGCTTGAAGACGCCGCCGGCCACGCGGCCGGCATAGCCGCGGAAATCGTGCCACTCGTCGCTCTGCGGGCGGATCACCCACTGCACGGGGAAGCGGGCATCGACGTGGTTTTCCTCGCCGCCGACATAGACGTGCTCGAGATGGTAGAGCAGCGAGGGGCCCTGGTACCACGGCATGCTCGTGGACTTGTCCACCACGTTGTCGCCATTCAGCGCGGAGATCGGGATCGGCGTGATGTCCACGATGTTGTCCAGGCGCGAGGCGAATTCCTGGTAGTCCTTGATGATCTTCTCATAGACCTCCTCGGAGTACTCCACGAGGTCCATCTTGTTCACCGCCACCACGACGTGCTGGATGCGCAGCAGGTTCGCGATGAAGCTGTGGCGCTTCGTCTGCTCGATCACGCCCTTGCGCGCGTCGATCAGGATGATGGCCAGGTTTGCCGTCGAGGCACCCGTGACCATGTTCCGCGTGTACTGGATGTGGCCCGGGGTATCGGCGATGATGAACTTGCGCTTCGGCGTGGCGAAGTAGCGGTAGGCTACGTCGATGGTGATGCCTTGCTCGCGCTCGGCCTTCAGGCCGTCCGTCAGCAGTGCCAGGTCCACGTGGCCGTCACCGCGGCGCTTCGAGGTTTCCTCGATGGCCTCGAGCTGGTCCTCGAAGATCGACTTGGAATCATAAAGCAGGCGGCCGATGAGCGTGGATTTGCCGTCGTCAACGGAGCCGGCGGTGGTGAAACGGAGAAGGTCCATGGAAGGAAAGGCAGGGTGCCGGGTGATCGGTGAGCAGTGATCAGTGGCAGAAGGTTGAAATGATTCGGGCGAGGGACGTGTGTTCGGTCGAAGAAAGTGCAGCGGAATCGGAGCTCAAACACTGATCACCGATCACTGATCACTCGGCACTTTTAGAAGTATCCCTCCTTCTTCCGGTCCTCCATCGCGGTTTCGGAGCGCTTGTCGTCGGCGCGATTGCCGCGCTCGGTCTGGCGGGCGGCGGCGACTTCCTCGATGATCTTTTCCATCGTGTCGGCGGTGGATTCCACGGCGCCGGTGATGGTGGCGTCACCCATGGTGCGGAAGCGGATCACCTTCTTCTCGACCACCTCGCCATCGCGCGGTTGGACGAATTCGCTCACGGCGAGGATGGTGCCGTTGCGGGTCACGGTCTCGCGCTCGTGGGCGTAGTAGAGGCTCGGCAGCACGATGCCCTCGCGGTGCATGTACATCCAGATGTCCATCTCCGTGAAATTCGACAGCGGGAAGACGCGGAAGTGCTCGCCCGGGTGCTTGCGGCCGTTGAAGAGATTCCACAGCTCGGGGCGCTGGTTCTTCGGGTCCCACTGGCCGAAGTCGTCGCGGTGGGAGAAAAAGCGCTCCTTCGCGCGGGCCTTTTCCTCGTCGCGGCGGCCGCCGCCGAGCAGCGCGTCGAATTGATACTCGGCGATGGTGTCGAGCAGCGTCGTCGTCTGCGCGCGGTTGCGGGAGGCATTCGGTCCCTTCTCTTCGACCACGCGGCCGTCATCGATGGACTTCTGTACCGAGCCGACCACCAGGCGGGCATCCAGCTTCGCGGCGAATTCGTCGCGGTAGGTGATGGTCTCCGGGAAATTGTGGCCCGTATCGACGTGCACCAGCGGGAAAGGCATGCGTGCGGGGTGGAAGGCCTTGCGGGCGATCCAGGCCATCACGATCGAGTCCTTGCCGCCTGAGAAAAGCAGGCCGGGATTCTGGAACTGCGCCGCGGTCTCGCGGAGGACGAAGATCGCCTCGGCTTCGATCTGGTCGAGGTGGGAGAGCTGGTAGTTGGGCATCGGGCGGAACGAAAAGCCGTGGTTTCAGGGTGCTGCGGGCTGCCGGTCGTCCGGCTCGCCTTCGCGGGGCGGGGAGAAAAAGGCCGGCCCGAGGGGGCAGGCAAGAAACAATTACTTAGTTGAGCAATTTGGTAATATATAAAGGTCCCGACTGACAGTCAGCGAGCGAACGCAATCCGGTGCCGTCAACCGGCCAAGATCTCGTCTCGGCCGGGCTCTCGAAATCAAGCCTGACCCGCCAGATCCGCGGCTGGAACGCCCCTCGTGCTGAGAAACTCCAGCACCTCGCAGACGGCGTCTTCCACGGTCAGCTTCTCGGTATCGAGGACCAGTTCGGCCTGCTGTGGCTCTTCGAATCCGCTGTCGCGGCCGGTGAAATTCGCCACCTCGCCCTTGGCTGCCTTGGCGTAGAGACCCTTCACGTCGCGGGCCTCGCAGGCCTGATAGCTGGCCTTCACGTAGATCTCGGCGAAGTCGTCGCCGAGGATGCCGCGGGCCAGATCCCGGTGGATGCCGCGCGGGGTGATCAGCGAGCAGAGGACGATCGCGCCATTCGTGGAAAGGATCTTCGCCACCTCGGAGGTCCGGCGGATGTTTTCCAGCCGGTCATCATCGGAGAAGCTGAGATTGGCATTCAGGCCGGTGCGCAGATTGTCGCCATCCAGCCGGACGGTGTAGCGGCCCTGATCGTGCAGCACGCGCTCGACGCCACCGGCGATGGTCGATTTCCCGGAGCCGGAAAGCCCGCAGAACCAGAGCACGATGCCGCGCTGGCCGAGAAGCGTTTCCTTGTCCTGCCGGGGCAGGGTGGCGTGCGGATGGATATTCGACATGACGGGATGAAACTAGCAGGGAAAGGGTGCGGGGTCAGGGAGATTCCACGGCAAGGGTGGCATCCAGTCCTTGGAAATCGGATTGGTTCAGGGTGAGCAGAAGCGAGCAACTTGCCTTCCGCGCGGCAACCGCGTGAAGCCAATCGTGGGTGCGCCCACCGCGGACACCCAGCGATTTCGCAGCGGCTAGGGCCTCCAAGGTTTCCTCCGCGGAAAGCTCGATGAAGTGAAGCCGGGTGCCGAGATCCTTCACCAGTGCCGCCGCGGTGCCCGGATCGACGCGATAGCCGAGACGGCCGCCGGTAAGCGTGGAAAAGGTCTCCGCCAGCGCGTGGGGACGTGTCCACTGGTTCCCCGACTCGAGGCGAGCCCGGATGGCAGGATCGACCACACTGGATATCAATGCGGAGCTGTCCCAATAGGCACTCATCGTTCGTCCCGCTCGGCCCGGATGGCGTCGCGAATGGCATCCCGATCAAAAGGACGATCCACGAACAACTTCCCGTCACGCTCGATCACTCCCGCGACCGGAACATCGGCAGATTTCAGGAGCCGGAAGACCACGCGGTCGGCAGTCACTTCTTCCTCCACGAAGACGTCTCCGGGGGAGTAGCGGTCGGGAAAGGTGACCCGGCGCCGCGAATCGAGCTTCCGGACTTCATTCATGATGGGAATTTCCCACGAAGGGGCGTGAGGGTCAAGGAAGCCGGTTCGTCTTCCCGCTCATCCGGTCGCGCAGGGTATACCAGACGAAGAGCGAATTGTAGGTGAAGTAGCGGCGGAAGAGGCGGCGTGGCTCGGCGGCGATGCGGTAGGCCCATTCCATCCCGCACCTCTGCAGGAAGGCGGGTGCCTGCGAGACCTCGCCGGCGTGGAAGGCGAAGGCGGCCCCAATACCGAAGTAGACGCCGGGTGGCAGCCGGTCCTTGTGGCGGGCGATCCAATGCTCCTGCTTCGGGCAGCCGAGGCCGACCCAGATGAGATTCGCTCCGGATTCGCGGATCTTCGCGGTCATGCGCTCGAATTCATCCTCAGGCCACTCGCCGAAGGGTGGCGAATAGGCCCCCGCGATCGCCACGCCGGGAAAGCGCCCGGCGAAGACGGACTGGAGTTTCTCCAGCGTGGACTCCTTTCCCCCGAGCAGGAAGTGGCGGAACTCTGGCTTCCCCGTGGTGCCCTCCAGTGTCTCCAGCATCAGCGTCGGGCCATAGACGCGGTCGGTCAGGCGCTCGGCGGGTGGCAGGGCGGCATTCAGCGACCAGACCAGCGGCATGCCGTCGGGCACGATGAGGTCGAAGGCGCGCATCGACTCGCCAAAGGCCGCGTCGCTCCTGGCAAGCGCGGCGACGTGGGTATTCGCAGCTTCTACTGCGACCGCCGTACTTGAAGTAGCGGCCTTGTCGAGGATCCACGCGACTGCTCCGGCGTAGTCCGTGCAGGCGAGCGGCAGGCCGATGACGGGGACGGTGCGCATGAGTGGGTCGAGGGGGCGGGCTGAGACGCCATACCCGAGTGGAGCCGGGTGGACCGGTTCAGTAATGATACCGCGCCTGTGCGAACAGGATGCGGTCGTCCTTCACGCGATACACCAAACGGTGCTCTTGCGTGATGCGCCGTGACCAGATGCCAGCCCCCAGGTGGCGGAGGGGCTCCAGCTTGCCGAGCCCGTCGAGAAAGTCCCGGTCGAAGTTGAGTAGCCGCTCCGGGTCACTCATTCCACCTTCGCGGCGAGAGCTTCCATGGACAGCACTTCGCCTTCGCCGCTTTCGAGCCGGTTCAGGGCGGCCAAGAGTCGCCGCGCATTGGCCGGAGAGCGGAGCAGGTGGCCGGTTTCCACCAGACCCTCCCACTCTCCCTCCGGCACCAATACCACGGACTCGTGGCCGCGTCTTTCGATCCTCACGGACTCGCGAGCCGACACAGCCTCGTCCCAGACGCTGGCGAGCCGGTCGCGGGCTTCCGTATAGGATATGACGTTCACTTTGGCAGGATAACCTGAACGCGGTTCCTGCCTGAGAACTATTACTCCTTCGACACGGACACGTGGTGGCCGTGTGCCTTGAGCAGGGCGTGGCGCTTGGCGGTATCCACGTCGGAGGCGACCATCTCGGCGCACATTTCCTCGACGGTGATTTCCGGGATCCAGCCGAGCTTTTCCTTCGCCTTGGTCGGGTCGCCGAGCAGCGTTTCCACTTCCGCGGGGCGGAAGTAGCGTGGGTCCACCTTCACGATCACGTCGCCGACCTTCACTGCCGGGGCAGCTTCGGCATTCACGGCGGTCACGGTGGCGATCTCATCCACGCCGGTGCCGGTGAATTCCACCTCGATGCCCGCTTCCTTGGCGGACATGCGGACGAATTCACGGACGGAGATCTGCTTGCCGGTGGCGATCACGAAGTCCTCGGCCTGCTCCTGCTGGAGCATCATCCACTGCATGCGGACGTAGTCCTTCGCGTGGCCCCAGTCGCGCAGCGCGTCCATGTTGCCGAGGTAGAGGCAGGTCTCGAGGCCCTGAGAAATGTTCGCGATGCCGCGGGTGATCTTGCGCGTCACGAAGGTCTCGCCGCGGCGCGGGGACTCGTGGTTGAAGAGGATGCCATTGCAGGCATACATGCCGTAGGACTCGCGGTAGTTCACCGTGATCCAGTAGGCATACATCTTCGCCACGGCATACGGGGAGCGCGGGTAAAAGGGTGTGGTTTCCTTCTGCGGGATCTCCTGCACCAGGCCGTAGAGCTCGGAGGTCGACGCCTGGTAGAAGCGCGTCTTCTTCTCCATGCCGAGGAAGCGGATCGCTTCCAGCAGGCGCAGCGTGCCGATCGCATCGACGTCCGCGGTGTATTCCGGGGCCTCGAAGGACACCGCCACGTGCGACTGCGCGCCGAGGTTGTACACCTCGTCCGGCTGCACTTCGGAAAGTATGCGCGTCAGGTTCGAGGTGTCGGTGAGGTCACCGTAGTGCAGGCGGAAGCGGGCGTGCTCCACGTGGGGATCTTCATAGATGTGATCCACGCGCTGGGTATTGAAGAGCGAGGCGCGGCGCTTGATGCCGTGGACCTCGTAACCTTTTTCCAGCAGGAATTCCGCGAGATACGAACCGTCCTGGCCGGTGATGCCGGTGATAAGAGCTTTCTTCATGGCGACTGTAAGGGGGAATGTTTCGAGGGAGAGCGGGGAGGGTAGGGAATCGGGGGCCAATCCCCAATTACGTGATAAGGTGGGAGATCAGAGGCGGGCGGCGCCGGTTTCGAGGGTGGCGAGGAGGTCCTGGTAAGCACCGGCGAGGCCATCGCGGAATGCGATTTCCGGGGTCCAGCCAGTGCCCTTGATCTTCGACACGTCCATCAGCTTGCGCGGAGTGCCGTCCGGCTTGGTCGGGTCGGTGAGGATCTCGCCGGTGTAGCCGACGGTCTCCGCGACGAGCTGCGCCAGCTCCAGGATGGTCACGTCGTCGCCCACGCCGACATTTACCCAGTCCGGCGGGCTTTCCAGGCCGAGCAGGTGGAAGCAGGCGGCAGCGAGGTCGTCCACGTGGAGGAATTCGCGGCGCGGTGTCCCGGTGCCCCAGATCGTCACGCTCGGTGCGCCCGCCACCTTCGCCTCATGGAAGCGGCGGATGAGCGCGGGAATGACATGGGAATTCTCCGGGTGGTAGTTGTCGCCGGGACCGTAGAGATTCGTCGGCATCGCCGAGTGATACATGAGGCCGTGCTGCGCGCGGTAGTGCTGGCACAGCTTCAGGCCCGCGATCTTCGCGATGGCGTAGGCCTCGTTGGTCACTTCCAGCGGGCTCGTCAGCAGGCAATCCTCGGGCATCGGCTGGGGAGCCATCTTCGGATAGATGCAGGAGGAGCCGAGGAAGAGCACGCGGGGGACCCCGGCGCGGCGGCTGCCCTCGACCAGATTCGAGGCGATACTAAGGTTCTCGTAGATGAAATCCGCCGGGTAGGTGGCGTTCGCGTGGATGCCGCCGACTTTAGCTGCGGCGATGATCACGATGTCCGGCTTCTCCGCCGCGAGGAAGTCGAAAACCGCCTGCTGGTTCAGCAGGTCCAGCGTGTCGCGGCCCGCGGTGATGACCTCGTGGCCGCCCTGCTTCCCCGCCTCGCGGACGAGTGCGGAGCCCACCATTCCGCGGTGGCCGGTGATGAAGATCTTGGACATGAGAAAGGGGGAAGGATGGAGTCGGATCAGTTGGCTTCGCCCGCGCTGGCGAGCACTTGATGGATGTGAGAGGGAGAGATGAACATCCCGGCGGCGATCACGGCGTCCAAGGCAGGTTTGACCGCGGGAAGGATCTTCCGTTGCTTCGCCGCGAGGATGATTCCCAAGGTGCCCGTAACTTTCAATCCGAGAGCCTGCGCGCAGCGGCGGGCGGCCAGATCGTCAAGCACTGCAATCGATCCGGCGAGGGATTCTGCAAGGGCGATGACCGACGTCTCGCCTGCTCCCAGATCCCACGCCGCGAGAAACGGAGTGTTTGGCATGGCGGTTCTAACTAGGCAGGCGTGATTGCCAATCCAAGTTCGGGCCGGATCTAAAGGATTCTTGGCTCGGTTGATTTCGAGAGCCACTGGCTCTGGAATCACCAGCTCGGTGGCGAGATTGAGAACGATGTCCATCAGCCCAGCCTTCGATAGCACGATCAGGGGGGAGGCATTGATGACGAGGGTCATTCCGCGAAAGCAGCAAGGTCGTCTTCCACTCCTTGGAACGGGCTGACACCGACCCGCGACATGGAAAGCAGGAATTCCTGGCGGGATTGTCCCGCCAACTCGGCTGCCCGTTCCTGGCTGAGCATGCCGGTTTCATACCATTTGATCGCGGCCATCAGGCGCATGCTCGCAGCCAGCTCTCCGGGAGCTTGGCGGAGAGCCGAGAATGCGGACTCAGGCACGTCGATTTCCAGTTTCACGTCGGTAGATTATTCCTTGCGCACCGAGACTTCAACTCAGGAAGGATTCAAGTGCAGCCGCCACTTCATCGAGCTGGGCATCCACTAGCTCTGCGTAGACCGGGATGCTGATGACCTCGGCGGCAAGCAGATCGGATACCGGGCAGTTCGAAAGTGAATGCTCCGGCAATTTCTCGAAGCATTCCTGCCGGTGCATCGGGACGGGGTAGTAGATCTCGCAGCCGATGCCCTTCGCCGTGAGATGGGTCTTCAATTCATCGCGGCGGCCGGGCACGCGGATCGTGTATTGGTTCCATACGTGCCTGGCGTGCTCGTGGGCTGCGGGCAGGATGAACGAGTCACCGGCGATCGGGGAAAGACGATGGGTATAGTAGTTCGCATTGCGCGTGCGGCCCGCGGAGTACTCGCCGATGTGGCGGAGCTTCACCTGCAGCAGCGCGCACTGCAGGGCATCCATGCGGAAGTTCCCGCCGACCATCGAGTGATGGTAGCGCGGGTGCATGCCGTGGTTGCGCAGCCGCAGCATCTTTTCGTGAAGTTCGGAGCACTCCGTCGTGACGAGTCCGCCATCGCCGAAGCCGCCGAGATTCTTCGACGGGAAGAAGCTGTAGCTGCCGATATCGCCGATGGTCCCGCAGGCCCGTCCGCGATACGTCGCGCCGAAGGACTGGGCGACATCTTCGACGACCTTCAGCCCGTGCTCCTTCGCGAAGGAAGTCATGGCATCCATGTCCACCGCCTGGCCATAGAGATGCACCGGGATGATGGCCTTCGTCTTCGGCGTGAGCTTCGACTTCGCCGATGCGAGATCGATGCCAAAGAACTCCGGCTCCACATCGCAAAAGACCGGCGTCGCTCCCGTGCGGAAGACGCTGCCCGCGGTTGCGAAGAAGGTGAAGGACGGGCAAAGCACCTCGTCGCCCGGTCCGATGTCCAGCGCCATCAGCGCCACGATCAGCGCGTCCGTGCCGGACGAGATCGAGATCGCATGCTTCGCCCCGAGCGCGGCGGCGCATTCCTTCTCGAATGCCTCCACCTCCTCGCCGAGGATGAAGCGGCCGGAGCGCAGCACGTTTTCAAAGACCTGCTTCAGCTCTGCTTCGAGCGGCAGGTTCTGTGCGTTGACGTCTAGGAGAGGGACGGACATGGAGAGACGGAAGACTTGGAGATTAAAGACGCAAGACTGGAGGATTACGCCTTCACCACCAGGCCTTCCGGCGTGTCGATGGAGGCCATGGCGTTGCGGGTGTCGATGATGAGGTCGGACCACGCGGCGAGTTCGGCGAGGTCGAAGGCGGCGTGATGCGTGGAGATGACGATGCAGTCCTGGGCGCGGATCGTTTCCTCGCTCCATGCGACGCTGCGGGATCCGGCCCAGTTCATGTGCTCGCGGGTAGGGCCCACCACCGGGACGTGGGGATCGTAGAAGGAGACCTCGGCACCCAGGCGCTGGAGGCCATCGAGCAGGGCGAAGGTGGGCGACTCGCGCATGTCATCCACGTTTGCCTTGTAGGCGAGGCCCATGAGCAGGATGCGCGATCCCTTCACCGGCTTGCCGCGGGAATTGAGCGCCTCCATGGTGCGATGGATGACGTAGTCGGGCATGCTGCGGTTGATCTCTCCGGCCAGCTCGATGAAGCGCGTGTGGACCCCGTATTCGCGCGCCTTCCACGTGAGGTAGAAGGGGTCGATGGGGATGCAGTGGCCGCCGAGACCCGGGCCGGGATAGAAGGGCGTGAAGCCAAAGGGCTTCGTCGAGGCGGCGCGGATCACCTCCCAGATGTCGATGCCCATCTTGTCCGCGGCGATCTTCAGCTCGTTGACGAGGCCGATGTTCACCGCGCGGTAGATGTTTTCCAGCAGCTTGGTCAGCTCCGCCACCTTGCAGGAGCTGACGGGCACGACTTGCTCGAAGGCAGCTTCGTAGAGTGCGACGCCAGCCTCCAGGCAGCCCGGCGTGACACCGCCGACCACCTTCGGAATGTTCGTCGCGGAGAACTTCGGATTGCCCGGGTCCTCGCGTTCCGGCGAATAGACGACGTGGATGTCCGTGCCGACCTGGAAGCCAGCCTTCTCCACGCGGGTCACGACTTCCTCGTCGGTGGTGCCAGGGTAGGTCGTGCTTTCCAGGCTGAGCACCTGGCCCGCCTTCAGGTGGGGCACCACGGCCTCGACCGTATTCACCACATAGCTCAGGTCGGGCTCGAAGTGCTCGTCGAGCGGTGTCGGCACGCAGAGGATGATCGCATCCAGCGTCTTGATGATCGAGAAGTCGGTGGTCGCTTCCAGCTTTCCGGACGCCAGTGCTGCGGCGACTTCCTCGCCTGGGATGTGCTTGATGTAGCTGCGACCGGCGAGCAGTGCTTCCGGCTTGCCCGCATCGATGTCGATGCCCACGGCGCGGAAGCCCGCCTTTGCATAGGCCAGCAGGAGCGGCAGCCCGACGTAGCCGAGGCCGACGACGCCGATGGAACCTTGTTTCGATTTCAGCTTTTCAAGCATGCGGGGCCGGTGAGTAGCGGGCGATCAGGCGGTCGGCCTCGGCGAGTGCCATGCCGGTGACCTGGTCCATGTTATAATAACGATAGGTGGCGAGACGGCCGATGAAGCTGACATTCTCCTCCGCCGCGGCCAGATCGGCATAGCGGCGGTAGGCGGTCTTCGCATCGTCCGCGGGCACGGGGTAAAACGGCTCCTCCCCCGGTGTCCAGTTCCGCGGATACTCGCGGATGATGGTGGAGGTGTCGATCTTCTGCCCCGTCACGTGCTTGATCTCCACGATGCGGGTGTAGGGAACGTCCGCGGAGGGGTAGTTCACCTGCACCGCCGGTTGCCAGAAGCCGGGCTTGCCGGAGACCGGCTCGCGGGCCCGCAGTTGGTCGGCGGTGAAGCTCTCGTGCTCGAAGCTCAGCGAACGGTAGGGCAGTGCCCCGTAGCGGCGCTGGAAATATTCGTCCACCGGCCCGGTGAAAATCAGGTGGCGGTGCCGCCAGCGCCTGCAGGCCTCGTCGAAATCCACGCCCAGATGAAGCTCCACCCCGGGAGATGCCTCGAGCATCTGCTCGAACATCGCCGTGTAGCCCTTCTTCGGCAGTGCTTGGAAGGACTCGCTCAGGTAGCGGTCATCGCGGTTCGTCCGGATCGGGACCCGTCCGCAGACGCTGGTGTCCAGGTCGCGCGGGTGGCGCTGCCATTGCTTGAGCGTGTAGCCTTCGTAAAAGCGGTGATAGAGCTCGCGACCGACCTTTGAGAGGATCAGCTCCTCCGAGTTCCGAGGCTCATCCACCGGCACCCGATGCTGCTCGATCCACGCCTCGAATTCCTCCGTGGTCGCAGCGTGGCCCACGATTTCCTCGTAGGTGTGCAGGTTGATCGGGAAGCTCCAGTAGCGGCCGTCCGTGTAGCTCTTGATCTTGTAGTCCGCGTCCTGCCAATCGGTGAATTTCCCCAGATACTCGACGATTCGCGGCGAGTTCGTGCGGAAGTAATGCGGGCCGTATTCGTGGACCAGCACGCCCGCCGCGTCGACTCGATCGTAGGCATTCCCGCCGAGGTGGGGGCGCTTGTCCACCACCACGCAGCGGAAGCCGGCATTGGATAGCCGCTCCGCCGTGACGAGCCCGGAGAACCCGGCTCCTACGATCAGGAAATCGACGCTGGCGTCAGGAGACGGCAAGGATCACGCGGGTTGGAGCTGGCCGCGGAAATACTCGATGGTCTCGCGGATGCCGTCGTCAAAGGAGACGACCGGCTCCCAGCCGAGGACTTCCTTCGCGCGGGTGATGTCCGGCTTGCGCACCTTCGGGTCATCCGGTGGCAGCGGCTTGGGATCGACCGTCAGCTCGATTTCGAAGACGCCGGCGATGGCTTCCGCGAACTGACGCATGCTCATTTCGTGCGGGTTGCCGCAGTTCACCGGCTCGTTGGTGGTCGAGCGGGCGAGACGCCAGATGCCGTCCACCAGATCGGAGACGTAGCAGAACGAGCGCGTCTGAGTGCCATCGCCGAAGATGGTCAGCGGCTCGCCGCGGAGGGCCTGGCCGATGAAGGCGGGGACCACGCGGCCGTCGTCCAGTCGCATGCGCGGGCCGTAGGTATTGAAGATGCGGACGATCTTCGTGTTCAAGCCGTGGGCGCGATGGTAGGCCATGGTGGCGGCCTCGGCGTAGCGCTTCGCCTCATCGTAGCAGGAGCGGACGCCGATGGAGTTCACATTGCCCCAGTAGCTTTCCGGCTGCGGGTGGATCTCGGGGTCGCCGTAGATCTCCGAGGTCGAGGCCACGAGGTAGGTCGCGTTTTTCCGCAGGGCGAGATCGAGGGAGTTGTGGGAGGCGTAGGAGCCTGCCTTCAGCGTCTCGATCGGGATCTGGACGTAGTCGATCGGGCTGGCGGGCGAGGCCATGTGGAAGACGAAGTCCACCGGCCCCTCGACATCGAAGGGCTCGGAAACATCCTGCTGGATGAAGGTGAAGTCAGGATTGTTCTCGAGGTGCGCGATGTTGCGCGCGTGCCCGGTGACGAAGTTGTCGAGTGCCACGACTTTCAAGCCGTCTGCCAGCAGTCGGTCGATCAGGTGGGATGGAACGAATCCGGCACCGCCCGTCACGACGGCGGTCTTGCCTTTGAGGTCTTCGATGGGAGTCATGGAATGTATAAAGGGGAGGAGAAAACAAGCGTCCGCCCTTGGTCGGCCGTCCGAAGCACGGACAGGACCAGCAGCGGCTTTTGGAAGATATTGATTTCAGGCGGGTTCATCGGTCTCGCCCAACGGGCGGGATGGATCAAAAAATCCGCTCTCCGTTCAATCCAAAATGAACAGTCCGAAGTGGCGGGGTCGTCATGGAAGGGGTTTGCGGGGAAGCAGCAGGGAGAAAAGATCCACCTCCACCACCTGCTCGCGCCCCAGGAATTCCAGCAGCACGCGCACCCGCTCCCGGGCAGGCAGCACCTCCACCACCGTGCCCTTCACACCGCCGAGCGGTCCGTGGGCCAGCTCCACCTCTTCTCCCTCCGTGATGCGCGGGCCCACGGTCAGGACCTCCTTCTGCCCCTGTTTCGCGACTTCCTCGCGCAGGGCAGCGACAAATTCATCCGGAACCGGTGGCACCTCCCCGCCGAAGCGCACCAGGCCGCGCACGCCTTGGCTGTACATCACCGCTCGTTCGTCGGTGCCGAGCCGGAAACGCGCCAGCAGGTAGCCGGGGAAGAGTGCCTCCACCCACCACACCTTGCCGCGGCGGGTCGCCTTGCGATAGCGCAGCATCGGGCAAAAGACTTCCACGCCCTCCAACTCCCGGAGGTGCGTTGCGGCGATGGCTTCACGCTTCGTCTGCGCCTTCAGGCAATACCATGCCGGTTCACTGGGGGGAGAGTCGCTCATTTATCTAACTTATTCGCCGAGAACCTTTTGCAGGAGGGGTAGGACGATCCGTGCCCTTCCCACCCAGTATTCGAGCTGCTGCACCCGGGACTGGAAAAAGACCCGCATCTCCGGGTCCGTCTCGTTGCCCGCGATCTCATTCAGCCGCGCGACCTTCGTCTGCCCGCTTTCCAAATGGGGGCTGACCTGCTCGCGGATGAAGCCGCCGACTAGGCGCTTCAGTTCCGTATCCGCCTGATAGTGGCAGCGGCGGGAGCCCTCGAGCTGGATCTCTCGGACGGCACCGAGGGTTTTCAGCGCGCGCAGGCCCTGGCTCGCGGAGCCCTTGCTGATGCCCAGCCGCTCCACGAGGTCATCCAGTGAAAGCGGCTCCGGCGAAATGAAAAGCAGCCCGTAGATTTCCCCGATCGACCGGGGCAGTCCGAGCACCTTCCCGCCATCCACGAAGACCTGGATGACCTGCGCTTCCAGTGGCCCGAGCGACGGGAACTCACGGATGTCTTCCTCTTCGCGGACCGGCGGCACGCGCCCGGGATACCTGCCCGTGGCCGATTGTTCAATCTGAAATGAACAAACGTCCAGGAGCCGCTCACAGCACGATTCCCCGCTCCGCCAGATGCGCGACCCACCGGTGGAAATCCAGCTCCGGGAAATCCGCATGTGCTTGCTCCGCCAGATCCTCGTAGGAAAGCGTGCCGTCCATCTTCGCCATCAGGCCTTGATGCCCGTCCGGGTAGCGGCAGGGGAAATGGCGTGCATCCACTACCGGCCTGCCCTGACCGGCGAAGTGCAGGTTCAGCGGGGACAGCCTCGGCGTCGGCATCGTCTGGCCGCGGATGGACAGAGGCTCGGCCCTCAGCTCGATCCCTCCGAGCCGTGCTGCCTGATAGATCCACTTGGCTAGCTCCCGAGAGTGAACCGCCGGTTCCCAGCCGCCGCCCAGTCGCTCCGCCGTCCGCTCCATCAGTGCTTGCACCGGGACGCAGGACGGCGAGGCATCCGCTACCAATTGGCGGAACAAGCTCACCACCGGGTTGTCCACGGGCGGCAGCTCGACCGGGCCGGGTCCCGCGGCGAAGTGCATCACCACCGCCGTCGTGACGCCTTCCTCCATCGCTGCGTCCACCCGGCAAAAGAGGCTGTTGCGGTGCGTCCGTCCGGACAGCAGGTCCAGCGTTTGCTGGAGCAGCACGGGGTCTGCCGCCAGCGGTGCCAGCTTGTGGTAGGCCTCCGGCGAGATACCGTCCGGCAGATTGTCTTGCAGGCGCGCCTCGCCCAGATAGCGCAGCCCGCGCTCGGCCGCCCATTTCGCGAATTCCGTGAAATAGACCGCGTCGCAAACCGGCGCGAAATCGTCAAAGGGCAGCACGGTCGGTCCCTTCCGCATCATGTCCCGGCAGATCGCCTGCACGTTTGCGGTGTGTGCGGTGGTCCCGCCGGCCATTTCCGCCAGCGAGGCGGCCACGGATTCCACTGTGTCGCCGAGACCGGCTGCCACGGGATTGCCCGCCAGTGCTTTCACCAGCGGCACCAAGTCGCGGCGCAGGGACCAGCCGGGGAGGGTATTGTAGGAAATGCACACCACCCCGTTGTCCGAGAGCACCTGGCCGCAGAGGTCCAGCACCCGCGTTTTCACCGAGTCCGGCACCCAGGAAAAGATCCCGTGCACGATCAGGTAGTCGCACGGGTGGGAGGGCCGCCAGTGCTCCAGATCCGCGGCCTCGAAGCGTACGTTCTGGAGCTGCGCCTCGTAGGAGGCCTGCCGCGCCTTCCGGATCGCCGTGTCAGAGAAGTCCAGCCCGGTGAAGTCGCTCTGCGGATACCGCTCCGCCATCGGCAGCAGGTTCTGCCCCGCCGCGCAGCCGAATTCCAGCACCCGGCAGTGCGAGGGCTCCGCCAGGCGTCCCAGCCCCGCGACCCGCGCGCTCACCCACAGCCGTGAGATGTCCGTGACCGGATGGCTCAGGTCCGGATAGCGCCGTTCGGAATACAGCTCGCGGACCGGGTCATTCATCGTGGCATCCATTGCAGGCATTTCCCGTGCCTTGGAAATCCTGAATTGAGGCAGCCGTCACTCCTTTTTCATCAAGGATTTATCGCTATTCACAGCCGCCTGATCATCAATGGCCTCGCTCCGGCCTCCGCCAGCGATCTCCCGGACCCCCGATCCAGCGGCATCCCGCGCCGAGGAAGGCCTTGCCCCGGCTACGGGCGGCGTCTAAACCACCCGCCGCCATGGCCTCGATCAATTCGAACTTCCTCAAGCTCAAAGCCGGTTACCTTTTCCCCGAAATCGCCCGCCGGGTGAAGGCCTTCTCCGATGCGAATCCGGACAAGTCCGCCAAGATCATCCGCTGCGGCATCGGTGACGTGACCGAGCCGCTGCCCGCCGCCGTGCGCGCCGCGATGCACGAGGCCATCGATGAAATGGGCGTGCGCGAGAGCTTCAAGGGCTACGGCCCGGAGCAGGGCTACGAATTCCTCCGCCAGGCAATCGTGGACAATGAGTTCGCGGGCCTCGGCATCTCCGCCGACGAGGTCTTCATCTCGGACGGCTCGAAGTGCGACACCGGCAACATCCTCGACATCTTCGGCAAGGGCAACGTGATCGCCATCACCGACCCGGTCTATCCCGTCTACGTCGATACGAACGTGATGGCCGGCAATACCGGAGACGCCGACGAAAAGGGTGCCTACGGCGGCCTCGTCTATCTGCCCTGCACCGCGGAAAACGGCTTCGTCGCCGACCTGCCGAAGGAGCGCGTGGATCTCGTTTACCTCTGCTTCCCGAACAACCCGACCGGTGCCGTCGCCACCCGCGAGCAGCTCGAGGCCTGGGTGAAGTACGCGAAGGAAAACGATACCGTCATCTTCTTCGACGCCGCCTATCAGGCCTTCGTCCAGGACGCCTCCATCCCGAAGTCGATCTTCGAGATCGAGGGCGCGAAGGACGTTGCCATCGAGTTCCGCTCCTTCTCGAAGAACGGCGGCTTCACCGGCGTCCGCTGCGCCTACATCGTCATCCCGAAGACCGTCACCGGCAAGGCGGACGACGGCACGCGCGTCCCGCTGCACCAGCTCTGGAGCCGCCGCCACAGCACGAAGTTCAATGGCGCGAGCTACCCCGTCCAGAAGGGTGCCGCAGCCGTCTTCTCCGAGCAGGGCAAGGCCGAGGTGAAGGCGCTCATCGAGCACTACATGGGGAATGCCAAGCTGCTCGTCGAAGCCGCAAAGGCCGCCGGCCTGCAGGTCTTCGGCGGTGAAAATGCCCCCTACGTCTGGGTCGGCTGCCCCGCCGGTCTCGGCTCCTGGGACATGTTCGACAAGATGCTGAACGAAGCCCAGGTCGTCATCACTCCCGGTGCAGGCTTCGGTGCTGCGGGCGAAGGCTGGTTCCGCATCTCCGCCTTCAACTCCCGCGCGAATGTCGAGGAAGTCTGCCGCCGCCTGGCAGCAGTGCTCGGCTGACGCTTCCTCTTGCCACCGGGGAATTCCTCCTTTTGCAAAGCGGAATTCCCCGGTAGTTTTCCTCCATGAGCCTCGCGGAAATCGAGAAGCAGGTGGCAGCGCTGCCTGTCGAAGAACGTGCGGCATTGGCCAGCTTCCTCCTGCATTCGTTGCCGGAACCGGATCATCACGTGTCGGACGAGGAGGTGTCCGAGCGTGTCCGGCAGGTGAAGGAAGGAGAGGCGGAACTGATCTCCTTCGAGGAATTGCGCCGCGGGGTGTTCTCTGACCGCGCCCGCTGATGCCCTCGTTTCATCCCCAGGTCAGAGTATCTCATTTCTTCCGGTCATTGCCGGAGAACATACGGGAGACTCCCGGTTCGAATTCGCCACCGAGTTTACATTAGCGCGGTCGCGGTATTTCGGTTAGATACATGGCACCATGTCCGTTCCACCTGCCTTACCTGCCAAGAATCCTGCTGAAAGCCTGCAGGAGTTCGTTTCCCGCACCGCCCAGCAAGACCTCGGCCACGGGGTCTTCGAGCTGGAGTCGCCCCGCTTCCTTGAGGTGAACCTGAATGGCCGGATGAATACCAAGACCGGCTCGATGGTCGCCTATCATGGCGAGATCAAGTTCACCCGCGAGGGCATGCTCGACCAGGGTGTCGGCAGCCTGCTCAAGCGCGCCATCTCCGGCGAGGGCATGCGCCTGACCTACGCCGATGGCCAGGGGAAGCTCTACCTCGCCGACCAGGGAAAGAAGATCATCATCCTGAAGCTCCAGAACGAGAGCCTCATCGTGAATGGCAATGACGTCCTCGCCTTTGAGGGCAGCCTCCAGCACAAGATCACCATGATGAAGAAGATCGTCGGCATGATGGCCGGCGGCCTTTTCAACGTGCGCTTCGACGGCAGCGGACTGCTCGCCATCACCAGCCACTACCAGCCCCTCACGCTGCGCGTCCAGCCGGGTCGTCCGGTGATGACCGACCCGAATGCCACCATCGCGTGGAGCGGCAATCTGACGCCCGAGCTGAAGGCCGACATTTCGCTGAAGACCTTCCTCGGCCGCGGCTCCGGAGAGTCGATGCAGATGCGCTTCGAGGGTGATGGCTTTGTCATCGTGCAGCCCTACGAGGAAGTTTACATGCAGGCCTCGGGCGGTTGATCCGTCGCCCTATCACGGCTGACAGAAACGTGTGTGAAATTGCTTGATCATTTGAACACATGTGATCATTTCGCACCCGATCAATGCGTGTCCGCCCGCCGGACACGCATTGCTTTCCCCTCCTCGGTCATGCGTTCCCTTATATTTCCTCTCGTATGCTTGTCCCTCTGGGCCGGCGGCTCCGTCCGCGGCGAGGGAGTCCTGGTTTACAAGAACCAGACCTTTCACCCCGACCAGTCGGCTCCTGCGATCCGCTACGACCGGATCGAGGGCGAGGGCTTCGTGAGCTGGGTCTTTGTCGGGAAGGAGAAGAAGCGTTTCGAGAAGACGCAGTTCCACCTCTGGCTGGAACTACCGCAGGACCTGCCCCATGACGTCACCAGTGACTACGACCTGAAGGCGATCTCTCTCCGGAAGGACGAGATGGAGAAGTTCACGAAGCGCTTCCCGAATGCCGCGCCCATCGCCAAGAAGAGCCTCGATCTGCACATCGAGTGGTGTGCGAAGATCAAGGAAGGCATGGTCCGGCACGGCGGCGAGTGGATGCCGAAGAAAACCTACCTCGACCTCCAGGCGAAGATCGCCGCCGACGAGCAGGCCGCGAAGGATTTGGCCGAACGGAAGAGCAAGGAACTCGTGGAGTCCGAGATGCAGCGGAAGCTGGCAAAGGAAAGGGAGGTGCGGCGCATAAAAGAAGCCGCCCGCGCTGCCACCGTGGACCGTCACAAGGCCAAGCTTCGGAAACTGCAGGACGAAATCGCTGAAATCGAAGAGTCCACGGATCGTCTGGTAGGTGAACTCAAGACCCTCGTGGAGAAGGAGAAGCAGCCATGATCGCAAGATTTCTTTCCACCGCCGTCCTCGCGGCATCGGTGCTTCTGACGGGCTGCCTGAAGCCCGGAGCCGAGGCCGAGAAGAAGCAGGCCGAGGTCAAGGGCCAGGTTTTCGTCGTCCAGCGGAACGGCCAGACCGTGAAGCTGGGCGGTGTCGATGTTCACTACATCTCCCGTGAGGTGGTCGAGGCGAAGTGTCGTCAGATCGGGGAGCGGATTCCGAGACTGCTGGAGGTTGCCGAATATCAGGACAATCTGAAGTATGTCGATGTGAAGATCGAGGCCGCCTATCGGGAGAAGCCATCCGCGGGAGTCAGGGCGTTCCTTTCTTCTGCCAAGGATCTCCAGTCCGATGCTTGGAAGCGATTCAGGGAACCACAGACTCTGGCGGATGATCTGGCACTGCTCGCCTTCGTAGAGGAAAACCGCGACTCATTTGAAGATGCGGGATTCGGCCGGAATGAGACGGACCGCTGTGCCTTGGCATCATTGATCACTCTGGTGAAGGACGAGAACGTGATCACGACCCAGACCGATGCGGACGGGAACTACAGCCTCAGCGTTCCGGCACCTGCTGATGGATACGTTTTCGCCGAGTCATCACGGCAGTTGGGCAAGGACGACACGGAAATCTATTACTGGATCCAGCCGTTGACCGTTTCCCTCACCGGTCCTCTACATCTTAGCAGCCCGAACCGCTTCAACGTCCACATGTTGGACGAGATGATTCGTCCGGTGCCGAGGGAGAAGAAGGAAAGTGGAGCGCTTGCGATCGAGGAGGAGTACAAGCTTCGCAATCCCTACTGGTTCGCCGCGGCGGAAAATTTGCTGAAGCGCATCAAGAGCAACGAGTCGGAGGTCAAGGAGCTCCGGGACAGTGTCTATGATGTGGAAGCCGCCATCGAGCGGGCGAAATACGAAGAGGTCGGGGACGAGGCAGGCGAGGACGAGTGAGCGGGCCGGGCCGGCCGGCGCGGCCCCGTCATCCCCGCTCCCACGGCCTTTTCCTTGACAATCAAGGCTCTCCCCGGACACTGGCCCCACAATCATGAAAGGGGGACGCGTGGAAAGCGAGCTGTTGCACACGGAAAAGATCCTGGCTGACCGGAAGACATTCTTCCTGGATCTCAAACAAAACTCCCGCGGGATGGTGGTGAAAATCACCGAGGACGTGGGCGGCAACCGCGACACCATCATGGTGCCGGCCGAGATTCTGGGCGATTTCATTGCCGCCCTGAACGACATCAAGGAGACGGCTGACAATCATTGATTTGCGGGCGTCGCGACGCCGGGGGAAACTACTTAAAACACCCTCGTTTTCGGCCTTTGCGATGGGAAGGGGTGGATTTCCTCCCTGTTTTCGGCTTCAATCGCGGGCAGTGGTAGCCCCCTTGAGTTTCTTCAAATCCGTTTCAAAGCGCCCTTCCGCCCCTCGTCGCGGAGGGCTGGTGCGATCTCTGGTCTGGGGTTTGGCGCTCGGCCTGGCCAGCGCAGCCGCTGCCGCCGAGACCGTCTGGCAGCCGGTCACCGATTACTCGATTTCCTTTCCGGGGGATCGCGCGGATGCCGCCCCGACGATCAATCCTTTCGACAATTTCACCCACTTCGGCACCGACTTCGGCTGGATGGGTCCGGGCCAGGCCCGGCTCGAGTCGAGATCCGGGGCCATCCGGACCAAGGCGGACGGGGAGTGGACCGGAGCCTGGCACTCGCTGGCTGGTCTGGCGGTGGAGCCGCAGCGGCTCTTCGACCCCACGGATGTGACCGGCCTCGGCGGTCCGCAGGAAGTCCGCGCCGGGGTGGTGGCCGTGACCGTGGATGCCCGCGGCCAGGGCGAGCTGCGCGTGGAGCTGTCCGATCCGGGGAAGATGGTGAAGTGGTCCCAGACCATGATCCTCCAGCCGGGCGAGCGCACCCGGCACCGCTTCGAGATCTCGGCGGCGGATCTGGGGCCGGTGAAGTATTTCAACTGGGTGGCAGAGCCCGGTAGCTCGGTCGAGGTGTCCGCCATCGGCTTCGATATCGCAAAGCCGGCCATCTCCGAGGAGGAGTGGATGGTGCGCGTCTCGCTGGGAAAGCTGCGGCGCTGCCACGATCCCGAGGGCGGCCTGACGCGTGACCGCGCGCATCTCCCGGCCGGGGTCTTCGACTCCATCAGCTCCACCGGCCTGCACGCGCTCGCCAGCGCGACCGCGGCGGCGGAGGGCTGGCTGGACCGGGAGATGGTGGCGGGCGAGCTCCGCCGGACCACGCGCGCCTTCCTCGGCATCCAGAAGGCCGCGGGCTTTCTCCCCCACTTCACCCAGCGCGGCCCGGACGGTCAGCCGGTGATCCACCCCGGCACGGAATTCAGCACCGTGGACACCGCCATCGCCCTGATCAGCATGCGCCTCGCGGGCGACGTGCTGGATCTCGTCGACGTGGAGGACGCCATGGGCGTGTTGATCGCCGACCTCGACTTCGACCTCGCCAGCACCAGCGACGGCTGGATCAGCCACGGCTTTGCCACGGATGGTACCACCCCGCTGGCCAGCCAGTGGCGCGACTGGGGCGGCGAGACCGCGCTGGTGATGATGCTGGAGGGCATGGTCCATGGGCGGGAGCCGCGGGGGAAAATGGAGCCCGGCGGTCATGTTTTCCGCGGCGTGCAGTTCATTTCAGAGATCCAGAGCCTGTTTTACCCCGACTTCGACAGCGGCACCCCGGATCTGGCGACGGGCACCGTCTGGCCGGATGCGCGGCGGGCGCTACTGGAGCGCCAGGCTGGCTACGTGCAGAAATATTGGCCGGACTCCCGTGCCGCCCATGCCGGCATCTTCGGCCTTTCCGGTGGCGAGGCGGGCATGCCGGGCGATGGCTACACGGCGAATGGCGTGGACCTGCCGGACCTCCGCTGGCTGCACCCGCACGCCATGCTCATGGGCCTGGCGCTCAGCGGCGGCGACCGCTACTCGGAGGGCGTGCGCCACCTCGCCCAGGCAGGGATGCTCTTCCCCCAGGGCCTGCCGGAGACCGTGGAGATCGGCCTAGAGCGGCACAATCCCATGCAGGGATCGCTCAATGCCGGCTTCGAGGCGCTGGCCGCCTATCACGGCCTGCGGCGCTCCGGAAACGACCTCATCGACCAGTCCAGCAGGCGTGATCCGCTCCTCCGGGCAGGGGTGCGGCGCTTCTATGCGGAGTAAGCTGACCTAACCGATGCGGTTTTTCTTCATTGCCGCATCGGGAAACCCGGCTTCAAAGTATGGAAAGCCCTTTGCATGGAGGAACGATATGAGATTCGCGGGAAGCTCGGCCAAGGCGGTCTGGGTGCGGTTTACCGCGCTTGGGACCACGCCTTGAAGCGCGAGGTGGCGGTGAAACGGATCGTTTCCGGTGACGATGACGTCCATCGCGACGAGGCGACGAAGCAGATGGAGAAGGAGACCGGCGCCCTCGCCGCCCTCCAGCATCCGAATATCGTCACCATCTACGACGTCGGCTCGGATGAGGACGGCCCCTTCGTCGTCATGGAGTTGCTCACCGGCCAGACGCTGGATGAGATCGTGGAAAAAGCGCCGCTGACGTGGCCGGATTTCCGCGAGCTGGTCCTCCAGATCCAGGAGGCGCTCGTCGCCGCCCAGCACCTCGGTCTCGTCCATCGCGACCTGAAGCCGTCGAATATCATGGTGAACTGGCTGCCGTCCGGCCGCTTCCAGACCAAGATCGTCGATTTCGGCCTCGCGAAATTCAGCCCGAAGACGTCCATCGACACCATCGAGCAGGGGGACATCTTCGGCTCGATCTTCTACATGGCCCCGGAGCAGTTCGAGCGCGCGCCGATCGACTCGCGCTTGGACATGTATTCCATCGGCTGCGTCTATTATTTCACGCTGACCGGGCAGAATCCTTTCCAAGGCGAGACCGCCCATCAGGTGATGGCCGCGCATTTGGAGCACCGCGTCATCCCGCTCGGCGAGGTCCGCCCGGACATCCCGAAGTGGGCGGCAGACTGGGTGATGTGGCACATCAACCGCTACCCGGTGGAGCGCCCGGAAAATGCCCGCGAGAGCATGAAGAGCTTCATCCAGCTCGATCAGCCGATCTCCCAGGCCATCGTCCAGCCGGTGGTGCCTGCCGGTCCGCCCGCCGCCCTGCGCCCGCGCATGGCCAGCGGTGCCCCGCAGCGCCCGACCCCCGTGCCCACCGCCATGGTGGCCACCCAGGCGGTGAAGACGCACACCGCGCCGCAGCCGCTGGCCCCGCCGGATGGCGCGCCGCCCAGCCTGCACTCTGGCGCGACGGATCCCGATCCTGAGCCCGAGCCGGAGGAAGTGCCCGCAGGCCCGCCTCCGCCGGATATCCCGCCGCCGCCCTCGCCCGTGGCGGTCACCGGCCCGGTCACCACCGTGCGCCGCGCCCCCGGTGCCGGAGTGCCCGGCCCCACGATCCAGTTTTCCATGCCCGCGAAGAAAAAGGGCATGAGCGAGGGCCAGCGGAACATGCTCGCCGTGCTCGGTGGCCTGCTGCTGCTGGTCATCATCTATTTCTTCGTGACCCAATTTTCCTAGCAGGGCGATGGACGGCGGCCCGGTGATGCTCTAAGGCTCGCCGCGTCATGCTCGATATCCGCGAGATCCGCGAAAACACCGATGCCGTCCGCGAACGCCTGAAGGCGCGCGGCGGCAACCACTGGACGCTCATCGACGAAGTGCTCGCCTGCGACGAATCCCGCCGCAAGGCCGAGACCGAGAAGCAACAGCTCCAGTCCGAGCGGAAGAGCACGTCCAAGCAGATCGGCATGCTGAAGGGCAAGGGCGAGGACACCTCGGCCATCGAGGCCGCCGTGCGCGAGATCAATGACAAGATCGCCGCCCTCGACACCGAGTCGGATGCCGCAGGCACCCGCCAGGCCGAGCTGCTGATGGAGATCCCGAATCTCCCGCACCCCGCGTGCCCGGTCGGCGAGGACGAGACGGCGAACCCCGTCGTCCGCACCTTTGGCGAGAAGCCGGAGATCCCCGGCGCGCAGGACCACCTCACGCTGGCCGAGGCGCTCGGCATCATCTCGCTCGATGATGCCACCCGCATCGCCGGATCCGGCTTCGCCGTCTATCGCGGCAAGGGCGCGAAGCTCGAGCGCGCGCTGATCAATTTCCTGCTCGATCTCCAGTCCGGCGAGCACGGCTACGAGGAGGTGAATGTCCCGCACGTCGTCCTGCGCGAGTGCATGGAAGGCACCGGCCAGCTCCCGAAATTCGAGGACGACATGTACGGCACGGACGCCGGTGAAGACGGCCGGAACCAGCTCTTCCTCGCGCCGACCGCCGAGGTGCCGGTGACGAATCTTTACCGCGACACGCTGCTCCACGAGAGCGACCTGCCGAAGCGCCTGTGCGCCTACACGCCGTGCTTCCGCCGCGAGGCCGGCAGCGCGGGCCGCGACAACCGCGGGATCATCCGCATGCACCAGTTCGACAAGGTGGAGCTGGTCCAGGTGGTCCATCCCGACCACGGGCTGGAGACGCTGGAGGCCCTGACCGGCCACGCGGAGGCCGTCTTGCAAAAGCTCGGCCTGCACTACCGCACGATCGAGCTTTGCACCGGTGACCTCGGCGCGAATTCCGCGAAGACCTACGACATCGAGGTCTGGGCACCGGGTCACGGGAAGTACCTCGAGGTCTCGAGCTGCTCGTGGTTCGGCGATTTCCAGGCGCGCCGCATGAAGCTCCGCTTCAAGGACGGGGAGGGGAAGAACCGCTTCTGCCACACCTTGAATGGCTCCGGCACCGCCCTGCCGCGCCTCTACGTGGCGCTCATGGAGCAGTACCAGCAGCCCGACGGCTCCATCAGGATCCCGGAGGCACTGGTGCCGTACTTCGGCGCGACGGAGATACGGTGATCTACGGCACGGGCCGCGAGGTCGCTGCTTGCCTCGCGGATTTCCGCCGCCTAGCGTACCGCACATGCCAAATCACCTGAGGTCTGATCTTGTCTTCCGGCTTTCCTGCTGGGTGCTGGGCCTGGTCGCCTTTGCCCAGCTCCTCACGGCCGGGGTGGCGCTTGCCGTCCGCGTCGAGCGGGCGCAGGAGGTGAGGATCGTGGAGAAGGAAGTGCCGTCATCGATCATCACCATGGCACCGGCCGCGCCGCCTGCCATGGCCGTGGTGCCGCCGACGCCGAAGAAGGTGGTGGAACTTCCGCCGCTACCGGAGGCCACGGTGCTGCCCGCGCCACGCCCGCTCACCGTCCCGGCAATCGCCGATCCGGTGGTGGAGCGCCTGGTCAGCGAAGCCCGCAAGGCCCGCCTGGCCGATGACATGGGCGCCGCCATCACCAAGCTTGGCGAGGCCCGCTCCCAGGCACCGCAGGACCCGAATGTCCTCTACGAGCTCGCCTTGGTTTATGAGGATATGGCAGCGGCCGATCCCTTGCACGCCGACCAAGCCGCGGATGCCTACCAGCAGATCCTCGCGCTCGGCACCACCGGCGCCGGCTCGCTCTATGCCTTGGCGGGAGAAAAACTCGCCGCCGGTATCTCGATGCCATCCGACCTGCGCGGCGAGATGGCCCTCGGTCGTGTACGGATCTTCAAGGACGACGACCACGAGGAAGGCCAGCGGGTGGTTGTCACCGTGCCGGTGCATGCAGGTGCCGACGCGAAGATCGAAGAGGGAGACCTGGAAGTCCGGGTGCGCTTCTTCGACTCGGTCATGAAAGGCGGGAAGCGGGAGATCCTCGAGTCCGTGACCCAAGTGCCGAGCGACCGCATCGAATATCCTTCCATGCCCTTCGACTTCGCCACCGGCGAGGAGTTGATCCGTTTCCCCTACATCATCCCGAGCGACGATCTCCAGCAGACTCACCTTTTCGGAAAGCGCGAGTACTACGGCCAGGTGGTGGAGCTGATCTACAAGGGCGAAGTGCTGGACTACCAGGCTTGGCCGCGGCACCTCTCGTCGCGCAGCGGATCCGCCCAGCAGCAGTCGCATCAGCAGCAGGGAAATCCTTGGGACCAGATGCCGGAATTCCTCAGCGAGGACATGATCTCCACCCCGGGTGTCTTGCCAGGCCGCCAGAATGAATTCCCGCCGGACATGCCTGCCGACCCGTATGCAGACCTGCCCATGCCCCCCCCCGACCGTTGATTTGGCCTGACCCGATCTGATCTGCTCTGACCTGATTTTCATGGACGATTTCCGCCTCCGCGCCGGCACCACCATTGGCGACTACCGTCTCGACGAATTCCTCGCCGAAAGCCCGACCTCCCTCACGTGGCGGGCGGAGCAGCAGTCCATCCGCCGGCAGGTCGTGGTCATCGAGCTGAAGCCGACCGCACTCCATTCTCGGGATGCCTTCCTGGCAAATGTCCGCGCACAGGCGGCGGTGGATCATCCGCTGATCGGCTCGGTGTATGAGGCGATCAATCAGCCCGACTACTGCTTCGCCGCGCTTGAGCGCTTGCCCGGTTCGTCCCTGGCCGAGCGGCTGGCCTCGCGGCAGGCGATGAAGCCGGTGCAGGTCGCGCACATCCTGCGCCGCGTCTCCGAGGCCTCGCTCACTCTGGAGTCCGCCGGGACACCCACCGGCCCGATGCGGGCGTCGGACGTCTTTCTGGACAGCCACGGCGTCGTGCGCCTGGCAAATCTCGCCCGCGCCGGTGAGCGCGAGCCGGGGAGATCCGAGGGTGACATCACCACGCTGGGCCGCGAACTCGTCCCGCTGGTGGCGGATGGCCATCCGGGTGCTTCGCGGATGCAGACGCTGCTCGCGTGGATGCGCGGGGAGGGGCTGGACCGCTCGCTCACGTGGGCGGAGATCCGCTCGTATGCCGAGCAGATCGAGCAGCAGCTCGCGGAGGCTCCTGCCGCCGCTGCGCCGCCGACCTCCCGGGTGCAGGCGAAGAAGTCGCCGCTGCCGCTGATCCTCGGTGCGGCGGCTGTCGGTATTGTCGCCATCGTCGGGGTCTTCGCGCTGAAGGGCGGGGGAGATGGCAAGACGGCCAAGCCGCTGCCTTCGCCCGTCGTCATTCCCGAGGGCAGCCACCCGCTTCCCGATGGCGGGGAGTCGGCGCTGCCCGCCTTCGAGCTGGGCGCCCACGAGGTGACCATAGGCGAATATGAGTCCTTTTTGAAGGCGCTGGCGGCCCTGCCCCCGGAGCGCCAGAAGAACTACGACCCGGAAGGCCAGCCGCCGGGCAAGACCGGTCACGAGCCGGATGGCTGGGCCGACATGCTCGCCGCCATCAAGAGCGGTGGCCAGTGGCAGGGGCGGACGATCACCCGGGACTGTCCGGTCGTGAATGTCGATTGGTGGGACGCCACGGCCTACTGCAATTGGAAGCTGGTGCATCTGCCCACCGAGGAACAGTGGTGGGCTGCCATGCGCCACCAGCTTCCCGAGCCTTCGTCGCTGCGCCCGGCAGGGTGGGGCGGCATTCATGAGATCCCGCCGACCGACCGCACGCCCGCCGGCTTGCTAGGCATGGCGGGCTCCGTCTCCGAGTGGACGCGGAGCCAATCGCTGAACCCCGCCAATCCTCTCGGAGAGAAAAATTGGGTGCTCATGGGCGGCTCCTTCCTCAAGCCCTCCTCCGGCGCGACCGCCCGCGAGTGGACCACCGACCGCTCCCTGAAGCGGCCCGACCTGGGATTCCGCGTGGTGGAGTGATCTATCACGCCAGCCTGCGCCTGCGCGCTGTTGATTCGTAGCGGAGCGACTGCGTCGCTCCGGCGGGGTGCGGTCCGCCTCCAAAAATCAAGGTGGCGATCTCCAAGGAGACCCCGCCCAGCCTTGAAGCGCGCAGCGCTTCCGCTACGAAGCTGGATCGCGCTGGTTCGCGAGATCAGCGCAGCTTCGCGGCGTTGAGATTCACCCCACCCACAGCTTCAGCACATACACCAGTGCCGGGGTGGTGATCAGGCTGATGAGCGTGCTGTAATAGACCGCCGAGGTGGCGAAGGAGATGTCGCCGCCGAATTCATGGGCGAGCAGCGCGGTATTCACCGCCGTGGGTGCCGCGGCGGCGAGGATCAGCGACGCGGAGACATCGCGCGAGAAGCCGAAGGCCGTCACCAGCAGGAAGGCCAGCGCCGGGGAAATGACCAGCCGCAGCAGGATGGCCGACCACAGCGGCGCGCGGAAGGGCGCGGGCTTCGTCTGCGACATCTGCACGCCCAGCGTGACCAGCGCGAAGCCGATCAGCCCTGCCTGGAGCAAGTCGAAGGGTTCCCACAGCCAGATCCACTCCTGCACCGGCACGCCTAGCCCGCGGCAGGCGAGCCCCGCGGCCATCGCGTAGAGCGTCGGCTGGCGCAGCATTTTCATCAGCGCCTTGCGGTGCGAGCCGGGACTCTCCCCGCGCGCCTGGGCGAGGAAGAGGCCGATCGTGTAGGTCGAGACATTCATCGTCGCCAGGATGAAGATCTGCACCTCCGCGGCGTAGTTGCCAAAGGCGAGCGTCACCAGCGGCAGCCCGTAGTTCCCGCAGTTGTAAAACATCGTCGCCAGCGAGAGCGCCTGCCGCTGCCGCGCGGGCATGCGGAAGAGGTGCCCCGCGATCGCGCTGCCGATGAACATCAGCGCGATGGTTGAGAAGGTGAAGCCGACGATCCGCAGTGCCTCCGCGCCCCCCAGCTCCGCGCTGACCACCCGGCTGAAGATGAAGGCCGGGACCATCAGGTAGATGTTCAGCTTCACCAGGGTCTCCAGGTGTAGCTTGAATTTCCGGTCCATCAGCCAGCCCGCGCCCACGATCAGGAAGATCGGCCCGCAGACATCGAGTAGGATCCGGAAGAACACGCGCGGCGATCAACGGGGCCGCGGGCCGCGATGTCAACCGGTGTCCGTCAGGGACTGTCCATCCGTGATCGCGTCATCCCGCTTCGGGATATGTGATCTTGTGGTGTGTTTAATAATCCGGCAGTTTTGATTCACCATGAAGCTCCTACCCTTCCTCGCCGCAGTTTTCCTGATGGGCCTCTCGTCCATCGCCTCCGCCCAAGCCACCCGCACCTGGGTCTCCGGTGTGGGTGACGATGCGAATCCCGGCAGCCGCACCGCGCCGTGCAAGACCTTCGCCGGAGCGATCAGCAAGACCGCTGCGAAGGGCGTGATCAACGTGCTCGATCCCGGTGGCTTCGGCGGCGTGACCATCACCAAGGCCATCACCATCGATGGCGGTGGAGTGGAAGGCGGCATCCTCGTGAATGGCACCTTGGGCATCAATATCAATGCCGGTGAGCAAGACGTGGTGATCCTGCGCAACCTGCAGATCGAAGGCTTGGAAACCGGCACCATCGGCGTGCGTATCCAGCGGGCCGGTGCCGTTTACTTCGAGAACTGCCGCATCAAGGGCTTCCAGAAGGGCGTCGCCGAGGCGACCACCGCCACCACCGGCACGCAGCTCTTCTTCCGCGACTGCCTGATCCACGAGTGCTCCGAGGAAGGCATCTCCCTGGCCCCGGCCACGGGTGCCGCCAGCGTCGCCATGATCGAGAATACCCGCATCGAAGGCTGCGGCACCGGCATCGCCGTCGCGGATCGCTCGCGCGCCGTGCTGAGCGACAGCACCGTGGCCTTCAACGTGGCCGACGGCCTGAAGAAGATCGGCAAGGGCGTCATCCAGTCCTTCAAGAACAACCGCATCGTCGGCAACACCCCGGACGGCAAGGCGACGAACCTGCCGCTGAAGTGAGCTGACAGGCGCACCTGCGTTTTCACAAAGGGCGATCTCCGGATGGAGGTCGCCCTTTCTCGTGCGGGTGATGCGGGGCCATGCCGGTCGCTACAAGTTCCCGGGTTGACCGGCGGGGCGACCGGGGAAATCCTCGGGCGTGTCCCTTCCACCCAAACGCCAGTCCTGGATCACGCAAGGCGGTGCCGCACGACAAGAGATGCGCAGCCGCGGAGCCGGTGCGGAAAAAGATATCTTCGACGATCTCGACGAGCCGCTGGACAGCGCTCCGGAAGCGGAGCCGGAAGACGGGGACGCTCTCTCAGCAGACACGGTCTGCGCGGAACTCGCGGAGCTGCTGGGTCCGGGCAAAGCCTCCATCCGCAGCGCGGATCTGGAGGAAAATGCCGCCGACAAGTGGTACGCGCGGAATCTGCCGGACGTGGTCGTCTTCGCCGAGTCGGCGCAGGATGTCTCGAAGACGCTGAGATATGCGTCCCAGCGGAATATCCCGGTGACCACCCGCGGCGCGGGCATCGGCTATGTCGGCGGCTGCGTGCCGGTCGCCGGTGGCATCGTGCTCTCGGTCGCGCGGATGAACCGCATCGTGGAGATCAATCCCGCCGATGGCGTGGCCGTGGTGCAGCCCGGCGTGATCACGGTGGCCCTGCAGAATGCCGCGCGTGCGGTGGGCTGGGACTATCCGCCCGACCCGGCGTCGCTGAAGGAGTGCTCGATCGGCGGAAACGTGGCGACGAATGCCGGCGGCCCGCGTTGCCTGAAGTACGGCGTTACTCGTAGTTACGTCCTCGGGCTGGAGGTGGTGCTGGCGGACGGCCGCGTGATGCGCTGCGGCGGCCGCGTCCACAAGAACAAGACGGGCTTCGACCTGTGCGGGCTTTTCACCGGCTCGGAGGGCATGCTCGGCGTGGTCACGGAGATCACCCTGCGCCTGATCCCGAAGCCCGCTTCGCGCGCGATGCTGGCGGCGGTCTTCGGCGACTTCCCCGCGGCGGCGGCTGCCGTGCAGGCCATCCTGAACCGCGGCCACCTGCCATCCGCGCTGGAGATCACCGATGGCTTCACGCTCGCCGCCGCTCGCAAGCGCCTCGGCGCGGACAAGCTGCCCGACGGCCAGGCGCACCTCATCGTGGAGATCGACGGGCGGCCGGCTGCGGTGAAGAGCGAGCTGAAGGAGCTGGAAACGCTGCTCTCCGAGGTGGGCGCGACCCGCATCGACCGCGCGACGAAGGAGGCGGAGTGCGAGGCGATCTGGCAACTGCGCCGCGAATTTTCTTACTCGCTGCGCGACACCGGCCTGACCAAGCTGAACGAGGACATCGTGGTCCCGCGCTCGAAGCTGGTGGAGCTGGTCGATTTCGCCCGTCGCCTGGAGGAGGACACCGGTATCCCGGTCGCGTGCTTCGGCCATGCCGGGGACGGGAACATTCACACGAACCTGATGGTCGCGGGCTTCGAGGATCCCGCCACGCGGGAGAAGGCGGAGCACGCGCTCGACCTGCTCTTCGCCTGGGTGCTCGACCACGGCGGCGCCATCACCGGCGAGCACGGCGTGGGCCTCGCGAAGAAGCCGTGGATCCATCAGGCGCTCGGGGAGGTCGCCTTCGACGTCCACCTCGCGCTGAAGGACGCGCTCGATCCGCAGGGCATCCTGAATCCCGGCAAGTTCCTCGACGACTGACCGCTCCCGCCAGTGCGATTCCCCGACAGGTGTCGCGTGATCCGCGCGTTGGATGATTCTTGGAAACGATGAGATTCCCATCCCTTATCCGCGCGGGCGTCGCGCTGCTCGTCATCGCAGTCGTGCACGCAGAGGAGCGCCGCTTCGTTTTCGAACGTCCGCTGATGGCCACGCGCTTCGCCATTACCTGCCATGGCGAGGACGAGGCCGCGGCGAAGAAGGCCGCCGACGAGGCATTCGCAGCGGCGGAAGAGGTGAACCGCATCGCCTCCGACTACTCCCCGGAAAGCGAGCTGATGCGCCTGCCCGCGGGGAAGGCCACGAAGGTCTCGCCCGTCTTCGCCGAGCTGCTGGAGTCGTCCTTTCATCACGCCAAGCTCACCGAGGGTGCCTTCGACCCCACGCTCGGCCGCCTGACAAAGCTCTGGCGGGAAAGCCGCCGCACGCGGGTGCTGCCGCCGGATGATATTCTAACAAGTGCTCGCGACGCCGGCGGCTGGAAGCATGCCACCTGGGATGCTGCCACCTCCACGATCCTGCTTCAGAAGCCCGGCATGCAGCTCGATCTCGGCGGCATCGCGAAAGGCTACGCGGCGGACCGCATGCTCGCCGTGATGGTGAAGGCAGGCTTTTCCCGCACCTGCATCGCAGCCGGTGGCGATCTCCGTCTCGGCGACCCGCCGCCGGGCAGGAAGGCGTGGCGCGTCGGCCTCCAGACCTTCGATGAGGAGTCGCCGGAGGAAGTGGTGGAGCTGGTGAATTGTGCCGTCTCCACCTCGGGCGACCTGCACCAGTTCGCCGAGATCGGCGGCAAGCGCTACTCGCACATCCTCGACCCCGCGACCGGCCTGGGCCTCACCGAGCGCATCGCGGTGAGCGTCATCTCGCCCACCGCCACCATCAGTGACGCTCTTGCCACAGCCGCCTGCGTCGTCGGCCCGGAGAAGGCCGAAGCCCTCTGCCTCAAGGCCGGAGCGACTCGCGTCATCGTGCGGACGCCCCGGTGAGTCGGGCAACGGCGCGAAGCCTCATGGCTCCGAGACGACCAAGCGGAGGAAGCGCCGTGGCTTCGATGGATCGGTGACCACGGCGGTGTCCCGGAGGGTGACCTCACGGACCTCGCCCGGGCCGGCTTCAGGCTCCGTCACGATCACGCCTTCCACGAGCGGGAGGAATGCCGCCCCGGAGCTGCTCCGGGCCAGGTCGGTCCATTCGGTTTTCAGGTCGTCGCTGGCCTGGATGGTCATCACGATGTCCGCGCGTGCCGGATTCCGGGTGAACTTGAACTCCATCGTTCCCGCCTCCGAGATCCCGTGGCGGGGGAGGATGGATGATCCGGATGACGTGCCGAGCGGATCGCCTCCGAGGGCGTATTCCAGGAGGTTGGAGATCCCGTTGCCGTTCGGGTCGGCATCGTCGGCAGCCGTGCCTGCGTTCGCACCGGCCCCGAAGTGGCCCAAGCGCCATGCCTCGCGGGGAGTCGCGGGTATTACTCCTGTCCCGGTGAGCCGGATCTGGAACTCGGGATCGGCGGGATCATCGCTCAGGATAGTCAGCGTGGTGCTCCTGAATCCGGTGGCACCCGGAGTGAAGCGGACCTTGAAGGTGGTGCTGCCGCCTCCCGGGGCGACCGTGGTGAGCATGCCGCTGGTATCCACCGTGAAGTCGGAGGCCTGATCCCCCGCGACATTCACTCCGGTGATGTGCAGGGGTTGAGACCCGCCATTGCGGACGACATACCTTTTGACCGTTCCTTGGGAAGCCACCGCGCGGGTGGCGAAGTCCGAGTGCGCTCCCAGCAGGAGCGCCGAGTGATTCGACCCGGCGGAGACGGCTTTCACCCCGCCCAAGCCCGGAGGTAGGTTGAGTTGCCCGTGATAATTGCTTCCCCATCCCACGACGGTCCCATCGTGCTTTAGCGCCAGGCTGTGCTCCGGCCCCGTCGAGATGGCGACGACTCCCGACAAACCGGCGGGCGGGGTGACGACTGGTGATGAGGAGGAAGAGGAACCCCACCCGACCACCGTGCCGTCACTTTTCAGTGCCAGGGTATGGTATCTGGCTGCGGCGATGGCCACCACGCCCGTCCGGGCGGAGGGAGGAATGCTGGGCGAAGTTGCCCACGTAACCACAGTCCCATCTGATTTCAGGGCGACGCCGTGGTCACTTCCCGTGGCCACGGCCACCACGTTGTCCAGTCCTTCCGGGATTCGGAGCACAGAGGTGTCTCTCTTGCTGTCCCACGCTGCGACGGTTCCGTCGGATTTCAGGGCGACGACGTGGTCCCCGGCCCCAGCAACTTGTACGATCCCTCCGACGCCAGCGGGAACCGGTTCGACGTGCAAGTCGTCTGCCCAGCTCTTGACAGTGCCGTCGTGCCGCAGGGCCATGGCGAAATATTCCCCGGAAACGATGGATGATACATCGGTCAAGGGAATCGGAGGTCGGACCACGGAACCGGCTCCCCATCCGATGACTGTCCCGTCTTTCTTCAAGGCAATGGTGCCACTGGCAACCGCCGCGATGGCCTTGACCCCCGACAGCCCTTCCGGCATCGGCGTGGCATTCTCCCGGTCGACAAGCCCGAACTCCACGACCCGTCCATCCACGATTGCGGTTCCCGAAGGCTCCTCGACGGAGAGGATGGGGACATGCGGCACCGCATGCCCGGTGAGAAGGATGTGGAACCAGCCTTCATCGTGATCGCTGCTGGTGATGCGGAGTTTCGCCACGCGCCTGCCTGTTGCGGACGGAACGAATCGCACCGAGAAGGAAGCTTGGCCTCCGGCCGCCAAGGGACCGGTGGGGAGCGTGGAGGTGATCTCGAAGTCCGAGATGTCTCCATCCACGATCTCGACAGAGTGAATGTCCAGCGGGAGCGTGCCGGTATTCCGCACGACCAACGAACGGGGTGTGCCGGGAATGGTGACCGGCCGGGTGCCCAGGTCGGCCACGGAATCTGAAATGACAGCGAAGTCATAGTAGCCGGCTGCCATCGCCGTGATCCCGGAGAGACCGGCTGGAAGGGCCACCGGATCGTTGTGTCGCCTCCACATGACCAGCGTCCCATCAGCCTTGCGAGCCATGATGGAGTCGTAATGGGCCACGATGTCGACGACGCCGCTGAGACCGTAGGGAGGTTTGTAGTCGCTTCTGTTAGGATAGATTCCACCCCAGGTCACGACTGTCCCATCGCTCTTCAGGGCGGCGATGACGCTGTCGCTGACAGCGATACTGGTGATGCCGGTGAGGCCCTCGGGGACTTGATCCACATGATTGTAGTCGTCTCCCCAGACCACGACGCTTCCATCCGCCTTGAGCACGGCCGCGGTATTGGTGCTGGTGGCGATATCCACGATGCCGCTCAGGTCCGCTGGCGCAGGAGTCACCGGCCAGGAGGAGAATTGCCCCCATGTAACCGCGGTCCCATCTTCCTTGAGGGCCATCACGTGGGCTCCATTTGCCACGATCTTTTTCACGCCGGTGAGACCCGGAGGGACGTCTCTGGCCCCGCCCTGGTTGCTTCCCCAGGCCACGACCGTTCCGTCTGACTTCAGGGCGAAGGCGGTCGTGAAGCAGGCGGCGACATCGATCACGTCATCCAGATCCTGGGGTGGGGAGGTCTGGCCTTCGTTTCCTCTTCCCCAGCACGTGACTGTGCCATCATGCAACGAGGCGACGAAGAATCCATCGCCACCGGCGATCCTGCGCACCCCGGTGAGGCCGGGCGGGATGGTCAACTCCCCGGAAGCATTGCTTTGGCCCCAGACTTTGACCTGGCCGCTTTCGAGCGATTCGCCGCCGGATGATTCGACCGTGATTTCCGATCCCACGGCGTTGCCGGTCAGAAGGATCTCGAAGATTCCCTCGTTCAGGTCATTGCTGGATACCCGTAGCATCGCGTCGCGAGCACCACCGGCCTTCGGGTTGAAGCTTACCGTGAAGGTGGTGCTGGCGCCGGGCGGCAACGTCGTCACCTCCGGCTCGCTGTATTGGAATTCCCCGCGGTGGTTGCCATCCTTGGAGATCGCGATGCCGGTGAGGTCGAGGTATCCTTGGTTGACGATGGTGAAGGTCTTCACGGTGGCCGTGCCATCGACGGTGGTTTCGGGGAAAACCTGTGTTCCCTTGTAGTCCACGAGTTCGATCGCATCCGGCCCGGTTGTGTCGAAGATCGCGATTTCCGGGGCGGCCGGAACGCCCGTTCCCGACAGGTCGATCGTCAGGTTGCCGTTGTCCGGATCATTGCTGGCGATCTGCAAGACCGCCTGGTGGTAGCTCAGGCCCGAGGGGGTGAAGGTGGCGGCAATTTCGACGCTGGCTGAAGGTGCCAGCTCGAGAGGGAGAGCGGGCAGGTCCAGTGCGAAGTCCGCAGCGTTGGTTCCGGATAGGGTGATGCCTGTGACTTGAAGGGGCTCGATCCCCGAATTGCGGACCGTGACAGTCTTCGGAGCCGAGGGGTAGGAAACCGTCTGATTCCCGAAAGGGAGGTTGGGGGTCAAGATCACGCCGGTGATGAAGTTGTTCACCGCCAGGGATTTTCCGCGGGCGTTCGGGGTGGGGGGGGTGTAGGTGGGCTTCAGGGCTTGCACGGTCCCGTCGTTCTTCATCGCACGAAGCTCGTTCCCGTGGGCCGCGATGGATACCACACCGGTGACGTTTGCTGGTATGGTCAGCAGGTTGCCGTTCAGCATGCCCCAGCCGACCACCGTGCCATCCGCGCGCAGTGCCAAGCTTGTGGTTGATCCCGCGGCGATCGCCACCACGTTGGAAAGATTCGCAGGGACCGCCAGATAGCTGCTCTGGTTTCTTCCCCAGGTGACGACAGTCCCGTCGCTCTTGAGCGCCAGGTTGTGGTGGTCCCCTGCCGCGATGGCGACCACGTTGGACAGGCTGGCAGGGATGTTGAGCTGTCCTGCATTGTTCCGTCCCCATCCGACCACCGTGCCGTCGCTCCGCAGTGCGAGGCTGTGATCCAGTCCGGCGGCCACGGCAACCACGCCATCGAGCCCTGCCGGCAAGGGCGTCCACGACGCCGGAGTGAGGCCCCATCCCACCACCTTGCCAGACGTGACCGCCAGGCTGTGGTAAGATCCTGTGGCGATGGCTGTGGCAGGTCCCAAGTCGGCGGGAGGCTTGGCCAGACTGGAGCCCCACCAGACGATGCTTCCATCGTCCCGCAAGGCCAGGACGTGAGATCCGCCCAGGGCCAGCGAGGTGACGCGTGAGAGTCCTGCTGGCGGTAACAAAGTCGATGAGGACAATCCCCAGGTGAGAACGCTTCCCATGGGAAGAGGGTTACCCGCCGGTGCCTCGACCGAGATCTCTCTCTTGGAGGTCGTTCCGGTGATCATCACCCGGTAGGGGCTGTCATCCGGGTCATTGCTCGTGATCGTCAGGAGCGCGGTCCGACGTTCGGTCCCGACAGGGGAGAATCTGACGGCGAAAGTGGTGGTGTCTCCGGTGGCGACGGTGGCATCCGGCGCCTCGGTCACGGTGAAGCACCCGGCGTCCGCTCCACTCACGCGGGCGGTGATATTGGACAGGCTGGTGACTCCGGAGCTGGTGATGACAAAGCTCCGGTCCACCGCGGAGCCGGGATCTGCCACTCCGAAATCGTAGGTCCTGCCATTGGGGACAGGATCGCCTCCCTCCTCTGCCAGCGCGATCTGCGCGGCCCTGCGCGACAGATCGTCCGTGACAAAGGCACCGGCGGAGAAGGTGAAAGCCCGGACCTCATCCAGCGATCCGGTGAAGCCGCTTCCCCCCATGTACAACCAGCTACCTGGCGAAGGCGGCGTGAGACCGGAGGTCCCGCACTCGACTCCGTCCACGTATAGCGTCGTGACCCCGCTGCTCCGGACGAGTGCCACATGGGACCAGACCCCGGGTGACAGCGGCCCGCTGCCGAAGAGGCTGGAGCCGATCCTCGCCTGAAATTTGTTTCCGACCTGCGCGATACCCAAGCCACTGGTTCCGGAGACCCCATTGTGGAGGACCACGCCTTCGGCCGTGGAAGAGGCGGGCCTGACCCACGCTTCGAGCCCGAAGTTGTCCGTTGTGCTGATAGCCGGAACGCCCAGGTAGGAATCGGGCGAGAAGGAAACGGCCATGGAGCTGCCCACCCTTTCCACGGCCTCCGCGGCCACGTCGCCGGTGTAGGTCGCCTCACCGCCGGAAGTGGATGCCTCGTTGGTGCGGAAGCGGTTGCCGACCGACAAGACCTTTTGTCCCGGAGTCGCGGATGGGTTATCTTCTCCCATCCGGTAGTAGGCGGTGGAAGTGACGGCTCCGGATGCGGGATTCCCCGCTGCGATCATGGCCAGCGTGAGCCAGGCCCCGCGCAGGAGCGGTATCTTGGAGCGCTGGATCAGGTGACGGACAGATATCATGCCGGAGGCCCATAGACGCTGGAACCCGTGGAGCGAAGGCCGAATTTCACTTTATCGGGATCCTGGCCGGGTCGTGTGACATCCTTGTCGCGGGGAAAACGCAGGCTTTGCCGTCCGGCGCGGGGGAGTCAGGGTCGGGGCGTGCCTTTTCCCCCGGATTTCCTCTTCGGGACCGCGAACGCCGACCACCAGGTGGAGGCGCACGATCCCGCGCGCGAGGACGTGTGGGATCTGTGGGAGCGCAGCCAGGGGCTGACGCCGCGCGGGCAGGGGACGGACTTCTGGCATCGCTATGAGGAAGACATCGGCGCGGCGGCTGCGGCCGGGTGCAGATTGTTCCGCTTCTCCATCGCGTGGGCGCGGGTGGAGTCGGCGGAGGGAGTGTTTGAGAGCGAGGCCTTCGCCCACTACCGGCGCGTGGCGGAGTGCGTGCGATCGCATGGCATGCAGGTGATGGTCACGCTGCATCACTTCGTGTGGCCGGCGTGGCTGGAGCGTGACCATGGCGGGATGATCGGCCGCCGGTTTCCGGATCTCTTCGCTCGCTACGCCGCGCGGGCCGCGGATGCGATGGGGGACATCGTGGACTGGTGGATCACCTTCAATGAGCCGAGCCAGCTCACCTTCGGCTACATCAAGCCGTGGTGGCAGAGCCGCTACTACATGCCGCCGGGCCTGCCGCGCGGCAGCGACGTGGATGCCGAGGCGGAGGCGGTGGGAAAGCTGATCCCAAATCTCTTCCTCGCGCACGCCCGGGCGAGGACGGCTATCCGGGAAAGGCATCCCTCGTCGAAGGTGGGCGTGAATCCCCTGGTGACCGGCTTTCCCATCTGGCTGCAGATGCTGATGGACTGGGGTGCGTGCCACCGCGGGCTGTCCGAGGCGGTCTTCAAGTTCACGACGAAGGGCGCGCTGGTCAGCGAGCGCGGCGACGTGGACCTGGTGATCGGCGGCGTTACGGAGGGAGATCCCACGCGCTTCGAATTCAGCGATCCCTACCTGCGCACGGGGAAGGCGGTGCTGGTGCTGGAAGGCTACGCCGGGAAGGGCATCGCCTCCCTGGCGGGCAAGGACGTGGGCGTGGTGGCCGTGGGGAACCAGCCTGAGGGCTGGCGGCGCGACCTGCCGCCGCAGGTGCGGAAGAAGGTCTTCGCGAACTACGATGAAGCTCGTACTTCGCTCGCCGCGGGAAAGGTGGCCGCGGTGTATGGCGATGCTTTTTTCCTGCTGCCCTTCGAGCTGCAGGACCGCGAGCGCTTCCGCTTCCTCGCCACCGGCCTGAGCGACGAGCACTACGTGGTGGTGGCACCGCACGGGCACCAGCGGCTGATGGACCGGGTGAACCGCGCGGTGGAGCAATTCCAGGACGACCTGGAAATCGCCTGTCGCGTCCCGTGGATCTCGCAACCGGAAGCGGTGGCCAAGGAGGCGCAGCGCCCGCTCTCGCTGCATGAGGTTTTCAGCGGTGGCGACTCGCTGCCGGACCATCTTTCCACCAGCCGGGACCTGCGTCGCATCCGCCGCCGCGGGCGCTTGCGCGTCGGCCTGCGCACGGATGCCCCCGGGGTCTCCGCGGCCTGTGCGGAGGATGGCCTGGAGGTGAAGCTCGCCCGTCGCATCGCGCGCGAGGTGCTGGGGGATGAGACCGCATTGGACATCGTGCCACTGGAGCCGGTCGAGCGGCTGGAGGTGCTGGAGAGCAAGTCCGGCTGGCTGAACTGGGCGTGGCGCTTCTGGGGCACCACCAGCCTCATCGCGAATGCGAACTGGTGGTATCTCGGCATGTCCGGGCGATTGCCGGAAGAGCTGTGCCCGACGGAGGCGATCGGCGCGCAGGACTTCGTGGGGCTCGATTACTACTGGGGTCTGCCGACGTGGCGGCTGCACAAGTTCCGCCTGCTGGAGGATGCCGCGCACGGCCGCTTTCTCACGGCACCCGTGTGGCCGCAGGGGCTCTTCCATGCCCTGCAGCGCTTCCACCGTTGGTTCCCCAATCAAGAGATCCTGATCGTGGAAAACGGCTGCGTTCCGCAGGCCGACGGCATGACCCGTGGGACCTATATCAAGGCGCACCTCGATCAGGTCGAGCGCGCCATCGCGAAGGGCGTGCCGGTGAAGGCCTACAACTACTGGTCCATCACCTCGAACCGCGAGTGGGGCCACCCTTTCGATCCGAATACCGACTTCGGCCTTTACTTCGTGGACCTCGACAAGGACCCCGAACTCACCCGCCGCGAGGCCGAGGGCCTGTCCGTCCTGCGCGATGCCATCGCGAGTGCTACGAGGGATGAGAGCCAGCGGTCGCGCGGTGACCGAACTGGGTAGAGTGAAAGCTTCACGCGCGTCATCCCGCAGCCGCGCGTCTTCCATCGGTCGCGTAGCGACCACGGAAGGTAGCCGCGGGTTTCAACCCGCGGAATAGCGGCGAGTGGAAAGGTGTCGCGTAGCGACCCCGGAGTATCAATAGGGCGGCGTATTGCCGAGATCCGGGAGCGGTCCGGTCGGGTTCCTGTGTCGCGATGCGACACCATGCTCAACCAGTCCCGGAACCGCGGGTTGAAACCCGCGGCTACCTTCCGTGGTCGCTACGCGACCGTAAGAGCCCGACGCTTGTCGGAAAGCCGAACTCAGCGGGAGCGGGAATTCACCTCATGCTTCGCGGAATTCCGGCATGCGTCAGCCCGACATCCTCAGCGCTTCGCCAGAGCCACCAGCACGGCCTTCTGGGCGTGCAGGCGGTTCTCGGCTTCCTGGAAGATCACGTCAGCGTGCTTCTCCAGCACTTCCTCGGTGATCTCCTTGCCGCGATAGGCGGGCAGGCAGTGCAGGACGATGTGGCCTTCCGCCGCATCCGCGAGCAGGCCGGCATTCACCTGGAAGGGGCCGAAGGCTTCTTCCTTCTCCTGCTGGTCTTCCTGGCCCATAGAGAGCCACACGTCGGTATTGATCACGTGCGCGCCCTTCGCGGCCACGGCCGGGTCGGCGGTGACGGTCACGTTCGGCGCATCCAGCTTCGCGAGGAATTCCGCGGGCGGCTGATAGGCGGCGGGAGCGGCTACGGCGAGTTCGAAGCCGAGGCGCTTGGCCGCCCACATCCAAGAGATGGTCATGTTCGAGAAGCCGTCGCCGATGAAGGCGATCTTCTTCCCTTCCCAGCCGCCGAGCGCTTCCTTCACCGTGAGCAGGTCGGCGAGGATCTGGCACGGGTGCTCGTCATCGGTCAGCGCGTTGATCGTCGGGATGCCCGAGTAGTGCGCGAAGTCCACCACATCCTGCTGCGCGAAGGTGCGGATGATGCAGCCGTGGACCATGCGGCCCAGCACGCGGGCGGTGTCCTTGATCGGCTCGCCGCGACCGAGCTGGATGTCATTTTTCGAAAGGAACATCGGGAAGCCGCCGAGCTCCCTCACGCCCACCTCGAAGGACACGCGCGTGCGGGTGGATGACTTCGTAAAGATCATCGCCCAGGTCTGCCCGGCCAGCGGTTGCTCGTGGCGGCCGCGCTCGGCCTTCAGGCGCACGGCATCGTCTAACAGAGCCGTGATCTGTCCGGCGGTGAGTTCTTCGATGGAAAGCAGGTGCTTCATGGGAAAGGGGTCAGGGGCCTGGGGCCGGGGGTCAGGGTGAAGAAAGGCGACGTTCCAGCGAGTCCATGAGGCCGTTCAGGAGACGGCCGACTTCGCTGGTCAATTCGAGGAGCCGGTCGTGGACAGCTTCCGAAATATATCCATGGCGCATCGCCAGGGTGAGTTGCGTTTCCAGCTCGTTGAGCGAGCCACGACTGATGGAAAGGAAATGAATGTAATCGCCGGTGGTCCGTCTGCCGTGACCTTCCGCGATATTGGAAGGTACGGAAGTCGCGCAGCGGTTGATCTGGGAAGTCAGGCCAAACAGCTCTGCCTTCGGAAAGCCGAGGGCGACCGGATGCACGTCCACGGCGAGATCCATCGACTTCTGCCACACGATCAGGTCACGGTAAGATTTCACATTCATAACTACTGACCCCTAGCCCCTGACCCCCGGCCCCTCAAGATCGGAGAGCACCGACTTCAGGATGCCGAGCGCCTCATCGACCTCCGCGTCTGAAACATTCAGGGGAGGCAGCAGGCGGATGGTCTCCGGGCCGGCGGGCGGGATGAGGAGTCCGGCTTCTAGTGCCTTGCCGCAGATGAAGGCAGCAGGCAGCTTTCCTTCCGGTACGACAAACCTAGTAGCATCGAGCCCGATACCGAGCAGCAGGCCGACGCCGCGGACTTCCGTGACGACGGGGAGCTGCCACGCGGCGATGGTCTCGCGGATGCGTTGCTCCTGCCTCGCGACATTTGCGGGCAGGTCGGACTCGGCGATCTCTTCCATCACGGCGAGCGAGGCCGCGCAGGCGAGGGGGCTGCCGCCGTAGGTGGTGCCGTGCGAGCCGGGGCCCATCAGCGATGATAGCTCCTTGCCGGAGGCGTCGATCGCCCGGTCGGAAAGCCAGAAGGCCCCGATGGGGAAGCCGCCGCCCATGCCCTTCGCCCACGAAATGGCATCGGGCTGCACTTCCGGCGCGATGGTCCGCCATGCCATGGTCGGGCCGCAGCGGCCAAAGCCGGTCTGCACCTCATCGAGCAGCAGCAGCAGGTCGTGTTTCTTGCACAGCGCCGCCACGCCCCGCAGGAATTCCGGCGTGGCCACATTCACGCCGCCCTCGCCCTGCACAGGCTCGAGCAGGATGCCGGCGGTGATTGGCGAGATGGCGGCCTCGAGCGCGGCTAGGTCATTGAAGGGCACATGTTTGAACCCCGGCAGCAGGGGATCGAAGCCCTCCTTCACCTTGTCCTGCCCGGTGGCATTGATGCCGCCGAGGGTCCGGCCGTGGAAGGACTTCGTGAAGCTGATCACCTCGTAGCGCGGCGAGCCGTCGGGCTGCGGCCGGGCGTGGCCGAATTTCCGGGCGCTCTTGATGAGGCCGTCGTTCGATTCCGCGCCGGAGTTCGCGAAGAAGACCTTGCCCGGCAGTTTCACGTGGTCTTCCACGATGACGCGGGCCAGCTCCTCCTGCTGCGGGGTGCCGTAGAGATTCGAGACATGCATCAGCGTGCCGGCCTGCTCGCGGATGGCATTCACCACCCGTGGCGGACAGTGGCCGAGCGCGCAGACGGCGATGCCGGTGCAGAAATCGAGGTAGGATTTCCCGGCATCGTCCCAGACGCGGGTGCCCTCGCCGCGGACGAGCGTGACGGGAAAGCGGGCGTAGGTGGATAGGACGTGGCTCATGGGAAAGGGGCGGACGCTAGCGGTCTTCATGGTTTTGGCAAATCGGGAAATTGGGCGGTATTGGCAGGATCGGGGAATGGATTGGCGGGCTCGGGGCGTCGTTTCGGCGCCGCCGCCACCCTCCAAGTGGCGAAAAGCGTGAGCGCGGCGCCCCCCAGCTCGAGCGCCGTGAAACGCTCGCCAAAGAGGAAATACGCACCCGCGGCGGTCACCAGCGGCAGCAGCATCTGGATCGAGGAGCCCCGGGAGACGGGCATCGTGCGGTAGGCATTCGTCATCACGAGCTGCGACACGCCGACGATGATCGCCGCGAGAATGAGCCATAGGTGGGCGTGCGGCGGCAGCTTCCCCACCTCCGCCCCGCGGATCGGCAGGGCGAGCAGGATGCTGTAGAAGCACTGCGACGCGTAGATGGTCCCGGCGTGCTCGGTGGCCCGCAGCTTCCGGATCAGCACGACCACGATGCCCGCGCCCAGCGCCCCGGCCAGGGCGATGCCGTCCCACGCGGTGATCCCGCGGGTGGCATCCCCGCCGACGAAGAGCAGCAGCCCGGCGAAGCCCGCCAGCATCCACAGCAGAGCGGACCGGGAGACCCGCTCCTTCAGCCACCACGCGGCGATCAGCGTGGCGAAGATGGGATACGTCAGATTCAGCACCACCGCCCGGGAGGCTCCCAGCTCGGCGATGGTGAGGTAAAAGGCAGCGATGGACAGCGCACCCACGATGCCCCGCAGCGCGACCAGCTTGCTCCCCAGCAGCGCCCTCACGGACAGCCCCCGGCCAAAGCCGTAAAGCGCCGCCACCATCAGCATGCCCACCGTCCCGCGGTAGAGCGCGCCCATCCAGCCGTCCGCGGCGGGCAGGTGCAGGCTCAGCGCACGGAGCAGCAGCGTATTCGCGGCGAAGAGGAATACGGACAGCAGCATCAGCGCGAGCCCGCGCGGGTCGTGGGCGTCAGGTGGTTTCATCGGATCATCGGTGGATCCGGAAACGGCGGGCCTGCGGGAATGAGGGTGGCTATTACTTCACCTCCGCCGGGCCCTGGGCCGCGTCCGGAGGTGGCAGGGTGCCATCAAGCTCCGAACGCACCCGTACGCCAAAGGGCGCGGGCGGCGAGTCGGAGGTCTTTGCGAAGGTTCGCGGGCACGCCGGGGAAGTGGCAGGCGGGCCCCGGAAAGTCAAGAAACCCTTCGTCAGGCCGGGCTTGCATGGCCGCTCATCCCTGTCGAGACTCCCGCCCATGTTCTTCACCCCGAAGTGGAAGAAAGAAGCGAAGCTCCTCTACAAGGGCGCGCTGAAGTTCCTCCATTACAAGCGCGACCTGCTGAAGCCGGACCGTATCGACGAGATCCAGTCGCGCCGTGCCGACCTGCTCGAGGCGATCAAGGCCGGCAGCCAGGAAAAGGCGCAGGAAGCGTCCAAGCAGCTCCGCGCGACCTGCGAGGGAGCCTTGCCGCACTTCCCACAGCAGAGCGCCTGGGAGGAGAATGTGGAGGTCATCTTCGTCGCGCTCGTCGTGGCACTCGGCCTGCGCGCCTACGTCATCCAGCCCTTCCGCATCCCCACGGGGTCCATGCAGCCGACCCTGAACGGCATCACGATTCATCAGAACGACGATCCGCAGGCGAAGAAGCCATGGCTGGGCAGGCAGGCATGGGACCTCGTGATGCGCGGGCGCACCTACCGGCATATCATTGCGGAGAATGACATGCAGCTCGCCGCTCCCCCGGTGGACAAGTCATGGTTCCTCTTCACGCGGACCAAGGTGAAATTCACCAATGGCCAGGAGCTCAGTTTCCCTGCGGCCGTCAATGAGACCTACAATCTCCTCACCGAGCCCGTTTCTCCCGGGTCCGAGCATCGCGTGCCGAAGCTTTTCAAAAAGGGCGATCCGATTTTGAACGGCTGGGTGGATACCGGCGATCTCGTGCTGGTGGACAAGATTTCCTATCACTTCCGCAAGCCGAAGCGTGGCGAGGTCTTCGTCTTCGACACCCGTGGCATTCATACCAACCGGCGTGACCCGAATGACAGGCTGTCCGATCAAACCGGCGGCACGCACTACATCAAGCGCCTCTGCGGCGTCCCCGGCGATACCTTGGAAGTGCAGTCGCCAAATCTCTGGATCAACGGAACCATCGCCCAGGAGCCGGGCATCCAGCGCGTCATCCAGGCCCAGGGAGAATACGGGAAGGACAATCCCAATGGCTACGTGCTGGCAGATCCGGGTGCCACGGGATACCTGCTGCCTCTCCAGCGGCCGGGCTCGAAGCTGACGCTCGCGGCGGAGGCAAAGCCGGGCATGCGCGAATACGCCGCCTTTGGCGACAATACCGGCAACTCCGCCGACTCCCGCTACTGGGGCTCGGTGAAGGAATTCAATCTCGCGGGCCCGGCGCTCTTTTCGCTCTGGCCCATTACCACCGGTCATTGGGGATTCATCCGTTGAGCACCATTCCGCTTCTGCGCAAATGCACGAATGGCCGTCATGGCATTCATTGTGCATCGTTTTCAGATGACCGCCACGATGGCCGATTCCGCTGAAATCACCCGCCAGGCGAAATCGAACCTCGCCTTCGCGCTGCAAATCCTGCCGAAGGAGCGGCGGGACGGCATGGTCACGTTCTACGCCTTTTGCCGGGTGGTCGATGACCTCGCGGACGATGCCGACCGCCCCCTGGAGGAGCGCGAGGCGGGCCTGAGCGCTTGGCAGGACGGTCTGGAAAACGGCTTTGCCAATCCGGACCCGCTCCAGCGTGAGGTGATCGCCCTGACGCAGCAGTACGATATCCCGGTGCACTACCTCACCGCGATCATCGAGGGCTGTCGCATGGATCTCCGGCCGCAGCGCTTCGGCACATGGGAGGATCTTTCTCAATATACCTGGAAGGTCGCCTGTGCCGTGGGGCTGGCCTCGCTGAAGGTCTTCGGAGCCACCGACCCCGCCTCGGAACGCTACGCGGTGGCCCTTGGCCATGCCCTCCAGCTCACGAATATCCTCCGGGACGTGGGCGAGGACCTCTCGAATGGCGGGCGGATCTACCTGCCGCTGGCGGATTTCGCGCGTTTTCAATACAGCGAGCGGGACCTCGTGGGCCGGGTTTACGACGGTCGCTTCGCCGCGATGATGGCCTGGCAGGCCGATCGCGCTACGGCCTTCTACCAGGAAGCAGTGGCCGCGATGCCGAAGTCCGACGCCAAGGCGCTCGTCCCCGCCGAGATCATGCGCTCCATCTACCAGACCCTGCTGGAAAAGATGCGGAAGGACGGTTTCAAGGTCTTCCACCAGCGCTACAAGCTCTCAAAAGCGCGGAAGATGGCGATCTTCTCAAAACATCTCTTGCGACTCGGGACGCCTGCTTGAATATCGGCTCCAACGCATCGTCCGATGGCCGACATGAAATCGCTCGTTCTCCTGCCGCTCTCGCTGCTCGCCGTTTCCTGCTACCCGCAGGTTCCTTACGGCCAGCAGCGCCCGCCCTATCGCAATGGCGAGCCCTACTACCCGTACGGTCCCGGCGGTCGCGCCCCTGGCAGCTACAATCAGGGCAACTACGCTCCGGATGACCGCGGCGGCTACAACTCCGGCTCTGGCTCGGAGCGCGGCCAGTTCGAGCCCGTGCCCGGCGGAAATCGCCCGCCACCGGTGAATCCCGCCCCGCCGGTAGCCCCGCGCCCCACCTCGCCGCGCATCAATCCGGACGTGGATGTCCCGGATTCCTCGCCCGCCCCGGCCCCGCGCCCCACCTACCCGGACGCCAAGCGCACCGCGAATCCCGCCCAGGTCATCAGCCCCTACGCCCCCTACAACGTCATCGACGTCGAGGGCTTCAAGAGTGGCCAGCTCGCGAAGGACCCGTCGAACGGAAAGATCTTCCGCGTGCCTTGAGCACGTGAGGGGACCCGGCATGCCGGTAGCCTGAGCCTCCGTGCCAAGGCTGTCCGGATTCGCAGGGATCCATATCGAGATTTCACAGGCCACCCGGCTCCGTCCGGGTGGCCTGTTGTATTTCATGGGGATATCGCATGTCTCTCGTTTGGAGGAGGAGCCGTCATTCCAAAATCAGGCATAACTTTCCTGCGGACGGATGTAACCATTCCCGATACATCCACGGAGGTAATCGCGGATTCCCAAGATCCGGCGTGATCCTCATGACGATGAAACCCATTCATTTCCTCCCTCCGGCCGTGGCGCTCGTTGCCTCGGGCATCTGGCTCGGGATGCAGCAGCAATCGATCTCCACCGTGGAAAAGGAGACGGTGCTGCTAAGGCAGCACATCGAGGCGGCCAAGCAGGCGGCTGGAGGTGATCGGTCGCTGGCCGAGGTGAGGTCCGGCGCGGGGAAGGCGATGGAGAAGGACGACGACGCCATCGATTGGAAAAACCTCGCCGACTCGATCGCGAAGGCGGAGCGCGGCGGCATTCCGGACATGAAGGCGATGATGAAGATCCAGCGAAAGCTGATGTCCTTGAGCCCCGCGGAGCTGACCGCGGCCCTGGACGAGATCGCCACGCTGGAGATGAGCCAGAACGCACGTGCCGGTCTTGAGAACTCGCTGATCAACCTGCTTTCACAGAAGGAACCGGAGCTGGTGCTGAACCGCTTCCTCGACCGGCTCAACGACACCGATGGCTTCGGGAGCTGGCAGCTTTCGAATGCCTTCCGCCAGTGGACGGACAAGGATGGCGCTGCCGCGGCGGCGTGGCTCGATGCGCAGATCGCGGCGGGGAAATTCGAGGCCAAGTCGCTCGACGGGAAGAGCCAGAGCCGGATGCAATTCGAGGCGGCGGTGATCTCTGCCCTGATTCATTCCGATGTGGAAGCGGCAAGCAAACGGCTCGCCTCCGTCCCGGAGGAACTGCGGAAGGACATGCTCCAGCACGGCATGCTCGCGAGCACGAAGCCCGGAGGAGAGAAGAACTACGCGATCCTCGTCCGCGAGAATCTGCCGGAGAAGGATCAGGCCCAGGCCTTCGACCAGGTCGCGCACTCGCTGGTCCAGCGCGGCGGCTACGAGAAGGTCGGAGAATTCCTCTCCGACATCGATGCCACTCCGGCCGAGCGCAGCCGGATCGTGATGCAGGCCGCGTCCAACAAAATCCAGCAGCTCAATCACCGCCCCGGCATCGAGCGGAAGGACGTGGATGAAATGCGCGCCTGGGTGGCGAAGCAGTCACCCGAATCCGTGGACACCGTCACGGCTGAATCCCTCGGCAGCGTGTGGGGAAACGACGAGAAGTGGGAAAGCAATGCAAAGATCATTAACGATCTCCACGCGGAGCAGCCGAGCGATGAGCTGCTCCTGTCATTCCTGAAGAACGGCCAGGCATCGAACCACCGGGAGATCGCGCGCGAGATGGCGGCGAAGATCTCCGACGAAGCGAAGCGCGCCGAGCTGATGGAGCGCTTCAAGGAGGAGCCCGCGCAGGACAAGTGAGCGACCCCGCAGCAGCATCATGAAAGCATCCCTTTTCCTCTCCCTCCTCATTCTCGCGGCCGGCGGATTCCTCGGCTGGCGGCAGCAGGACCAGCTCGCGGGCGTTCGCGAGGTCCATCGCCAGGTCACGGAGGAGGCACGTGCGCTGGGCCTCGCGCCCGATGCGTTGTTAGAAGCGGGCAAGCCGCCGCTTTCCACCAAGTCCGGGCGCGAGGAGGCGGAAGACAAGACCGTCGCGGCGAAGGCCTTCTCCAAGGAGCTGATCGCCTTCGCGGTGAAGATGAAGGAATATGAGAGGACCGGCACGCAGCCCGACGAGGATTTCCAAAGGAACATCATGGAAGTCATGGGGCGCTTCACCGAGCTGTCGCCCGCGCAGATCAAGGTGGTGATCGAGGAGATGAAGCTGAGCTCCGATCTCGATGACGAGATGCGGAGCAACATGACCGGCTTCGCCGTCATGATGCTGGCGAACAATCACCCGCAGGCGGCCGTGGCGATCTACACCGAGTCCCCGGACCTGGTGATGCAGAATGATATGGGCACCCACGTCGTGAGGAGCGCGCTCGGCAAGTGGGCGGAGCAGGACCCCGTGGCCGCGATGGAGTGGCTGAAGAAGAACGCGGAGAAGCACGCGAAGCTCGTGAACGACGACACGAGGGCCACCATCTTCGAAGGCGCGGCGAAGCAGGACCCGAAGCTTGCCCTGAGCCTGGCCGACGAGCTCGGCCTGAAGGACGTGGCGCGGATGGGCGGGGCGATGGCCGGTGCCGCGCGAACGCCCGAGGAGCGCTCGGCATTGCTCCAGACGCTGCGTTCCGAGAAGAAGGACGACCTTGCCAAGGTCGCCCTGAATGCGCTCGGCGGACAGCTTTCCGCGGAGGGCTTCGAGTCCAGCGGCGCATGGCTTTCCTCCGCGAAGCTGAGCGAGAGCGAGTTGAAGGCCGTCGCCGAAGGTCTCTCGCCATGGCAGGTCAAGGCGGACACCGGCAAGTGGATCGAGTGGATGGATGGCAAGGTGCCGGCCGCCACGGTCGAGACGAAGACCCGCGAACTGGTGGCTCAGTGGACGCAGCGGGATTTCAATGCGGCGGGCACATGGATCGGCACGTTGGCCGAGGGATCGACGAAGACCGCGGCCATCAAGTCCTTTGCCACCACCGTCGCGCCCTACGAGCCCGAGTCCGCCGTGGAGTGGGCGAATACCCTGCCCGCGGGGAGCGAGCGTGATGAACTCCTGAAGATCATCGAAGTCGAGAGGCGGAGAAGTGTCCTGACCCAAGAGGAGATCCAATACACCGATCCGGACGAAGAGTGACAATTTCTGCAATACCGTCAGAAACGGGATGAGCGCTTGGCAGTCATCCATTTCTGAAATAAGTCGTCACTTCACATCGTTTTACCGCCCCGATCATGCAGAAACCTATCCGCGTCCTTTGCGTCGGAGCCGGCCACATGGGCCGCTCGCACGCGCTTGCCTACCACCGAATCCCCGGCTTCGAGATCTGCGGGATCGTCACCCGCTCGGCCGAGAGCCGCGGAAAGCTGAATGCCGAGCTGGGCGGCGGCTATGCGGAGTATGCCGATTTCCACGAGGCGCTGGCGGCCACGAAGCCGGACGCGGTGAGCATCTCCACCTATCCGGATACCCACGGCCCCTACGCGGAGGCTGCCTTTGACGCCGGTTGCCACGTCTTCATCGAGAAGCCGCTGGCCGAGAATGTCGCCGCCGCGGAGGGCATCGTCGCGAAGGCGAAGTCGAGCGGGAAGAAGCTGGTGACCGGCTACATCCTCCGCCACCACCCGAGCTGGATCAAGTTCATCGAGCTGGCGCAGACGCTCGGCAAGCCGCTGGTGATGCGCATGAACCTCAACCAGCAGTCCTTTGGCGACAACTGGAAGACCCACAAGGCGCTGATGTCCTCCATCTCGCCGGTGGTGGATTGCGGCGTCCACTATGTCGATGTGATGTGCCAGATGACGCGGTCGAAGCCCGTGCGCGTGTCCGGCATCGGCGCGCGCCTCACGGACGAGATCCCCGAGGGGAAAATCAACTACGGCGCGCTGCAGGTGACCTTCGAGGACGGCTCGGTCGGCTGGTACGAGGCCGGGTGGGGTCCGATGATGAGCGAGGTCGCCTTCTTCGTGAAGGACGTCGTGGGGCCAAAGGGCTGCGCCTCCATCGTCGCGGACAAAGCGGGCGCGGAGGGCCAGAGTTCGAACGTGGACGCCCACACGCAGACGCAGTCCATCTGCCTGCACCACTCGCAGCTCACGCCGGAAGGCACCTTCGAGAAGTCCGACGAATCCGTCCGCCTCGATGACGAGCCGGATCATGACGGCTTGTGCCATCGCGAGCAGGAGTATTTCCTGAAGGCGATCCACGAGGATCTCGACCTGACCGATCACATGGATGACGCGCTGTCATCCATGCGTATCGTCGAAGCCGCGGACGAAAGCTTCCGCACCGGAAAGACCATCGATCTCTGACATTCCCATGATGAAATCCATCTTCGCACTCGCCCTCCTGCTTCCGCTCGTGTCGCCGGCGGAGCTGAAGTCCGTCCCGCTCTTCAATGGCAAGGACCTTTCCGGCTGGAAGGGTGAAGGCTACGTCATCGAGGACGGCGCCATCGTCTGCACGCCTCAGGGGCGGAACCTGATGACGGAGCAGACCTACGCGAACTACGCGTTCGACTTCGAGTTCAAGCTCCCCGCCGCGGGGAACAATGGCATCGGCATCCACTATCCCGGCGAGGGCGATGCCGCCTACACCGGCATGGAAGTGCAAGTGCTCGACGATACCGCGGAGAAGTACAAGGACCTCAAGCCCTACCAATTCCACGGCTCGCTCTACACGCTGCTCGCCGCGAAGAAGGCCCCGCTGAAGCCGGTGGGCGAGTGGAACCAGGAGCGCATCGTCGTGAATGGCGACTTCGTCCAGGTGAGCGTGAATGGCGAGATCATCACGGAGGGGAAGCTGAGCGACCTGAGCAAGGAATTCCCGAAGCACGAGGGGGTGAAGCGCCGCTCCGGCCACATCGCCTTCTGCGGCCACGGCGACCAGGTCGCCTTCCGCAAGATGAGCATCATCGAATTCCCTCCCACGGCGAATGAGGAAGGCGCGACGAAGGCGGGCTTCACGAAGATTTTCGACGGCGCCTCGCTGAAAGGCTGGGCCCACACCGAGGCCGACCTTGCCCACTGGAAGCCCGTGAATGGCATCCTCAAGTACGACGGCAAGGCCAACGACCTGTGGTCGGAGAAGGAATACGGCGACTTCGATCTCGCCTTCGACTGGCGCTGGGCGGCCCCCGGCCCGCTGATGAAGCGCCCGGTCATCGGACCGGATGGCAAGGAAACCGGCGAGCAGGTGGAAGTGCAGGAACTCGACAGCGGCGTCTATGTGCGCGGCAACTCGAAGAGCCAGGTGAACCTCTGGAACTGGCCCTGCGGCTCGGGCGAGGTCTACGGCTACCGCACCGACAAGACCCAGCCCGCCGAGGTCATCGCCGGCGTGACGCCGAAGGCGAAAGCCGACAATCCCGTGGGCGAATGGAACCGCACGATGATCTCGATGCGGGGCGACAAGCTCACCGTCTCCATCAATGGCCAGACGGTGATCGAGGATGCCCAGCTTCCCGGGGTGGCGGCAAAGGGCAAGATCGCCCTGCAGCACCACGGTTCGCAGATCGACTTCGCGAATATCTGGATCAAGGAACTCTGAGCCGGGTTCCGAGACCAATCACGACGCCCCGGGAGCATCCGGCTCCCCGGCGTCCATCCGGACGCGCAGCGGCTTGTCGGCATTGAGCTGGAAGGACTGCTGCGGGCTGGCGAGCGAGATGCCCGCTTCGCCGAGGCGTCGCTCGATCATGAAGCGCAGGTCGCTTCCCACGTTGCCGCCGCCGGTATTTGCCCGGAGGTCCACCCAGTAGAAGACCGCGAAGACGAGCGCGTCCGTGGCGAAGTCCTCCAGCACCACCTGTGGTGAGGGGCTTCTCAGGATCACCCCGTGCTGCGCCGCGCATTCCTCGAGGATGGTCGAGACCAACCGGAGCTGCGAGCCATAGGCCACGCGCACGCGCACCACCCGGCGCACCACCGCGGTGCCGTGGGTCCAGTTCACCACCTTGCTCTCGAGCAGCACGGAATTCGGCAGTATCAGGTCCACGCCGTCAAAGGACCGCACCGTGGAGGAGCGCGTGTCGATGGTCGTCACCGTGCCCGCCACGCCATCGACCTCGAGGATGTCGCCCACGCGGACCTTCCGCTCCGCCAGCACGATCAGGCCGCTGATGAAGTTCTTGAAGAGCGTCTGCGTGCCGAAGCCCACGCCGATCGCCAGCGCGCCGCCGAGGAAGGCGAAGGCGGTCAGCGGGATCTTCAGGAAATTCAGCGTCACCAGCGCGAGCGCGATGCCCAGCGCGATGCGCGTCCAGCGCCGCAGCGTCTCCGCCTGCCCCTGCTGCATGCGGCCCCTGCCGACCATGCGCGAGTAGCCGCGCTTCAGCAGCCACGAGCCGATCCGGTAGGCGACCCAGAAGAAGAGCAGCGCGCCGATCAGCCAGCCGAGGGATAGCCCGCGCTTCACGGTCACCACCTGGCCGTCCACCTCGGTCTTGTCGTCGTAGCGATAGACCACGAAGTTCCACACCGCCTTCGCCTTGCCGGCGATGCGCGAGCCGTAGCCGCGGAAGCGCTCGCCCCACGTCATGGACGCGGTGACTTGTCCGGAGTCACCGAGCCAGCGGCTGATGTCCATGTGGAGCCCGGCGATCTCCTGGCCGAATCTTTCCACCGCATCCATGTCCGACCGCAGGGTGGCTTGCAGCTCCTCGACCTGCGGCCGCATCGGCGAGTCGGCGGGTAGCGAGGTCAGGCGGCCCTCCTGGTCCTGCATCGCGGACATCGTCGCATTCCGCCGGATCGCCACCAGCGAGTCAAAGGCACTCGCCCGGGTGAGCTGTGCCTGCAGTGCGGCCAGCGCCTCGGTCCGCTCCACGGCGGACTCGGAGGTGAGCAGGATCCGGCGGGCTGTCTGTGCGTCGAGGTAGTCGCTCAGGAAACGCATGCGCGCGCCCGTGATCTCGATCCGGTTGGCCAGGCTTTCCAGCCGTGTATCGAGGAATTGCACGCGATCCGTCGCCGCCGCCAGCTTGGCTTTCTCGGCATCCGTCGGATTCGCGTTCGCGGCCTTCAGGGTGTCCGCGGTGGTCACGGCGGACTGCCTTTCCGAGATGGCGGCCTGCTGGAGCTTCTCGATCTTCGCGAGTTCCTTCGCGATGTCCTTCCGTCGTTCTTCGGTGGAGTGCTTGAGCTGGTCGAGGTCTTCCTGTGGGAATGCGGTGGACGTTCCCAGCGCGGCGATCTTCCGCTTCAGCAGGTCGGCATCCGCTTCGGCTGCGGCCGTCCGCATGCGGGCGTTTTCCGAGGTGTGCTGGAGCATCGCCGCCGCGGAGCTCAGCGCGCGCAGCTTCAGCTTCGCCGCCTCCAGCCGCCACAGCTCCGCATCCACGTGGTCCGGCGCGGCGCGGTCCGCGGTCTCCTGCGCCAGTCGCACGGACTCGTCCGCCTTCTTGATCTCGGACTGCCGCTTCGCCAGCTCCCGCTCGAACATCGTGTAGGCGGACTCATAGGCGCGCAGCCGCGTCCCGATGCCCTCCTGCTGCCGCCGCAGCTCGTCGTGCAGGACGAAGGAGTAGGGGCCCGGCTTCTCAAAGCCCTTCCACGCCGCGCTCTCCTCCTTCGTCTGGGTGATCGACTGCTGGAGCATGCCCGCCGTATCCAGCGCGCGGATGGTATTCTCCGCGGTGAAGATGCCGAGCAGCAGGTCGGACCGGCGCGCGGCCACCTCCTCCTCGGTGATGCCTGCCGGTGGTGGCACGCCCTGGTCGAGCGCCGCCATCTGGGCCTGCCAGTCGTCCCGCCACGTCCTCAGGCGCTTGATCCGGTCCTCGGCGGACTCCTCCTTCGCCGCTTCCGTCTTGGTGTCGGGCAGCTTGATCGATGGCAATTGGGCGACCGCGGGCGAGCTGGCGAGTCCTGCCGCCAGCAGCCCGATCCGGAGGAAATGTAGGACGATCCGTGTCACGCGAGGCCCATGATTGGCACGGGAAGCCGCGTCTGGCCAGCCGCTCATTGGCGACCGCTCCGCAGGTGCAGCTTCAGGATGCGCCGCACCTCGGCGATGCCGTCCGGGTGCTGGTGAGTGCTGTGGTGGGACGGCACCACCTTTTCCGACGCCGCTCCGTCGAGATGAGAGCTCCAAAAAGCCACCACGCCATCCGACATCATCGGCCGCGTGTGGTCCTTGTTCCCGCCCTTTCCGCGGTCGCCCATGATCGAGTGATACGGGATGCCGGGAGCGATGGGCAGCTTGTTCACCGCCTTTACGAAGCTGTTTCCGGGCGACAGCGTGTCGATGCTGTTCGGCGCACGCTCGAGCTGCATCGAGGCAGCATCCACGGTTACGAGCGAGGCGACCGCGTTCCGCGCGTCGGCGAGGAAGGTCGGCATCCGCACCAGCCGCGAGGCGAGGCTGCCGATCCACGTCGTGGCGATCTCCGATCCCCGGTGCGGCGCGGACATGAAGATCGCGCGGCTGATCTCCCCGCGATGCTCGAACATCAGCGAATCCCGCAGCAGCGCCCGGCTCGACCCGCTGATCTTCATGGCTTCCGGCCCCTTGTGGAAGACGTCGCGCCAGATCTTGTCCCCCGCGTCCGTCACCATCAGCCGGCTGATCAGGCTGCCCATGCTGTGGCCCACGATGACGATGTCCTTGTGCCCCTTGAAGACCCGCTTCACCCCCTCCAATTCCTTCCGCAGCAGCGAGGCGGAGTAGGGATAGGGATAGCCGCTCGGGTAGCTGAAGACCCAGAATTGATAGCGGTCCCGGAGCTCCGGGTCCTGGATCAGCGACTGGTACATCGGCACCCAGGTCGCGGGCGTGTCCTGCAGGCCGTGGACGAGGAGCACGGGGATGCGCTCCTTGTCATACTTCTGCAGGCGGATCAGCCCCGCGGTGTCCGAGTATTTCTGCGGATTGAAGAGCCGGATCAGCCCGAGCTTGTCCGGGCGGGTGACGGCCACCACGAAGCTGACGGGCGCGCTGAAATTCGCCGCGAGCACCGGATTTCGCCCCGCGATGGCGATGCGGTCCTCCTCCAGCGGATCGTGCAGCTCCAGCACCGCGCCGCGCTCGCCCTCCGCTCGCACGATCGCCGTCAGCGCCATGGTCACCCGGGGCGGATCGTAGTTCTTCCGGTAGTTCGGGTCCGGGTCCGCCATCACCACCAGCGGCGCGCCGAGTCCGGGCCGGGTCGCCTTGATCGCCGCGTATTTCCCGCGGAAGTCGTAGGTATCCACCACATGATACTCGCGGTGGACGTTCGCGGCCTTCGGCTCCAGCTTCCCGCGCAGCGTGCGGGCGGTCGGGCCGCTGCCGACCTGGATCGTGCGGCCCCACGGCAGCGCCTTTTCCTTCTCCAGCCGCTCGACCAGCCGGCCCACGGCGTAGTTGTAGAGGCCCACCGCTCCCGGCTCGCCGACCAGCGCCTTGTCCCCCGCGAGCCGCGCGCACTCGAGGAAGTGCCCGCTCGCGATCATTGGGTCGGTGGCCGCCTTCCCCGCCTGTAGCTCCCGCAGCGCTGCATCCAGCGGGGCGGTGCTGTAGTCGCCAGGCGGCGGCACCGTCTTCACCACCTGGAAGGAGACCGGGGCGATGCACGAGGTGAGCGCGAGGGCTGCGGCGAGGACGGCCAGGAATTTCATGCGGGTGACGGGAAAACAGCGATTGCCCCAAGTTCTCAAAACCCTCCCCGCGGGTTCCGCAAGTGGGATCTTGCAACGCCTCCGACCGCCGATTTTCCCCTCCCGCAGACAAAATGAGCCATCCCCCGGTGGGGTGCACCCCGACTTCGGCCTTGTCCCGGCCGCCGGGCTCCCCTAATTCCCCGTGCGCACATGGACCCGATGCACCTCTACGAACGCCTGTCCCTCCACGGCACCGGCATCGCCCTGGGCATCTGGCTGGTGGTCCTGCATGCCATCATGCTCGCAAAGCCGCAGCCGGTGCAGGGATTCCTGAAGAAATTCCCGCGGAACCAGCAGCTCGGCCAGATCATCCTCGCCATCGGCCTCATCTGGTTCTGGTTCCTAGTGCAGGAGCCCGGCAAGCGCTGGACGCAGTTCCTGGCCATGGACCTCGGCGAGTTCAATGGAGCGAAGCGCATCCTCAAGATCGCCGTGCCGCTGTCCATCATCGCCGTGGGCGTCGCCGTGAAGGAATTCCTCGCGGTGCGTGCGCTCGGCCTGCTCGGTCTCATGGTCGCCGCCCCGCTTTTCGAGGCGGCCTTCCTGAAGGACCCGCAGAGCCGCCTGCTGGTCCCTACCTTCGCGCTCGTGCTGGTCATCGCGTCACTCTACTGGGTGGGCATGCCCTACCTCTTCCGCGACATGGTGACGTGGGCGACCGCCACGCAACGCCGCTGGCAGGCCCTCTGCATCGGCGGCCTGGCCTATGGCGTGGCTGTTCTCGCCTGCGCCTTCCTTTTCTGGAAGGGCTACTGACTTTCTCCGTCCTACTGGAGTCCCGGTTCTCCGGCGGGCTGGTCTCTCCGTTGGAAATGAGGCCGGTCCGGCACTAGAGCCGTGCCGCCGTGCCCGTGGATCTCCAGATGAAAGCCGCCCTTTTCTCCTCCGCCCGTCTCCCGATCGCTCTCGCCGCGCTCGCTTGTCCGCTTGCCGCGCATGCGCAGGACGCCCTGCCCGAGATGACCGTGCTGGCGGAGCGCCGCGGCGGCAGCGTGGCGGATCTCCCGGGCTGGACGCTCGCGGAGTGGACCGCCGGGGATCTCTCCCGCGAGGCACCCCGCACGCTGGACGAGGTGCTGGCCGGTGAGCCTTCCTTCTCGCTCTACCGCCGCCAGACCTCGCTCTTTGGCAATCCCACGTCGGCCGGGGTGAGCCTGCGGAATACCGGGGCCACCGCGGCCTCGCGCACGCTGGTGGTGCTGGATGGCATTCCGCAGAATGACCCCTTCGGCGGCTGGGTCTATTGGGCCCGGCACGATCCCTCGACGCTGGAGTCCGTCCGCATCGTGCCCGCCGCCCGCGCCGCCGTGTGGGGGAATGCGAGCCCCGCGGGCGTGGTGCAGCTCACCAGCCATCCCGCCTTTGAGGAGCGCCACCTGCTGCGCGTCGGAGCGGGGGGGCAGGGTACCTACTCGGCCTCGACCTCGCACACGCTGGTGGCGGATGACGAATCGATGGCCGTCAGCTTCTCCGCCTTCGGCATGCATTCGGATGGCTTCCACGCCTTGCCGTCGTGGCAGCGCGGGACCATCGACCGCCGGCTGGCGATCGACTCCCACGGTGCGGACCTGAAGCTCGCCTGGCGTGCCGCCCCTGGCATCATCGTAGAGCCGATGTTCTCCTGGTACGAGGAGGACCGTAACAACGGCACGCCGCTCGCGGGGAACTCCACCGAGGCGCTCGACTTCGCCCTGCGCGTCACCTCGGAGGAAGAGGGCGGCATCTCCTGGCAGGCGCTGGCCTACCGGCAGCAGCGGCGCTTCCAGTCCATGTTCACCTCGGTGAATGCCACGCGCACCGCGGAGACGCCGTCGCTCGATCAATTCCACGTGCCCGGCGATGGCACCGGTGCGGCCTTCACCCTGCAGTGGGAGCCGGAGGGGCCGTGGTCGCTCACCGCGGGTGCCGATTTCCGCCACGTCGATGGCGCGACGAATGAAGACGCGGGCTTCGTCGCGGGGAGCTTCGTCCGCAGGCGGCAGGCGGGCGGCGAGCAGAGCCTCACCGGTATCTTCGCCGCCGCGGGGTATGAATTCACCGGCTCTACCCGCCTGGATGCCAGCCTGCGCCTCGATGCCTGGGAGCTGGAAGACGGCCGCCGCATCGAGAAGTCCCTCACGAATGGCGCCCTGCTGCGGAAGGACATCCTGCCGGACCGCGATGGCATCGAGCCGTCCTTCGCGCTCGCCCTGTCGCACGATCTCACCGGCGACGTGACGCTCGGCCTCTCCGCCGGGACCAGCTTCCGACTGCCCACGCTGAATGAACTGCACCGGCCCTTCCGCGTGCGGAATGACATCACGGAGGCAAATCCCGCGCTCGATCCGGAGCGCTTCTACAGCATCGAGGGCACGGTGGATTGGCAGGCTGCGAAGGGCGTGAAATTTGACGCCGGCCTCTTCCACCACTGGATCCGCGATGCCATCGCGAATGTCCCGGTGACGGATCCCGCGCTGATCGCCGCGCTCTTCGGCACCATTCCGCCCGGCGGCTCCGGCTCGCAGCGGCAGAATGTGGACGAGGCCCGCGTGCTCGGCATCCAGGCCGGGGCGGAGTGGATGCCGCGCGATGCAGTGACGCTGCGGCTGGATGGCATCTGGAGCGAGACGGAATTCAGCAAGTCCACCCGGCAGCCCCTGCTCGAGGGCCAACCCTTCCCGCAGGCTCCGGACCTCCGCCTCATCGCCTCCGCCGACTGGCGTGCCACCGCCGCGATCACCCTTTCCGCAGGCTACGAATACGGCGCGCACCAGTATGACGACGCCGTCGCGCAACGCCGCATCCCCAGCTACACCAGCGCCCGCATCGGTGCCACCTGGCAGGCCACGGAGCAGGTGATGCTGCACGCCCGCATCGACAATCTCTTCGACCAGGAAATCGCCACCGGCCTCAGCAGCGACGGCCTCCGCACCATCGCCGCCCCCCGCTCCCTCTGGCTGGGAGCCGAGTGGGCCTTCTGAAAAGTGGCTGAGGCATCTTGCCTCAAGCCTCGAGAAGCAGGGTGCAGCACCTATCCTCTAACAGATCCTGCATGGAGGCAGACGCATTGTCTTCGTCAAATATTGTAGCATAGGACCCGCAGCTTCGTCCTCGTGGCATCCATCTCCATTTGGACGTATTGTATCCTCCCGGCTGGCAGGCCTTTTCCCGTCCAGGATTCGGCTGCCGGTCGTCCGCTGCTTACGGAGGAGGACTTGGTGAGCTTCAGCTCCCGAATGAGCCGTTCGGTTTCCTCCGGGGAGCACGTGAATTCGAAGGTGTAGGCCGAGTCATAAAGCGGGCCGTATCCGTCATCGATCACCCATCGCTCGACCTTTGCATCACGGGAGAGCGGCACGCCCGTCACCTGCTCGAATCCTTCCCACGGGCGAGACTTCCAATACAAGACATCGGCAGTATCAATCGACAGGAGCAGCACCGGCAACCCGACCGTGAACCACGACCTCCGCCGCTTCCACACCTTCCAAGATCCGATGCAAGATCCCAGCACGGCCAGTGGCAGCGTGATGATGAGCAGGAAGGGGGCTATGAAAATTCCGCCGATGAAGCCTTCCGCTCCGCCGCTGATCACACTGTCGAGCTTCACCATTTTCTCCAGGATGACCGAGACCCACCCCGCAACGAAGATGATCAGGATCTTCTTGAAGCGATTCCACCTGCGGGTCCTGACGATTGCGGGATCTTCCTTTGGCGGAGTGTCGTGATCGGTCTCGTCGGGGTCCATGGCAGGGTCGCCTTGCTGGTCGGGCGGGCACCGGAGAGAACGTCGCACAGGAGAATTTCTGTCGGCCTGTTATGTCCTTCCGGCTTGGAAGAAGATGTCGCTTCGCTAGCTTCGGCCAAGCAATTGCCTCGCCCGATGCCCAAGTTCGTCCTGCCCGGGGAAACCGGGAAAAGACGGTCTGTCCCGATGCCGGTGTGCTTCGGGCTGACCGTCGTGCCTGCCTTGGTTCTCGGCATTTCATGCCGTCCCTTCACGCAGGAGCACATCGGGCTGGGCCTCGCCTCATTGATTGCGGGAGGATTCATCTGGTGGACCTCCAGCAATTTGCTGACCGGGGTCTATGAGAGCCGCCAAGGAAGCTTCAGCCGCCGCGAAGCGCCGGTCCGCTACTGGCTGCACACCGCATTCATCGCCGCCCTGACGATCCTCATGATTTCATTTCTCGTTCATCAGGCCATGCAGGTCATCTCCATTTCCGGAGCTGATTGGGGAAAGTGAGAGGCGCTATCTGTTAGGAAGTCGGGCGTGAATGGAGGATCGTCCCCCTTTTTCACTCAATATCAATCGTAGGCACCAACCGAAGCCGATCATGATGGTTTGAGAGGTAGTGTGATGCAGGTCAGCTAGGAATGACTTTGGCCGACTGAAGATCGTAGGCTTCTCCCTCGTCGCCGCGAATGATTGCCCCCAAAGCGGTGGCCAGCGCAACCGCTGCTTCCCAGACGGGATGATCGGTCTCTGCAAGTCGGGCGTCGAATGCTGCCGAATTGCCTCTCCATCGGAAGACCAGATGCCACCTGTCTTGATCGGGGAAGAAAACCTCTGCGTCGCCCTCGCTGGCTCTGAGGCGGATCACCTCGCCGGTGGCGGGATTCGTGATGGTTTGTGCATCGGCTGCAAGCAAACGAATGCCTTCTGTCTCGATGACCGCTGCTTGCCAAGCGTCCGATGCAATTTCACTCTCGTCCGCTTTTGCAATGTGAAGGTGATAAGCCATGGGAGGTGGGGTGATGCCTGAAGCTGCGGAGCATGCTATCACGGAACCGGCGTTGGTGCGCCATGCAAACCGAGCGTCCGGTAGGATTCGGCGCCATCACCGGCAACGTCATCTGGAACTCCCTTGCCATCGTCCCTCGTGAGGCAGACCGGTGAGGCCAAGATGGTGGAGCCGAGCGTTCGGGAGGGACGTCTCGAAGGAAAACGAATATCGATACTGACCAGGCTAGTCACCTCGCCGCTCTCCAGCGGACGGCGCGATCTTTCCTCACATAGACCCTCTCCCCGGACACCACGGGACCGAATGCGAGGATCTCGCCGCTGCCGGCATCCCACTCGTCGCGGAAAACGGGGGTGTTTCCTGTTTCCGCCGCCGCTTGGCAAATTTGGTCGAGGGTCTGGTCGTCGGACCACATCCGGGCGAGCCATATGGCCTGATGCTCCACGAGCGCCCGCCTCGAGCCTTTCGACCACTGGACGCCTCCCCAAAATGCCGCCGAGATAATTCCGAAGAGCAAAGCCATCAGGATGAGGAGGCGTTTCATCTGTGGGTTGCGGGTTTCCTGTCGACAGTCTCCGGCGCGGCTCGTCGGAAACCGCTCGGCGAATTCCTACTGGTCGTGGTTCGTGGCTGTCTCAGCCTAGATCACCCACCCTTTTGCTTTTTTGAAATCGAGGAAATTGTAGTTTTGTACGAGGACGCCGAGGAAATCAGAGCATGGCAACAGCTCGTGGTTTGCGCCCATGATCTGAAATCCGAAATCATGGCCAAGAGCCAGGATCAGGTTTGTCCATTCAGGAATCTGTTCCGGAGTCTGCTTGGTCAGGAGGAAGCGCATGTAGAGGCCGGTGACCTGATCCTCATCTAGCGAAAGCCAAACAACGATCTCGTCCTCCATTCCGAACGGGGTCGGCTGAGTTCCGCGAAACATCTGTTTCTCGCTATCCCCCTTCCGGGCAAAGCCTCGATCCATGAACCACTGCCGTAGGGCGGTGGTGAAGACCTGCGGAGCAGCCGAATCAGATGAAGAGAAGGAAAGGGTCGAAACTGAATCGCCGGAGCTTGTGACGGCCCCCTCGACCGTTTCCATGATCGGGCCGACTCCGGGCGCAAACAGGAAGAAAGATGCTTGGTTATATGCCATGGAGGCTGATTTCTGAGTCCTCGGTCTCTATTTGACCAGCCGCTCCGCGAGCTCCCACTGTTCGTGGTAGCGCTTGAAGCTGCGGAGAGCCCATTCGGCTTCGGCGAGGACGACCCAGTGGCCGGCGGCGTCCTTGGCGAGGGCACAGCCGCCGGGGAGATCGTCGGTGGGAGGGAAGGCACCGGTGACGGGCTCGTCGTCCTTCATCAGCCAGCGGATCACCTGCCACGGGCAGTGCTCGACGATGACCTCTGCGCCGTATTCCGACTCGAGGCGATACTTGAGCACTTCGAACTGCAGCGGGCCGATTGCGCCGAGCAGCGAGGCGGAGCCGCCCGCCGTCTCGAAGAGCTGGATGACACCCTCGCGGACGAGTTGGTCCATGCCCGCGCGGAAGCGCTTGGCGGTGGCGGTGCTGCGGCCGCGGATATTGGCAAAGCACTCGGGCGGGAAGACCGGGATCTCGTCAAACTTGATCGAGTTGTCCACGGTCAGCGTGTCGCCGATTTCAAAGGGCTGGTTGCCGACGAGGCCGACGACGTCACCGGCGAAGGCTTCATCGACGATCTCACGTTCCTGGGCAAAGAGCTTCTGGGAATTGGAGAGGCGGATCTGCTTGGCGGCGGAGCCGTGCCAGACCTGCATGTCGCGCTCGAATTTCCCGGAGACGATGCGGATGAAGGCCATGCGGTCCCGGTGCTTCGGGTTCATGTTCGCCTGGATCTTGAAGACGAAGCCGCTGAAGCGCTTGTCCTCCGGCTCGATCATCGTCTCGCCGGACTTCCGGCCGGAGGGCTCCGGGGCCATCGAGAGGAAGCCATCGAGCAGGAGCTGGATGCCGAAGTTGTTCGCCGCCGAGCCGAAGAAGACGGGCGTCAGCTCGCCCTTCAGCACGCGCTCCAGGTCGAAGGGCGCACCGGCGATGTCCAGCAGCTCCATTTCCTCCACGGCCTTGTCCACCAGGTCGCCATCCACGTGCTCGCGCACGGCGGGGTCGGTCAGGCCGAGCACGGAGACGGGCGCGCGGTAGGCACCGGCCTTCGTCTTCTCGAAGAGATTGAGCTGCCCGTCGCGGCGCTGGATCAGGCCGCGGAAGCGCGGGCCGTCGCCGAGCGGCCAGTTCATCGGGTGGGAGGCGATGCCAAGGACGTTCTCGATCTCGTCCACCAGGTCGATCGGCGAGCGGGTCGGGCGGTCGAGCTTGTTGATGAAGGTGAAGATCGGGATGCCGCGGAGGCGGCAGATTTCGAAGAGCTTGCGCGTCCGGGCCTCCACGCCCTTGCCGGCGTCCACCACCATGATCACGGCGTCCACGGCGGTCAGCACGCGGTAGGTGTCTTCCGAGAAGTCCTCGTGACCCGGGGTGTCCAATAGGTTGACGTGGTAGCCGCCGTATTGGAATTGCAGGACGGTGGAGGAAATCGAGATCCCGCGCTGCTTTTCCAGCTCCATCCAGTCGGAGGTGGTCTGGCGGCGGTCGCGGCGCGAGGTCACGGAGCCCGCGAGGTCGATGGCACCCCCGTAGAGGAGGAATTTCTCCGTGAGCGTCGTCTTGCCGGCGTCCGGGTGGGAGATGATGGCGAGCGTGCGGCGGATGGATGACGGATGAGACACAGACACGGCGCGCGGAGCGAAGCACCCCGCGGCACGCCGGGCAACCTCCAAGCGCGACTCGTGAAAGGCGGTGGGAACAACGAAATGGACGAAATTCCGCGAGATTCAGAGAAGATGCCCAAGAGGCTGTAGCCCAATCCTTCTCAGACTTTCGTTCGTTTCGCTCGTTTCGTTGTTCTCCGATCAGAATCCAGTCGCCGGGACTGCGGCCCTTTTTCGTTTGCAAGACGCGGGTCAGCCGCTTGTCTCCGGGCCAATCCCATGCCCGATCCCAAGGCCAAATCGCCGTCCCAGGAGCATCCGCTCGCGAATATCCTGATCAACGTGCTGATCCCGGTGCTGGCCCTCAGCTACCTGAGCAAGGACCCTGCTCTCCAAGTGAAGCTCGGGAAGTCCGTGCAGCCATGGCACATCGGCCCGATGTGGGCGATGATCGTCGCGCTGCTGCCACCGCTCGCCTACGGCATCTGGCACTTCGTGAAGACGCGGAAGGGGAATGTCTTCTCCGCCCTCGGCTTCATCTCCGTGCTGCTCACCGGCGGCCTGACGCTCTATCTGTGGAATGCAGATGGCACGGTGAAGCCGAATGCCGGGCTGCTCTTCGGCATCAAGGAAGGCTCCATCCCGCTGGTGCTGGCCTTCGCCATCCTGACCTCCCACAAGTCGGCGAGCCCGCTGATCCGCGTCTTCCTCTACAATGACTCCATCTTCGATATCCCGAAGATCGAGCAGCGGGTTGCCGAGCGCGGCACGCAGGATGGCTACTCGCGGCTGCTCCTGCAGGCCACGCGCTTCTTTGCCGGGTCCTTCTTCCTGAGCGCTGCGATGAATCTCGGCCTCGCGCTGTGGTTCTTCCGCGGCTTCGACTCCATGGCCCCGGACGCGCTGGAGACCTACAACAGCATCGTGGGCAAGCTCACCGGCTGGAGCTTCGCGGTGATCGGCCTGCCGGTGATGGCGATCCTCTTCGTGATCCTCATGCGCCTGCTGAAGGGCCTGCGCGAGCTGACCGGCATGGATGACAAGGAGCTGATGCTGCCGAGGTAAGGCCGCCTGCGGGCCCGGCCATCCCGGCTTCGCGCAATCCGGAGATTTTTCCCTTGGCCGATCCGGTTAGGGTGAAAAAAGTCGACGGTGCTTGCCTTCCAGACCCTTGCCGCCGGAGCTGCGGATGTCTCGCCCCTCTTCGGGGTGCTCAGCATGGTGCTGCTGCTGGCGGTGCTGATGTCGCTGCTGCTGTCGAAGCTGAAGCAGAATCTCCTGATCGGCTACCTGCTCTGCGGCCTCATCATTGCGAATACGCCGCTGCTGGGCTCCTTCGGCTCGCACGATTCGCCCATGGATGGCGTGGTCGCGCACCTCGCGGAGCTGGGCGTCATCCTGCTGATGTTCACGCTGGGGGTGGAGTTTTCGCTCGGGGAGCTGCGGCATCTCTGGAAGGTCTCGCTGATCGGCGGCGGCATCCAGGTGGGCACCATCTCGCTCGTTGGCGGGACCATCGCGTGGTTCTGCGGGATACGGCCGCAGGCGGAGGTGGTGGTGCTGGCGGTCTCGGTGGCGCTGAGTTCCACCGCCGTCTCCATGAAGTCCTTCCAGGACATGGGACAGTCGAACAATCCCGGGGCCAGGACCGCGCTGGCGATCGCCCTCTTCGATGACATCGTGGTCATCCTCTTCCTGCTCATCCTGCCCGGGCTGTATGGGAAGGGCGAGGGGTCGATGGGCGGGGAAATCGGCATCGCCCTCGGGAAAGGGGTGCTCTTCCTCGGCGGCACGCTTTTGCTCGGGCGCTTCGGCATCACGCCGCTGCTGCACGCCGTGGCGCGCACGCGCAGCCGGGAGCTTTTCACGCTGTCGGTGGTCGCCCTCTGCTCGGGGGTCGCGGTGCTTGGCGCGCTGCTGGGGCTCTCCCCGGCGCTCGGTGCCTTCGCCGCGGGTCTGGTGGTCAGCGAGTCGATCTACCGTCACCGCATCATGGCGGACATCATGCCCTTCAAGGATCTCTTCCTCGCGATCTTCTTCGTCTCCGTGGGGCTCCAGATCGATCTCCAGGGCGTGGCGGCGGACTGGGTGCGCATCGTCGGCTTCAGCATCCTCATCCTCATCGTGAAGGGCACCGTGGCCTTCAATGTCGCGCGCATCTTCAAGCTCCCGCTGCGGCCCGCCCTGCTCACCGGGGCGGCGCTTTCCAGCTCCGGGGAATTCTCGCTCGTCCTGCTGGGGAAGGCCGCCGACTACCGCCCGGCCGACCCCGCCATCCAGCAGCTCCTGCTGAGCTGCGCCGCGCTGACCATGGCCATGGTGCCCATGCTCATGCGCGGCAGCGGCCCGCTCTGCCAGTGGCTGGAGCGCCATGGCCGCCGTGGCGCGAGCCCGCTGCCGTCCGATCCCCTGACGCCGATGCATGCGATCAAGGAGATCAAGGACCACGCCGTCATCTGCGGCTACGGCCCGGTGGGCAAGGCGCTGAATGCCGCGCTGAAGGAAAGCGGCGTGGACACCCTGATCATCGAGCTGAATTCCGATACCGTCCGCGCGCTGAAGGCCGCCGGGCAGCCCGTCCTCTTCGCCGATGCCTCCCACCCCGAGGCGCTGGAGCTGGCAGGCATCGGCCGCGCCCGCATGATCGCCTTCACCTTCCCCTCGGTGGAGCACATCAGCGCGGCGGTCCCCGTCGTGCGCGAGCTGAATCCCGGCATCGTCATCTTTGCCCGCACGAAATTCTCCACGGAAGCCGAGGCGCTGCGCGAGATCACCGTCGAGATCATCCACGACGAGCGCGAGTCCGCGGTGGCGATGATCCGTGCGGCGAAGGAGGTCTACCAGCGCGTCATGCTGTCGCCGGAGGAAGTCCGCGCCATCGCCGAGCGCTGAGAGGCGCTCTGCCCACCAAAGGAAAAAGGCCCGCGGATGGCGGGCCTTTTTCGAAAGTGGTGTTGAAACGTCCGGTGCGGTTCAGTCCACCAGGTTGTCGATGCGCTGGGCGAGCTCGACGTCGGCATCGGTCACGCCGCCGGCATCGTGGGTCGTCAGCTTCAGCGTCACCTTCGTGTAGCTGATGCGGATGTCCGGGTGGTGCTGGGCTTCATCGGAGATGTCGGCCACGCTGTTGACGAAGTCGATGCCGTCCATGAATTCCTCGAATTCAAAGGTGCGGTTGATCGCGTTCTTTTCGTACTCCCACTCGGGGCACTTCTTCAGGGCGGAGGACAGGTCGTCGTCTTCGAGCAGGTCGGACATGGGTAGATCAGGGACGTTTGCGAGGCGAGATTGAGTCGGCGGTTTCGCGGTTGGCAAGAGAGTTTGCGGTGGAATTTTCGGTTCTGCCCGTGTTTGCACGCAAGCTCCGGCGGGTGTATGGCATTTGGCATGAAACTCGTGCTCGCTGCCGCACTTTCCGTGCTGGTTTTCGCCTCCTGCGTGCCGTCCACGCCCGCGGCCCGCATCGCCGCCCAGCCGGGGATGTATGACCGACTCCCGGCGAAGCACCAGGAACTCGTCAGCCGTGGCGAACTCGCGAAGGGCATGAGCACCGACGCCGTCTATCTCGCATGGGGCCGCGCCAGCCGCGAATACGAGGGCAGCGAAAACGGTGCATCCACCCTGCGCTGGGACTATGCCGGGTCCACGCCGGTGTATTCGAATTCCTTCTACAGCGGCTGGGGATACGGTATGGGCTACGGTCGCTATGGCCGGTATGGCTATCCCTACTCCACCTACGGACTCGGCCAGGAGATCACCTACGTGCCGTATCGCCGTGCCTCGGTGCTCTTCAGCAATGGCCGCGTGAAATCCTGGGAGCGTTCGCGCACGAACTACTGATCCGGACGCAAAAAACCGCGGCCGCCACGGGGCAGCCACGGTTTTGAAAGGAAGGTCCGGCCTCGTGATCCGGGCCGGTAGGAGTCATCAGAACTCCCACATCTTGCCCTTCTGCGCGTCGCTGAAGACCTGCGGGCTCATCATGTAGGAAGTCGGCGGGTTTGGCAGCGCGCTGTCATCCAGCGTCGGCAGGGTCTTGCCGATGGTTTCGTCCCACGGCTGGCTGCGGGAGATGTCGATGGGCGTGCCGACCTTCACGAGGTTGAAGATCTTGCGGGCGGAATTCAGCGGCAGGCGCACGCAGCCGTGGGTGGAGGGGTAGGGCTTCACGAAGCCCCAGTGCATGCCGTAGGCCGGGCTGTAGAACTCCATCCAGTAGGTCATCGGGTAGCCGGCACCCGGGCTGCTGGCGCGGCGGCGCTCGGCCTTCTTCGCGCGGATGGGGAAGGTGCCGTGCGGCGTGGGGGTGGAGGCCGTGCCGACGCAGATGGGCGTGGCGAGCAGCACGTCGTCACCCTGCACCACGTAGAGACGCTGCGCGCCGGTGCTCATCTTCACGCGGATCGCGCCGCTCCCGGTCGGCTGCTTCACCGGCGGGTCGAATTTGAAGGACGTCTGTGGGCCGCTCGGCTTGATGGTGGTGCAGGAGCTCAGCGCGAGTGCCGCCCCCGCAAATGCGAAGAGGGCGAGGGAACGGAAACCTGGGAACTTCATGGGTAAATGAAATGTGGGATGATAGGGCTGGCTGATCGAGACGGGACTTGCCCGCATGAAAGGCAATCCAAGGGGAGATGCAAACGGGATTTTTCCGTCGTGCGCCTTGCGACCCGGCTTCCCGGCTCATGGCGCGACCAGCAGCTTCACCGCGAGCGCGGCGAGCGCGAAGCCGAAGACGCCATCGATCCACCGTGCCGATCTCTCGTAGCGCGAGCGCAGCGGCCGCCACTGGAGCAGCCACGACCAGAGGGCCCACAGCGTGCCACCCTGAACGATCACCAGGATGGCGATTGCAAAAGGCCACCATGACGGATGCGGTCCGGTCAGGAAGGGCGCGCACGTCGCCGCGAGGAAAATCACCGCTTTCGGATTCAGCAGATTGCAGATGAAGCCGCGCACGTACGGGCCGCGTCTTGCGGGCACGGCGACGACTTCCCCGCCTGCCGCGGGCGTGGCGAAAGCGGAGCGCAGCAGGCACCACGCGAGCCACAGCAGATACGCCGCCGCTGACCATGAGATCGCCTGGCGGATGCCCGGGCTCTGCTCGAAGGCGACTGCCAGCCCGCCCACGGCGACGGACGTGTGGATGCAGAGGCCGGTGGCGATTCCCAGCCCCATGAGGGCACCGGCCTTCGCGCCATCCGCCAGCGCCGTCCGGGTGATGAGGATCATGTCCGGCCCGGGGCTGAATTGGCCCAGCGCCATCAGGCCGGAGAAGGCGGCGAGTTCGAGCGCGAGATTCACTTGCTCGCGCCGGGCTGGTTGCTCATGCGCGGATGATGGGAAGCCGGGGCGGCCCGCGCAACCGAGATTCCGTCAGTCCGTAATGGCCGCCTTCGGGATCTTCTTCTTCTGCTCCCGCAGCGCGCGGATGATGGCCGGCGCGGCGGTCACGCGCAGGCGGATGCGGTCGCCCTCGTCGCGCGCCCATTTCAGGTGCAGGTCCACGGTGCGGCCCTTCACTTCCACGGGGAAGACGGCCTGCCGCTCCTCATTCGGCGGATGGTAGTCGATCCGCTCCAGCAGCGAGAGCATCTGCTTGTCCTCGAATCCACTGTCCACGATCTCGCGGATGCGCTCGAAGACGAAGGGCAGATACTCCGTGGAAGTGCGGATCAGCAGCGTGCGCCGCGTCGCCCATGCTTTCTCCAGCTCGTCCAGGATTTCCTCCGATGTCGCCTCGCCCTGGCGCTCGTAGCGCTCCAGCCATCGCCGCCGCCAGATCCACGCTGCCAGCAGGCCGATGGGCCAAGTCACGGCCACCATCCAGATGATCAGCTTGGAGATCGCGGCGGAGTCAAACGAAGGCATCACCCGTGACGGTAGCCGATGCCGGGCGGATGGGAAGGACGCAGTCTTTCATCGCTCCTGAAGTCACAGGCGGAAAATGAAAAGGCTGCCGGAGCACGAAGCCCCGGCAGCCATTCTCAATCGATCGGTGACAATCGGGTCACTTCACCGCGTGCAGGCGGACGAAGAGCTTGCCCGTGGTGCTGAGGCTCTTCGGAACGGTCACCACGACCGTGTCGAGACCGGCCGTCGGGGAGTCTTCCGTGACGTCCACCGCGGGCAGGGCATCGCCCGCGCCGATGGTGGCGAAGTCATTCCACGTTCCCAGGTCCGAGGACCACTGGACCTTCAGCGTCACATCGTTTTCCGAGGCATCGCTGCGGCGGAAGGTGAGCACCAGGCTGTCTGCGGTCACCGCATGGGTTGGCAGGATGGAGCGGTCGCTCGCACCGGCTCCGACGGGCACGCCGCCCAGGACGTATTCCATCAGGTTGCTGATGCCGTCGCCATCCGGGTCCTGGTCCACGCCGTCATCCACGCCTGCGGTGAAGGGATAGCCCGCCGCCCAGGTGCCGTAGCCCGAAGGCTCCGCACCCACGCGGATGCTGCCCGTGCCGGTGATGAAGCCCGGCTCGTTGCTGGCATTGTAGACGCCGTCGGGACGGAACTCGCCGTTGATGATGAGCGAGCCCACCCGGTCCGTGCCGCTGAAGTTCAGGTTCAGAACTCCCCCCGTGGAGATGCCGACCGCCGCGGTATCGGAGAGCGATGCCTGGTTCAGCGACAGCACGCCTTGGTTGACGAGGGTGGCACCGGAGTAGGTGCTTGCTCCGTTGAGCGTCCACGTGCCGGTGCCGTTCTTGGAGACCGGGAGGTTGGCGGTGGAGCCGTTGGCGATCACGCCGTTGATCACGCCGTTGCCGGCACCTGCCAGCGTCAGCGCGCGGTTGGAGGCATTCGACGTCAGCAGCGGCGTGTTCAGCGTGAGCGTGCCGCTGTCCGAGTAGAGCGTGGTGCCGCCGTTGCCGGTCCGCATCGTCACCTGCGTGGTCGCGTTCAGCGTGTTGTCGCCGGAGTAGTTGCGGATGGCTCCCGAGGTCTGGTCCATGCCCATGCCGGAGACCTGGATGGTCGCCACGGTGGCGGAGATGCCGCCGGTCAGGCGGAGCTCCGGGGTGCGGGCCTGCGCGTCGTCACCGGCGACGATCACCGTCTTGGCCGGGTCGCCGAGGGCATTGCCGTGGGCCAGCACGAGGGTGCCATCATCCACCGTCACGTTTCCGGTGAAGGTGTTGTCGCCGGAGAGCGTCCACAGGCTGTTGTTCGCCTTGGTCAGGCTGAGCGTGTTGAGGCCGTTGCCGATGCTGCCGGTCACCTCGCTGTTCAGGCCGGTGCCGCCGAGCGTCAGGCCCTTGGCGAAGTTGCCCGCCGTGATGCTCACCGGTCCACCCACCGAGATGTTCGCGGTGGTGGGATTCAGGATGGTGGCGCCAGCCGCTTCAGCCGTCAGGGACAGGCCGGAGAAGACCACGCGCGGATCACCGCCGGTCACATTCGCGCCTGCGGCCACATTCAGCGTCACCGCTGCGAGATCGGCCTGGCCGAGCGTGTGGTGGATGCCTGCACCCGGTGCCGCCATGTTCGCGAGGATCCTGCCGGAGGCCGCCGCACCGATGGTGACGGGATACGGCGAGACGCTGGAGCTCGTCGCGAGATCGAGCACGCCGGCCGTGCCCGTGAATCGCACGGGAGCGCCGGTGCCGCCGAGGGCCGTGGTGGACTTCACTTCCAGCGTGCCGTCGGCGATGACCTTTTCCCCGGCGAAGTCGCTGGCTCCGCTGAGCGTCAGCTTGCCCGGGCCGGTCTTCGTGAGCGAGCCGGGGCCCGTCACCTGACCGCTGAAGGCGAGCGCCGCATCCGCCGCCGACACGTTGACCGTGCCGGAGCCTTCGAGGGTGAAGCCGCGGTCGGTCGTGGCGATGTTCGCCGCGCTGTAAAGCAGGGTGCCGCCGGTGAAGACGATGTTGCCCGGTGCCGCGGAGGACTTGCCGAGCGGACCTGCCACGCCGCCGTTGTTGATCGAGGTGATCTCCAGCACGCCGCCGGTCTCGCCATTGAAGCCCGGCCTGTTCCCTCCCAGCGTTAGCACGCCGTTCCAGTCGCTCGCGGTGTTCGAGAAGTAGACCGGTCCGGAGTCGCGGTTGATGAAGACATTGCCGGTGCCGGTGATCGGACCGTCGATGGTGAGCTTCTTCGACCAGCCTGCGGTGAAGTAGGCTTCACCGGTGATCGCGATGCCGCGGTTCGCGCTGATCACGGTGTTCGTGTCCTGGTTCTTCAGGCCGCCGTGATCGAGGCGGATGGCATTCGGGATGAGGTCGGCGGGCACCTCGCCGAGCGTGGTGTCAGCAGGCACGCGGAGCACGCCGCCTTCCGTGACGCTCACGCCGCCGGTGTGGAGGTTCACGGTCGCCGCATTCAGGATGGGGCTACCGCCGACGATGGCCAGCGATCCCGCGCCGCTGAGGACATTCGAGATGGTCGGCGTCTCCGAGCGCTTCACCGCGAAAGTGGCACCTGCGGCGATGCTGACGGGCAGCGTGCCGAGCGAGCCGGTCGTGCCGCCGTCACCGATCTGGAGCGTGCCGCCGCTGACGACCACGGTGCCTGTGAAGGCGTCGCTGTTCGCGGTCAGTGCGGCGGTTCCGGGACCGCTGTTTTCCAGCGTGCCCGCACCGGTGATGGTGTTGCCCACCACGGCGTAGCCGCCGCGGGCGAATTTCAGCGTGGCGCCTGCGGCCACCTGCACCGCACCGGTGCCGAGGCTGCCCGTCAGGCCACCATTGCCCACCTGCAGCGTGCCGCCGAGGATGTCGGTCGCGCCGGTGTAGCTGTTGTCCGTGGCGATGATGGTGGTGCCGGTGCCGTTCTTCGTCAGCTTCGTCGGGCCGGTGATGGCACCGGTGCCGGTGAGCGTGAAGGTGGGCACGGTGACGCCGTGGTCGAAGACGACGTCCTTCGGCGTGACGGTCGAGTTCAGCACGATGGACGAGCCGCTCGCGGTGTCATTGAAGGTGACGGAGTCCAGATCGTAGAAATTCTGGGCACCCGCATTCGCGAAGTTGGACGCACTGGCGATGTCCCATACGCTGCCAAACGTGCCCGTCCAAGTCAGCGGCAGCGGCAGCGCGGCGGACGAGATGGTGATCGCGCTGTCAGTGCCGGTGCCGTAGTCCACCACCGGAGCCATGCGGCTGTTTTGCAGCGCGGCGGGGATGTTGATGACGGGCGTGCCGGTCAGCGTGCCGTGGTAGCGGACCAGCTCCTTGTTTCCGGTGAAGGTCACGTCCTCGACCGCGGTGAGCTCGATGGTGCCGCCGGTGCTGGTGAAGTCCCCGCTGGCGGTGAGCTTCGCCGGAGAAGTGCCGCCGATGTCCATGTGCAGCGGGCCCGCGGCGTGGGTCACATTGCCTGCGCCCACCTCGGACTTCAGGCGCACGGGGCCTTCGTTGAAGGAGAAGTTCGCCGTGGAATTCGAGCGGGAAAGCACCAGCGTGCCCTCGCCCGTTTTCACCACGGAGCCGTTCTCGATGGACGGGCCGTTGTTCGTGCCGTTTTCGGTCGCAGGACGGATTTCCAGCGTGCCTCCATTCACGGCGAAGGCACGGGAAGCACCCTGCAGGTCGAGGATGCGCGCTCCGGCATTGTTCACCGTCTCAAAGCGGCTGGCACCGGTGGAGACGAGGTCGCCCGAGAGGTTGACCCTGCTGGTGGTCGTGTTGCCGCCGTTCGCACCCGGGTTGCCATACTCGATCTTTGCGTTGTTCAGGGTGAGTCCGCCCGCTCCCACGTTCGCGATGGAAGTCTCCGGCGGCGTGCCGTTGCCGACGAATTGCAGCGTGCCGTTCGCGATGGACAGGCTGTTGGTCGTGAAGGTGTGCGCCGAGTTGATCTGGTGCGTGCCCGAGGTGATCGAGGTCGCTCCGGTCACGGTGAAGCCGGACACGCTGGAGATGATCGGCGAGCCGATGGTCAGCGAGGCGATCGTTTCCGCGCGGTTCGCCGTGAAGCCGATGGCACCGCCGGTGACGGTGATGCTGGAGGTGTCGGCGATCTGCTCGGCCTGGTTGACGGTCAGCGTTCCGGTGCCGGCGACGGTGATGTTGCCGTTCACCGCGAGTGCGCCGGTCTTGTCGAGCACGAGCGCGCCCTGGTTCACCGTGATGTTGCCGGTGTGGGTGTTCGCGCCGGCGCCTGCGAGGATCAGGTTGCTCGCGCCGGTCTTGGTGAGGTTCGCGCTGCCGGACATCACGCCGGTCATGCGGTAGTGGACCAGGCTGGTGTTATTGGCGTCCTGGTTGTTCGTGATGGTGTGGGCGGTGCCCACCCAGCCGACGTTCGAGGCGATTTCCCAGGTGCCGGGCGCGGTGTTCGAGCCGCTGCCGGTCATCAGGTTCGAGGTGTTCCGGAACTCGATGTCGCGGGACAGGGCGAAGCTGCCGGAGTTCTTGGAAAGGATCAGCAGCGCCGAGTTGTTGACGGTGATCTTTCCGGCTCCGTTCGCCTTGGCCATCGTCAGCGGCAGCGAGCCGCCGGCATTCAGCTTCAGGGAGCCTTCGTTGACATTGATGTTCCCCACGCCCGTCACGGTCAGGGCGCCCATGGTGAGCTGGCCGGTGCCGGATTTGTTGAGGTCGGCATTCAGGGCCAGCGTGCCGATCACATTGCCGCTGCCGACGTCGTTGATGGCGATGCCGCGGTCCTCCGCATGCGTGCCTGCCGCGCCGCCCACCTGCCAGGTTTGCTCGTTGGCGATCACGGTATTCCCGCGGAAGCGGGTGCCGATACCGGTGGTGAAATTTCCGCTCGCGGTGACGCCGCCCTTGATGGTCAGCGTGTTCGCCGCATTGGTCTGCACCGTGAAGCCGGTGATGCGGTTGCCGGTGTTGCCGATCAGGATGGAGCCCACCGAGTGGCTGCCGTCATTGAGCGTCAGGCCCGCGACCGTGGTGTCGTTGACGATGATGTTGGCGTCGGCGGCAGGCAGGGCCGCCGGATTCCAGTTGCTGGCCGTGGACCAGTTTGCGTTTGCGCCGAGCCAAGTGGATTGGGCGGAGGCGGAGAGCGGGATGGTCGTCATGGGTACGACCATGCTGACGAAGCCGATACGATGGATCAGCCCCGACACGGTAGGAGTCGGATGGGTCACTTGGGTTCAACGGGTTGGGGTTCCGTGGGGCCAAGAGGCCCGGCGATCATCAGATCCCACCGGGGGTGCCCCACGGTCCAAGAGGCGATTCGCCCGGTCCCAACCCGACAGGAAATTTTACCTTTCCCGTGAAAAATCTGTCATACTGCCTGTTTCAAATGCCCGTCATTGCAGCGGCTTCGCGCTCCAGGATGCGGACCATGGCCCAGGAGAACCAGGTGCCGATGGGCGGGAAACCAGCCTCATCAATGAGCGATTCCACCCTCGCCAGCTCCGCCCGCACCTTCTCCATGTTGCTGCGCGCCTCCTTGGCATCGCCGAGCTTGTGGCGGGACATCGCGATCAGGCAGCGGGCGGCGGCGGCACGGCTGCCGGCGGCGTCCTTGTAGCTGATGCACTTGTCCGCGTCTTTGATCGCCTGCTGGTAATCGCCCTTTCGGAAGTGGTAGATGGAGAGTGAGAGAGCGTTCCATTCCGGGATGCCTGGTTTGCCCGGCTTGTGGTCCCGGCACATCTGCGCGGCGGCATCCAGGCGCTTCAGCACGGCGGGCTCCGCCGGGATCAGCAGGCAGACTTTCAGCAGGTGCTCGGCCTGTAGCGCATTCCTCGTCGGCAGGTGGCGCTCCAGCATCTCGTCGCGGAATTCCAGATAGGCCTTCCGGTCGCCCGCCTCGAGGTAGGACGGGGCGGTCATCAGGAGGTCGGTCCCTTCGAGGATGCGGATGGGATCGCCCAGGCGGTTCGCCTCGTTCATCATGCGGAAGCACGCCGCAGCCTGATCCCACCGGCCAAAGACCGCATTCCACCGGCCGAGCGAGCGGAAGACCTCGGCGGCCTCCGGCGAAGCCTCGATCGACTCCAGCGAGTCCTGCCGCAGCAGGCGGTCCGCCCCGGCGGTATTCCCCTCGCTGAGCAGGATGGCCGCGCGCGAGACGTTTGCCCGTGCCTGCGCCTGCTGCTTCAGGCGGGCTTGCTCGGACAGGGCCTCCTTTTCACGGAAATAGAGCGCCGTGGTGGTGCCGAAGCCCACCACCAGCGAGATCAGCATGGCCGCGCCCAGCAGGCACGCGGCGCGGTTCCGCTGGAAGAATTTCCGCATGTAGTAGCCGCGGCTCGGCTTGCGTGCGCTCACCGGCTCGTTCCGCAGGTACCGGCGCAGGTCCATGGCCAGGCTGTTCGCCGTCTGGTAGCGGCGGTTCCGCTCCTTCTCCATCGCCTTGAAGACGACCCAGTCGAGATCCCCGCGCAGCGCATTCGCCCACTTTTCGCCCGGGCCGGGCAGGGTGTTGCCTTTCCCTTCTTCGGCAGGGGTCCGCGCGACCTCGGAGGGCAGGGGAGGATTGTCCTCGATGAGCACGCGGCGCATCTCGGTCATGCCCATTTCCAGCAGCTTCTCCGTGTCGAAAGGGGGACGCCCCGCGAGCAGTTCGTAGAGCAGCGCGCCGAGGCTGTAGAGGTCGGCTCGCGTGTCGATGTCCATGCCGCCCATGTCGATCTGCTCCGGGCTCATGTAGGCGGGGGTGCCGATGAATTGCCCCATCTGCGTCATCCCGCCCCGCCCGTGCAGCGGGCCTTGCAGCGCCTTCGCGATGCCGAAGTCGATCACCTTCGGCACATGGGTCCCGTCCACGTTCTCGACGAGGATGTTTGCCGGCTTGATGTCGCGGTGGACCACGCCCTTCTGGTGGGCGTGCTGGATCGCCTGGCAGACTTTCAGGAAGAGCTCGATGCGCGCGGGGATGTCCAGCCGCTCGGTCTCGCAGAAGGTGGTGATCCGCGGCCCGCGCACCAGTTCCATCACGAAGTAGGGCCTGCCGTGCACAGTCCGCCCCGCATCCAGCACCCGCGCGATATTCGGGTGCTCCATGATCTCCAGCGTCTGTCGCTCCGCCTCGAAGCGCGATACCACGGACTCCGTGTCCATGCCGCTACGGATGATCTTCAGCGCGACGGTGCGCACCATGCCGTCCTGTACGGCCTCGAAGATCTCGCCGCCGCCGCCCTCGCCGATCTTCCGGAGCAGGGTGTAGCGGCCGATCGAGTCGCCTTCCTGCTCGATGCCGGTCGCGGGCTCTTCCGGGGGCGGCAGTTGATCCTCCGGCAGCTCGTCGATGATCTCCTGCGCCAGCTCCGCGGTCCGCATGCGACCCTCCAGGAAGAAGGCCGACGAGGTGCCTGCCAGGTCCAGCAGCTCCTCCATGCTCTCCCGTCCCTGCGGGTCGCCGTGGAAGGTCCGCTCGAGGAATTCGCGACGCTGCACGGCGTCGGGGATTTGCATGGCCGACTCGAAAATCGCGTTTTCGATGGCTAGCGAATCCGTCTCGTCCTCCATTGGATCTATCGTCTCCCTCATGACTCTCCCTGCCGCTGAATCCTTGGCTTCAAGCGTTTCTTAAGAAGGCGTCATTCGAGCGGCAGAACCGACAAAAATCAGCGCTGACCGCGGATTTCGCGGTAGAGCCAGGTTTTCGAATACGCCCAATAGCGCTCGACGGTACGCTCGGTCACTCCCATCTCCTCGGCGACCTCCTGGTTTGTCAGCCCGCCGAAGAATTTCAGCAGCACGACCTGGGCGCGGGGCGGATTCACCTTCTTCAGCTTCTCCAGCGCGGCGTTCACCTGGAGCATCGGCTCGTCCTCGTTCTCCACCTCGTTTTCCGCATCGGTGAGGGGCACGCGTTCCAGATCTCCGGCGTGCTTCGGGCGCTTCCGGCGGCGCGCCCTGTCGATGAGGATGCGGCGCATCGTCTCCGCGGCCGCGGTGAAGAAGTGCGCGGTATTCTTCCAGCTCTGGTCGCCGCTGGAGCGCATGCGCAGCCAGGCCTCGTGGGCGAGGGCCGTCGGCTGCAGGGTATTGCCCGGCCGCTCGAAGGCCATCCGCTCTCCCGCCATGGCACGCAGGATCGGGTAGAGGCGACGCACGTCGTCCTCCGAGTAGTGGGAGAATTCCTCAACCCCGTCCATGCGGGGAAATTAGTCATACAAATCCGCTCTTCAACCCCTGATTTAAAGGGTTGGTGTGGCAGGATTTACGAATGCCCGGGTCCGGAGGGGTCAATCCTCCGCCTCGATGGGTCCCATCAGCGCCTCCGCCTCGTGGACCAAGATGCGGGCGATGATCCAGTCCCACCACGTGTTCTTGTAGTCCGCGGGGATGGCGGAGTTGTCGGAATCGACCTTCGCCCGGGCGAGTTCGATCCGTGCCTGCTCGTGTTTCCCGAGGTGGTAGGAAGCCATGGCCGCGACGGCGCGGGCGGCGGTCGCGCAGACGCGGGAGACCTTTGGCAGGGCGGCGAAGCGGTTCCGCCACTCCAGCGATTGCTCGTGGTCCTGCATTCGCAGGTGGTAGAGGGCCATGGAAAAGGCCTCCCAGTCGGCATTCGGGCGGATGCCGTTCGGCCCGGGGACATGGGATTCGCAGACCTTCGCCACGTCGCCCAGCGTCTCCAGCATGGACGGGTCCGCCGGGGTGAGCAGACACATCTTCAGCACCTGATGGGCGCTGCGGGTGCTCTGGACCGGCAGGTAATTCATCAGCACCCGGCTGCGAAGGTGCTCGTAGGCATCGTCTCCCTCGATGGTCAGCACCAGCGGCGCGAGCGGCATCAGGTCGCGGCCCTCGATCACGTTCACGGGATCGCTGTTCCGGTTCGCCTGGTCGAGCTGGCGGAAGTAGGCGAGCGTCTGCTCCGGCTGCTGCTTCTGGCCGCTCCAGTGGGCCAGCGCGCGGAAGATGGTCACGCCCTCGCGCCGCGACTCGATGTTCTCCACCGGATTGTCGCGGAGCATTTCCTCCGCTTCGGCCTCGCGGCCCTCGTTGATCAGGAAGGTGAGCCGGGAGAAGATCTCGCGCTCCATCGCCTGCTTGCGGAAGATCAGCTTCTCCGCCTCGTGCGCTTCCGCCTCCTTCACCAGCCGCGAGCGCTCGGCGATAGCCCGGCTCTCCCGGACGTAAAGCCAGGTCGAGACGGCGAGTCCCGCGACCAGCGAGATGGCCACGGCAGCGCCCGAGAGGCAGGCGACGCGGTTCCGCCGCACGAATTTCCGGAAGGTGTAGAGATGCCCCGGCTTGCTCGCCTCCACCGGCTGGTTCGCGAGGAAGCGCTGCACGTCCGCCTCCAGGCTGTTCACCGTCTGGTAGCGGCGGGTGCGGTCCTTTTCCATCGCCTTCATCACGATGGCGTCGAGGTCGCCGGTGACGAAATCGACCAGCCTCGCGGGGTCCATCGAGCGGTCCGCGGCGATGCCCGGCAGGCTGTCCGCCGCCATGGTGAGCGCCCGCGAGGGACGGGGCGGCTCCTGCTCCAGCAGGATGCGCTGGAGCTGCAGGATGCCGCAGTTCGCCAGCTCCTCGCCATCGAAGGGCGTGCGGCCGGTGAGCAACTCGTAAAGCAGCACCCCGAGGCTGTACACATCGCAGCGCGAGTCGATGTCCGTGCCGCGCAGGTCCACCTGCTCCGGGCTCATGTAGGCCGGGGTGCCGAGGAGCTGGTCGTGCCCGGTGAAGGCGGTGGCGCCGAGCGGCCGGCCGGTGGTCGCCTTCGCGATGCCGAAGTCGATGACCTTCGGCGTGTCTCCCGCGGCGGTGGAGCTGACGAGGATGTTCGACGGCTTGATGTCGCGATGGATCAGACCCTTCAGGTGCGCGTGCTGGATCGCCCCGCAGACCTCGATGAAAAGGGCGAGCCTTTCGCGAGGCGTGAGCTTGCGGGCATCGCAGTGCTCGGTGATGCGGCGGCCCTTCACCAGCTCCATCACGAAGTATGGACGACCGTCCGCCGTGGCTCCGGCGTCGAATACGGCGGCGATGTTCCGGTGCTCCATCATCGCGAGCGCCTGGCGCTCCATCTTGAAGCGCGCGATCACCGACTCGGTGTCCATGCCCAGGCGGATGATCTTCAGCGCCACCTGGCGGCGGAAAGGTACCGTCTGCTCCGCCTCGTAAACCACCCCGCATCCGCCCTCGCCGATGCGTGCGATGAGGCAGTAAGGACCGACGGGCGTGCCCGGTCCTTCCAGGTTGGGAAGCGGGGCATTCGCGCGCGTGCCTTCCTCGCCGGAGTCGGCGGGCATGCCATCGATCACGTCCCGCACCACCTGCGTCCGGGACTCGCGGGCCTCGAGGAAAAATGTCGCCGATTGCTCGGATGCCTCCAGCAGCCTGCGGAATTTCGCGAGGCCTTCCGGATTGTCCCGGAACCAGTGCTCCAGGAAATCTTCCCGTGCCACCGGATCGTCGAAGCCGAGCGCGGCATCCAGCACCGCGCCCTCGATCTCCGCGGAGTGGCGTTTGGCGGGAGGGGCAGTCATGTCAGCCCGCCGGTTTGCTCGTACTCGCCCTCGCGGATGATCTGGTAGAGGCGTGCCTTCGCCATCGTCCAGCGGCGCTCCACGGAGCGGACGCTGGTGCCCGTCATGCGGGCGATCTCCAGGCTCTCCAGTCCGCTGAAAAACTTCAGGATCACCAGGTTCGCGGAGTCCGCGTCCTCGCGCTCCAGCACGCGCAGGCTCTCATGGATGACCAGCACGTGGTCCTCCGGGCCGGAGACGGAGCCGTCGTTGAAATCCGGGAGTCCGGGCAGGCGGACCGGTTGCTGACGCTTGGTGGCGGATTTCCGCCGGGCATTCTCCACGAGGATGCGGCGCATCGCCTGTGCCGCTGCTCCCATGAAGTGCGCGCGGTTTTCCCAGCCGCCGTCCCCGGTGCCGCGAAGGCGCAGCCAGGCCTCGTGGACCAGCGCCGTGGGCTGCAGCGTGTGCCCTTGGCGCTCGTTCTTCATCTTGATCGCGGCCATGCGCCGCAGCTCCTCATAGACCACCGGCACCAGCCGATCCTGCTGGCTGGCCTTCCAGACGTCGTCGTTGTCGGGGTGATCAGCGTTCAAGCGTCCAATCGGGGTTTCGGTCCAATCCCATCTCAAACGGGACGGACAGGGACAACCCGAAAAGGCGTGTGTCATCGGCATGGGCCGGTGGGTCATGAGGATAGATGTGGGTGGGAGCAGCGTGCTCCCACCCGAGCCATGTCATTGCGGTCCCATCACTTTCAGGCGGACGAAGGCCTTGCCGCTGCCCGCAGGCAGGGTGAAGGACACGCCGGTGCCGGTGATCGTGACGTTTCCGACAGGGACCGGGGTCCAGGTGGACAGGTCGCCGGAAGTCTGGATGACGTAGTCCGCATTCTCACCATAGGTGCCGGCGTAGGCCGCGCCCTTCGCCCAGGTGATCGTGCGGTTGCCATCCAGCGCGGGCAGGGCGGTGAAGCCCGTGCCGGTGGTGCCCATGAAGTACTCGATGCCATTCGGCACGCCGTCGTGGTCGGAGTCGGCATTCATGTCGCCGGTCACGCCATTGGCCGTGGCCCAGCTTGCGAATCCGCTGACCGGCGCAGGAGTGCCGGAGGTGAATTTCAGGTTGTCCACCGCGGCGGAGAGGGACACGCGGAAGAAGCCGCCCAGTGCCTCGTGCGGGGCCGCGCCGAAGTTCGCGTCGGTCGCCGTGAAGGTCCACTCATGTCCGGGTGCCTCGCCATTGAGGTCGAGCCAGGTGCCGGTGCCCAGATTGTAGACGGTCATGGTGATGTAGCGGCTTCCTCCGATCGAGTCACCGATGGTGATCGTGAAGCGGTGCCAGTCCACGGTGGGGGCGACCCCGTTCGTGAAGGTGGTGCCGCCCTTCGCATTCCGGTGCATGATGTATTGGCCGCTGAAGCCGAACTGCATGCCGAAGTCGCCGGAGTCGAGGAGCTCGTTGCCATTCGGATCGGAGAAGAAGCCCACGCTGAGCGCTCCGCCGGTGTAGCCGTCGAAGCTGATCGTGTTCGTGCCCGTCGGCAGGACGATGCCCTTCTTGCCGCCGATGTAGGTGCCTGAAGTGCCTGCTCTCACCGCATTGCCATGGCCGCCGTAGTACTGGCCGCTCGATGGAGGTGCGAAGACGCTGCCCAGGGCGTCCGACAAGGACTGCGACCATCCCTGCTGGCCCGTGAAGGGGCTGTTCGCCACGTTGGCAGTGGTCGCGATGTTTCCGAGCATGTAGCCTTCCGCCTCGCTGAAGTTGATCACGTCGGGAAGCGTCACGAGGGCCGACTCACGCCACAGGATCACCTGCCGCGGATTGCTCGTGTCGAGCACCCAGCCTGCCGGGACGCTCGGGAAGGAACCGATGATCGTGCCGGTGCAGGTGGCGATGACGTAGGACGGTGCCGTGGGAGCGCTGCGCTCCGTGATCACTAGAGTGGAATTGGTCAGGTCGAGATTGCCGTTCACGACGAGCTTGTCGGCCTGCGCGCCATCGATCTCGCACTCGTAGGTGCCCTGGAGCCAGGTCTCTCCCAGGGTCAGCGTGCCGACGGGATTTCCCGGGGCCACGGTACCGGCGATGGTGACCATGCCGCCGATGGTGCCGGTGCCGCCGAGGGTAGCGCCGGGATCGATGGTCACATCCGTGCCGCCGAGCGATCCATTCACGTTCAGGCGTCCTGCGGTGACATAGGTCGAGCCGGTGTAGGTGTTGGCATTCGCGATCGTCAGCGTGCCGGTGCCCTGCTTCGTCAGCGTGGCCGGGCCGGTGATCGATCCGCTACCCTGGAAGGTGAAGTCGGAGGATGAATTCACCGTGACCGCGGTGGGGGCGAGGGTGCCGGTCAGCTCGATGTTTCCTGCGGGCGAGGTGGGGCCGAAGGTGACGCTGTCATAGCCCAGGAACTTGTCCGCGGTGGCACCGTTGAGGAAGTTGCTGGAGGTATTGGAATTCCAGGCACCATCCCCGCTGGCATTCGTCCACACGAGATTGCTGCCCACCGAGACGATGTTGAGCGTGATGAGTCCGGAATTCGTCGAGAGCGAGGAGTTCATGCGGACCGGGCCGCCTGCATTGAAGTCCAGTTGGATCGCGCCCGGGCCGGAGACGGAGCTCTGGGCGAGGACGTATTGGCCGGGATGCAGCGGACCGGTGAAGGTGGGCGTGATGGTCGCCGTGCCTCCGCTGAGGTTGATGCCCTCGCTGACGGTGATGTGATCGCCCGCGGTGTAGAGCGGGAGCTTCAGGTTCGCTCCGTTTTCCAGAGTGATCGACTTCACGAGTTGGTAGGGCGAGGACTCGAAGGAAGCACCGTCCTTGACCGTGATCGGGCTGTTCGGCAGATAGCCGGTGAGGTTCATCCCGCCCGTCTGGACGATCGTCTTGCCGGAGAATTCCGACGAGCTGCCGCTGAGCGTGAGCATGCCTGCGCCGGACTTGATGAAGTCCCCCGGTGCCGCCGCCGGTGCGAGGACCGCGGCCCCCAGCGTGGCCCCGGTGCCGCCGCCGCCCGCGATGGCCACGGTCGGTGCGCTGGTGAAGCCGCTGCCCGGCGAGGTGACGGTCACGCTGGTCACGGTGCCGGTGGCCGGATTGTAGTTCGCCACGGCTGTCGCGCCATTGCCGCCACCGCCGCTGATGCTCACGATGGGTGCGCCGAGGTAGCCGCTGCCTGCCGCCGTGACCGGGATGGAGGTGATGGTGTCGCCGCTCGCTTGCGAGATCTCCTGGCCGATGGTGATGGCGTGGCCGTTCGTGTCGATGTGGGCACCGCCGGAGTAGATGCGGAGGGAATCGAGGCCGGAGAGGAAGTTCGTTTCGGCCGCGGTGGCGCGCACCGTGCCGCCGTTGAAGTTCAGGCGACCCTGTGCGCCCGCGCCCTTGATGATGCGGCGGGTGGTGAGGAGCGAGTTGCCGTTCAGGTTGAGGTGGCCGATCTTCCCGGCATTCCGGGTGATGCCGATGTAGCCGCCGGCACCGTTGAATGCCCAGTCGGCGTTGCCATCCAGCGTGAGCTCGGAGCCCGCGGCGAGCGGGGTGTCGCTCACCGCCATCGCGGGGCGGGTGTCGAGCACGTTGGTGGTATTGAAGCGGGCCGTTCCTCCCGTGGCATGCAGCACCGCGCGGAAGCTCGCGGAGCCGAGGTAGAATTGGCGGCTGTCGGCGATCGCGGCCCCGCCCCCGTCGAAGTTGAATTCCATCTCACCGCCGGTCTGCACGATGGAGGCATTGCGCGGGCTGAGACGCCATGGGTTCGTGACCTGCAGCTTGCCGCCGGACAACTCGTAGCCCGCGTAGCCGCTGTTCCCGAGGACGAAGGTGGAGACACCCGTGGCCGCGGCGGCGTTGTTTGCATCCACCACCCTGATGGTGCCTGCGCTCTGGCGGAGCACCGAGTTTTCCCAAGTGGTGGTGGCTCCCGCGCTGCCACCCATGACGGTGGATGCGCCGGACAGGGTGACCAGGCCGCCCGTACCGACGAAGCTGCCGGTATTCGTCGCGTCCTGCAGGTTGACCTTGCCGCTGCCGGAGATGCGGAGCGTCACTGCGCCGCCCCCGGTGCCAGTGCTGTTGTTCGGGCTGAGGGTGATCTCGCTGCCGCTGGCGACATTCACCGAGACTCCGGATCCGGCGAGCAGGCCGTTGCCATTGATATCGGTTGTGAGGCTGTTGATCAGCCCGTCCACCTGGGCTCCGCTGAAGCCTCCGGTGCCGCCGGCGTTCAGCGCCAGGGTCGAGCCGCTGGCGAGGGTGAGGCGCTCTTTCGTCCACAAGGCGGGGTTCCCTCCGAAGAGGAAGTCCGGCGAGCTGAAGGTGAGCGTGCCCGCATTCACCTGCCAGCGCAGGCCGGTCGCGGTGGCCGTCTGGACGCTGGTGGCCCCGCTCTTGTTCTCGAAGAGGCCGGTGAAGCCGGACCAGTCCCCGGTCAGCGCCAGATTCACGGTGCCTGCGCCGGGGCCGCTGTAGCGGTTGAAGAAACTGCTGCCGCTGACCGCTCCGGAGAAGGTGGCGGTGGCCGTGCCGCTGGTGGCATTCGTCGCGACGTTGCCGCCGTTGCCTCCGACGACGATCGCGCGCGAGAAGGTGAGATTGTCGGTCGCGCTTGCTGCGGCGAGGTTCAGTGAGAGTCCGCCGCCGTTGAGCACCACCTGGTTCGCGGCATTGCCGTAAACGCCATTCACCCCGGACAGGGCGAGATTCCCCTGCACCACGTTGATGTTGCCGGTGAAGTCATTCGTCTCGCCGCGCAGGGCGACCTGGCCGGATGCGGCGAGGGCCACGTCGCTGTTGCTCCTCACGAAGAGGCCGCCAGTCACCGTGCCGGTGAGCTTCGCGGCCACCGTCGCATTTGCCACGGTCGCGGCATCGATGGCGGGGTTGTTCGCGGCGTAGCTGCCGCCGAAGGCGATCGTGCGGGTGGTGTCGGACACCGCCCCCACCGTGTAGCCGGTGGTGGTGAAGTTCAGGCGATCCACGGTCACCGGCGCGGTCAGTGTCACGACCCCGGCCGTGCCGCCGAAGACGGCGGTGCTCCCGTCGGTCCAGTTCCCCAGCGCACCGCTCACCGAGCCCTGACGCCAGACGGATGCGGTATTCCAGACGCCACCGGCACCGGTGCCGGCGGTCGCCCCGTTCGCGTCCCAATACAGGTCGGCGGCGGAACTTGTGGCTGCCGTCATGCCGGAGAGGACGACGATCAGGTCCAGTGGACGTAGATGAAACTTGGATTTCATTGGGTTGGGGTCGTGGGGTTGCTTTGGGGAAAGCACCGGCATCGCAAGGGCACGATCTTCCGGGCTCTCCCAAGGCATGCGTGCGCCGTCCGCCACGTCCGCCACCCATCGGGCATTTTTCTCCCGATCCGCCGGTCACGAATCCGCCACAGGCGGGACCCCGCCGTTTCAATCAGTGGCTCAATCCCGCAGGACAGCGCGCAGGCGGGCAAACATCTGCGTGCTGCCCGCCACGGACTCGTCCACCCGCAGCGTGACCTTTTCGAGGCTGCCGTCGCCGATCGCGACCGGTGGCCCGGCCAGGCTCCACGGCCGCGTGGTCCAGGAATTCGCGGCCATCGTCGGGGAGATCTCGATGACGAAATCCAGCCCGCGATCCAGGGAATCGGAGCGCCGCACGAAGGTGAATTCCAGATAACGGTCGTCCGCCTCATCCTTCACGGCCATCTGAGGAGTCCGCGGTTCGCCGGATACGTGGAGGTCTCCGGACTTCGGATTTCCGCCGGTGGCGTATTCCCAAAGGTTTTTCATGCCGTCGCCGTCGGGATCGGCATCCGGGCCGCGGTCGGCGCCCTGCAGGCCGGTCGAGTCGAGCCACGACTGCCATTGCTCCTGCGGCGTCACCTTCGGCACCACCCAGACATTGCGGAAGCGCACCGGCCCGCTCGCGCCGCTGGTGTGTGCCTGCAGGAGGATGGGATGGAGACCCGGGCTCTCCGCCACGGATGCGCCGGTGGGTCCGGGGATCACGACATTGTCATGCACCAGCATGCCATTCCAGCGCACCGTCACGCGGGCGTCCGAGATCTTCGTGGTGCCATCCCAGCGTGCGGCGGTGAAGTCGATGTCATAAGCCTGCCACACCCCGGCTCCGAGGCTGGCATTCACGGCGACCGGCTTTTGCAGGTAGATCGCCCCGGCGGAGTCGTGCTGCGGTGCCTGGCTCGCGGGGGTATTCAGGATCTGGAGCTCGTAGCTGCGCTGGAGCTTCACGCCGGAGTTCCCCGCCTCTTGGCCCGCGCCACCCGGAGGTGACAGCCACTCGAGGTGAAGCTGGAAATCACGGAAGCCGGTGATGGTCGAGATGTCATTCGGCGTCGGATTCAGCGCCACGGCCATCGCGCCCGCGGAGACGGGCCACGTGGGTGCGGCACCGTTCGCGTCGCGCTTCCAGTGGTTCGCCAGCGAGGCGGCGGTCCCGTCGAAAAGAACCACGGCACCCGGCGGTGGCGGGGTCGGCGGGCCGCAGACATACATGTGGTCCACGTTCGGCCCGGTGGCGAGGGTGCTCGTCAGGCGGATGGTATTCATGCCCTCCACCAGATTCACGCTCACGCCTTCCGTGTAGATCCAGGTGGGCCATGCACCGGAAGGGCCGAAGGGGATGCCGGTGTTCACCACCGTGCCATTCACCGTCAGCGAAAGCGGGCGCGCGGAGGTGGCACCATTCGCATAGCGGAAGGAGATCCAGTGCGGCCCCGCCTGCGTCGCCGGGATGCTCCACGTGATCGTCTCGCCGATGGTGTTACCATAGTCGGCATAGCCCGTGCCGGTGAAGCCCGCATGCTCCGTGCTGGAGGTAGGCCCGACGCGCGTGGCGGTCTCCGCCTCATACTTCGCCGCGTCCGAGGGAGGCACCGGCGCGATCGGCTCCGCGGGCGGGGCCATCGGCACGAAGTCCGGTCCCATCGAGGCCGGGAGCAGGTTCATCGTGTACCATGCCTCGGTCGCCCAGGGCGCGACGTAGGCGTCGTTCATGAAATCCTTCAGCTTCAGGGCGACCACGCGGTCTTCCTTCAGGCCCGGGATCTTCACGAAGACCTTGCGACGATCCTGCGAGACATCGACGCGCGTCGCGGTCAGCGGTTCCACGTCGCTCTTCGGCCCGCCGTAGGTGGACGTCGGGATGTAGCGGTACTGCTGCAGCACGTAGTTGCCCGTCCGCGCCGCGACGTTGTAGGGCACCGGCTGGGTGAACTCGACGAGCAACCCGTCCGCACGGGCGCGGACGCTCTTCATCTCGAAGGTCACCTTGCCATTCGGGCGCAGGCGCTGCAGGCCGGAGGTGGTGTTCTTCCAGTTCCAGTTCCCCCCGGCACCGAGGCCGCCGATGTAGAGCGAGCCATCCGGCCCCCAGACGAGGCGGTTCATGCCGGACTCCAGTCCCTGGGTGAATTGGAAGACGGCACCCTGGTACTCGCCGCGGACCTTTTCCATGAAGACGCGGTTCGCGCCGCCGTGGGTCAGCTCGGCGAAGATCATCTGCCCGGCATAGATGCCGCTCGGGATCAAGGTCGGCTCGGCCGGGGAATTCGAGATCTCACCATGGGGCAGCCACAGCGCCGGACGCGTGTAGGCGCGCGCGTCGTCCGGGCTTTCACGATGTCCATAGTAGTTCCCGGGCTTGAGGTGGTTGATGCGCGAGGACGGCAGCCAGTCGCCCTGGTTGTCGCCGGCGAAGAGCTCGCCGTCCGGGCCGAGACCCATGCCATTCGGCGTGCGCAGCCCGCTCGCCACCGCCTGCCAGGTGCGCGTGGCGGGATCGATCTTCAGTAGCGATCCCGGCCCGTCCGGCACGGGGAAGGCGGGCTTCGAGCCGGGCAGGTAGGCCGTGCTGCCATTCCGCAGCGGCACCGAGGTTGTCACCCACAGGAAGCCGTCCTTCTTCACCAGGTTGAAGGTGAATTCGTGGTAGTTGAATGAAGCGGGCCAGCCGTGCGCGACGGCCTGGTATTCGTCCGCCACGTCATCGCCGTCGTGGTCGATCAGCTTCGTGACTTCCTGCTTCTGCGTCACGTGGATCACGCCATCGATGACCTTCAGCCCGAGCGGTTCGCCGAGTCCTTCCGCGAAGCGATGCACGGTGACCCCGGCGGGATTGTCGAGGTGGTCTAGCAGATACACCGCGCCCGTCGCATCCCACGTGGACACCGCGAGGCGTCCGTCCGGCAGGAAGTCCATGCCGCCCACCGCCGGGCGGAATCCCGCGGGGCGGAAATTCACGAGGTCGAAGCTCGGATGCACGCCGACCAGCGGACGCCCGTCGCCCGGCCCGCCCGCGGTGCCGCCCTCGCCGTCCTGATAGTAGTAGTTCTTCTTCCCCGGCGAGGTGACGTGCGTCTGGCCGTCCTCCGTCATCAGCACGCCCGCGGGCACGGTGGTGAATGCGGTGGCGCCCGGCGGCTTCCACTCCAGCAGCAGGCGGGAGCCGCCGGCATTCTGATAGAAGTCGATGTAGTAGCGTAGCGTGCCGGGCAGCAGGTTCAGCGTCGCGGACGTCGTGTTCGTGCCGGGCTTGTCATTGTCGATGGCTAGGGCGGCCTCGTCGCCGAGGAACCACTTCGCCCCATCGTCGCTGGTGAGGCGGAATTCATAGGTGCCGCCGGTGGTGATCGCCATGCGCCCCCACGCGTGGCCGACGTAGTGCTCGGCCAGCGGCGTGCCGTAGGTGCTTTCCCACGGGCCTGCGAAGTCCACGGTGGAAAAGTCCGCCGAGATTGATGGCGTCTGGCCGTCCACCAGCACCGGCAGCTCGCGCATTTCCTCGCCGGTCTCATAGAGCCACACCGTCACGCCCGGCTTCATCGCCGGGGTCTGGGCGGTGACCATCGAGGCAAGGGCGATGCTGCAGGTGGCGATCGCGCCGAATCGGATCAAGGCGTCCATGTGGTCTCAAGGGTGGCATCGCCACTGGCGGTGAAATCGAGGAAGGTCGCGCCACCCGCGGTCCGCAGTGCCGCGGCACCGGTCAGCGTGTGGCTGGCCTGATGGCCGGTGCCATCGAGCTCGAGGGAGAGCCGGGTGCCGGCGGGCATGCCGGTGATGGTGAATTTCCGCTGGAGCTTCACGCCCGCCATCGCCTCGGGGCTCTCCTCCACGCCGATCCGCGAGCCATTTGGCAAAACGACGTCGTAGCGGATCGCGATGCCCGCGGTGCGGTCGATCAGGCGATAGCCGCGCCAGTCCACCTTCGCCGCCACCGCATTGCCGCCGGACTGCACGGTCCAGGCGCGGTAGTCGCCGATCATCGTCACGTCCGCCAGCGTCGCGGTGCTGCCCGTCGCATTGCGGCGGAAGCGGACCTTCACCGCCGGGCCGCTCACCTCGATGAGCTTCTGGTGTCCGTCCGCCGCCGCGCCGTCCACGGACATCCACTGCTGGGCGGTCCAGGTCACGCCATTGTCGCTCGACACGTCCACCAGCAGGCGGTTGTTCCCGCCGGGAGTCTGGTAGGCGAGGATGACCTGGTCGTGCTGGCGCAGGTCCACCGCGGGCGAGACGAAAGAGGTGCCGGTATTCGCCGAGAAAGTCCACGTCGTGCCGGGCGTGATGCCGGTGGCCGTCCAGCCCGCAGGGAGGACGGCTTCATTGGTGGCGGACAGCAGGAAGGCGTTTTTTTGAAGGTGGTAGGTCGTGCCCGTGGTGACCGAGTTTTGCTGGCCGAAGTCATAGACCTTGCCGCGGAATTGGATGCCGCCGCCCCACACCTTGTGCAGCGTGCCATTCGCCGGATTGTAGGCCACCCAGAGGTCCGGGCGGAGTGCGGCGACGAGCATGCGCGTCTTGTTCTCCAGCGTCAGCCGGAAGGCCCAGGGATCGCGCCCGCGCACCGGGGCCTCCGCGCGTCCCTCCAGCGGCAGCAGGGCTGCGAGGAGCGTCAGGGCGTGAAGAACGAGCCTCCTGGGGAGAGGGGATTTCGACGGATGGATCATCTGGGTTGCGGGCTTGGGGGCCGGGGACGAGTGGAGCCGGAGGGTCCCGCGCGGACGCGGAGCCCCCCGGCTTTTCTCAGGGACCCTAGAGGTCAGGAACGAACCCACATTCCTGGCCTATTCCCGGAAAAGGTTCTGCTTGGGTTGAGGGCGGCTGGGCGGGTCGTTCTCCATTCCGACATGCGCGTTCCCGCGGGGAAACCCGACAAAGTTTTTCGGCACTCCGATATTTTCCGGGGAACCCTCAGCGCTTCCCGGGCCGCAGGTGGCGGAATGCCTCCTTCACGCTCAGATCGATGTAGCCTTCCAGAGATCCGCCGTGCCCCGCGAAGTAATCGAGCTGCGAGACATGCGCGCGGAAGGCGGCAAGCCGTTGCCCGCGATGCGGCGTGCCATCGACCGTCAGATCCGCCGGGTCGTCGCGGTTCAGCATTCCCGGGAGCGCGTGGCCGTGCTGCCAGGCGTGGATGGTGAGGATATCGTGCCGCCCCGCCGAGGCGCGCAGCACGGCGCTCCGTACGAGCAGGTGCGCGGGATGCCAGTATTCGCCGCCGCTGCCGTGGGTGACGATGAAGGCCGGACGATGCTTTTCTAACAGCTCACCCAATTGCCCCGCCAACTTCTCCACGGAGACATCGGGGGCGAAGGTGCGGTGGGAAAGCCCCAGTGGATCGACATGACCGAGGAATGCGACCGAGCTCACACCGAGTGCCGCCGCGGATGCTCGCAGCTCGGCCTCGCGGATGCGGCCCAGTTCCTCGCGGCTCATCCCGCCGGTGATGCCGCCTTCCCCGCGGGTCAGGCAGGCGAGGTGGACGGGGATGCCACGTGCGCAGAGCTCGCACAGCAGGCAGGAGGCGAAGAGCTCGTCGTCCGGATGGGCGAAGACCGTGAGGACAGGTCCGCCTTTCTCCAGCAGATCCTCCAGCGCCACCGGCCTCGGCGCGCGTGGCGGACGCAGCGGACGGATGAGCTGCAGCCAGCGCTTCCGGTAAAAGAGCGGATCGGTGAGTCGCTGGGAAAGCTTGCTCCACATGGCGGCTCAGATCGGGCGGCCGAGGAAATCCTGCACGATCTCCACCAGCCGCACGGAGAAGGGCTCCGGGGCAAAGCGCTCCACATTGTCGCGCAGCGAGCGGCGCAGCAGGGAGTGGGAGTCCGGCTGGTCCATCACGGCCAGGATCTTCGCCGCGGCATCGTCCGGGTCCGCGTAGATGAGCTGCTCGTGGCCCGCGATCTCCCGCGTGCCACCTCCCGCCGGGACGAAGGGGATCAGGCCCGCCGCCGCCATCTCCGCGACCGCGATGCCGAAGGCCTCGACCCGCGACGTGTGGATCGCAAAGGAGCGTGAGGAAAAGAGCGCCAGCTTTTCCCGCGCGTCGAGGAAGCCCGGGGTGCGCACCCACTCCCTGCGCTCGTCCACCATGGCCTGGATGCGGCGCGAGTAGGCGTCCTCGCCGATCCTGCCGACCAGATCCAGCGTCACGGGACGACCGGCTGCCCGCACCCGGTCGAGGATGGTGATCAGGGTATCGATCTCCTTTTCCGGCGTGATGCGGTTCATCGCCACGAATCCCAGCGGCTCGCGCGTGCCCTCCTGCGGCTTCGCGAGCAGCGAGGGAGGGTAGAGCACCGGGACGTGTTCCAGAGGGAAGTGCTCGCGCAATCGGGCGGCGGTCCACTTCGAGTTGGCCACGATCATGTCGGCGGGCGTGAGGACCGGCTCGTAGTGTCGGCGGGCGAGATACTCGCCGATGGTGAGGTAGATCTTCCGGACCAGCGATGGCCGGTGGTGCGCCTGGCCCTGCGCCGTCGGGTAGAGGGCGAGCCGGCATTTTTCATCGAAGCTGAAGTCGCCGATGAGCTGGATCGCCCGGTGGTCGAAGTGGATGGGATTGTAGGCGCTGATGCAGGCGTCGAATTCCCTGCCCTGCGTGCGGCAGAAGCGCTCGAACCACGCGCGCTGCCAGTAGGCGACCTTCGTCCCCGAGTTCACGCCCGGCAGTCGCGGGGCGGGCAGCAGCTTGATCTTCGCGGGATCGACGCTGGTGCCATAGACGGCATTCAGATCGTCCCAATCGACCGGCGAGGCGGTGGTGAAGGTGACGCGTGCGCGGTGCTGCAGGGCGTGCAGCGTCCACATGGCGGTGGCTTCGGAGCCGCCGCGGCCCATCCATGGATGGGCGATGAGGATTTCTGGCTGGAGGGGGGAGGCCATCGGTCCGTTTCAGAGGTCGGTTTTGGCAGGCGGCCCCGTGGCTGCCGGCGGGAAAATCCGTTTCATGCGGGGGGATGCAAGAGACGGGGGCGGGCCTTGTCGAATTTTTTTCCGACCGTGCAGCCTGCGCGGCGCGGTGTTTCCCTGCTTCCCATGGTCCGCGGGGCCTGCCAGCGTCGGATGAAACCGATGCCGTTTTCCGCCGCCCAGAAGCACCTTTTCTACACCGAGATCGCGAAGCTCCTTGAGGCCGGATTCGGCATCCGGGAGGCGGGTCGGGCGATGCTGGATACGCGGCTGCCGCCGCTCCAAGCGGACCTGCTGCGGCGGATGGAGGTGGACTTGGAAGCGGGGAAATCGATCACCGAGGCATTCGGCCCGGGCGTGGTCACGTCTCTGGAGCGCAGCCTGATCGGCGCGGGCGAGCGCGGCGGGCGCATGGCCCCGGCCTTCCAGCACCTCGCGGACTACTTCGGCATGCTGGCGTTGGCCCGGCGCGAGGCGATCGCGGCGATGGTGTATCCCGCCTTCCTCCTGCACATGGGGATCTTCGTCGGGGTGCTGGCACCCGGGCTGATGGCGGGAAAGGAGCTGCCGGAGATGCTGGTGGAATTCGTCCTCATCCTGCTCGCCGTCTATGCAGCCGTCTTCGTGCTGTGGCTCGGCGTGAAGGCCATGCTGCGCGGTGCCTCCACGAGCACGGGGCTGGACCGCTTCCTGCGGCGCATCCCGGTGCTCGGCGGCGCGCGACGGGCGATGGCCATGGCGCGCTTCACGAAAGTTTACCACACCAGCCTCCTCGCCGGACTCTCGATGCGGGAGACGGTGGAGACCGCCTGCGAGGCGTCCCACAGCGCCGTCATCCGCGATGCCGGCAGGCGGCTCGGCCTGGTGCTGGAGGGCGGCGGCTTCCTCGGGCCCACGATGATTTCCTGCGGAGCCTTTCCCTCGGCATTTGCCCGCTCCTATGCCACGGCGGAGGAGTCCGGCAGCCTCGACCGTGACCTCGCGCGCTGGACCGTGGTCTATCAGGAGGAAGCGGCGAAGGGGACGAAGGCGGCCGCCGGATTCATCTCGAAGGGCGTCTATTTCGCCGTGCTGATCTTCATCGCCTGGACGATCATCAGCACCTACACGGGCGCGGTCCTCGATCCGATCCGGGAGCTGGATTCCGCGGAGTGAGCGGCATCTCATTTCCGCAGCCACTTCCATAGCAGCAGCACGATCATCGCGCCGACGGTGGCGGTGACCACGGAGCCGAGCGATGGCAGCCAGTCGCCGGGATTCGGGTCCGGGGGCAGGAAGCCGACATTCCGCCCGATCCACCCTCCGACCACGGCCCCGATGATGCCGAGTACGATGGTGAGCAGGCAGCCGCCCTTTTCCTCGCCGGGGATGACCTTTCGCGCGATGGCTCCGGCCACGAGCCCCAGCAGGATCCATCCGACGAGATCACCCATGTCCGGCCTGATAGCATATCTCGCCGGGAGATGCACTCCCGAAATTCCGTGAGAACTCCGGCTTGCCCGCGGCGCTCCGGTGAGGATCATGCGAAGCGTGGAAAGTGCCAATGACCTGCCCGACCGCTTCGGGGCGATGTTCGTGAAGGAGCTGCGCCAGAACATGCGGCGCGCGAGCTTCGTCTATCCTTTCCTCGGCATCCAGATCCTCGCCATCGTCGCGCTCATCATCGAGTTCCAGAGCGACAGCGGCTACTCCTACGAGAAGTACACCGGCATGCTGAACGTGGTGATGCTTTTCAACTCGGGGCCCTTCTGGATCGGCGTGACGGTGGTCTGCGCGATCATCATGCCGCTCGGCGGGCTGGTGCTGATGGGGCAGGAGCTGGAGGAGGGGAATCACGAGCTGCTGCTGCTGACGAAGCTGAACCGCTGGAAGGTGGTGCGCGGGAAATTCTTCACGCTCTGGGGACTGTGCGTCCTCACCTTCATCTCGCTGCTGCCTTACGTCATAGTCCGCTACAATGTGGGCGCGATCGAGTTCGTCCGCGAGATCGCCTGCTCGTTGTCGGTCATCGGTCTCTCGGCGATGATGTGCGCGGGCGCGATCGGCGCATCGTCCTTCAAGGGGCTGCTGGCGCGCATCGGCGTGATCGTGCTCTTCATGGGCTCGATGATGGCGGGTGGCAGCATCCCGCTGGTGGCCTCGGCAAATGTCGGGCGAAGCGAGGGCTGCGGTGTCTTCTATCACATCAATGCGGTGTGCGTCGTGGTCTGCTTCACGCTGCTCGGCCTGGCGCTCGCCCGCTCGCGGCTGCGGCTGGTGGTGCATGCCTACGAGGTGAAGCCGAGCTACATGGTCATCGGCCTGCTGGTCTTCTCGCCATTCGTCATCGGCATGGCCACCGCGATGACCGGCTTTTGGGCGGGCTTCGTCGGCCTCATCGGCATGGGCCTCGTCGGCCTCTACGCGGATGCGACGCCGAAGGCCCCCGCCTGGGTGAAGCCACCAGCGCCAAACATCCCCAATTCGCCGCCCCCGATGCCGGGTGCCGCGGGGTGAGCATTGAGGATTTTGCTTCGTAGCGGATGCGCTGCGCGCTTCCGGTTGGGCGGGCTTTGTCTGGAGATCGCCACGTTGATTGTGCGTGCGGCCCGCCCCCAGCCGGAGCGACGCAGTCGCTCCGCTACATTTGTGTCGACGGGACGTCGACTCGCCTCATGCGGATACAAAGAGCCCGGGGTCGCGTTTCGCTTGCCCCGGGCTGTTTCATTTCCGCCCTTGTCACGGGCGGGAGAGAGGATGGTTCAGCCGTTCAGCTTTGCCAGCGACTTCGGCAGGAAGACGCCGTCCTTGCGGATGACCTTGCCGTCGAAGCGGATCTCGCCGCCGCCGTAGTCCTTGCGCTGGATGTTCACCATGTCCCAGTGGACCTGCGAGCGGTTGCCATTGTCGGCGTCCTCGTAGGCCTGGCCGGGTGTGAAGTGGAAGGAGCCGCCGATCTTCTCGTCGAAGAGGATGTCGCGCATCGGGTGCTTGATCGCGGCATTGTAGCCCAGTGCGAATTCGCCGATGTAGCGCGCGCCCTCGTCGCTATCGAGGATCTTGTTGATCTCCTTCGTCTTGCCGGGGGACTCGGCCTTGACGATCTTGCCGTTCTCGAAGGTCAGTACGATCGAGTCGAAGGGGATGCCCTGGTAGATCGTCGGTGCGTTGTAGGAGATCACGCCGTTCACCGAGTTCTTCACCGGGGCGGTGAAGACTTCGCCGTCCGGGATATTGTGCGTGCCGGCGCAGACGATGGCCGGGATGTCCTTGATGGAGAATTTCAGGTCGGTGCCCGGGCCGGTGATGTGCACCTCGTCGGTGGCATCCATCAGCTTCTTCAGCGCGGTCGCGGCGGGGACCAGCGACTTGTAGTCCACGAGGCAGACATCGAAGTAGAAGTCCTCGAAGGCCTCCGTGCTCATGCCCGCCTGCTGGGCCATGGACGGGGTGGGCCAGCGCAGCACGCACCACTTGGTCTTCTTCACGCGGTGGTCGATGACCGGGCGCAGGTGCTTCATGGCCAGCTTCATGTTTGCCGCCGGGACGTCGCTGCTCTCGGCGATGTTGTGGCTGCCGCGCACGGCGATGTAGGCGTCCATGTCCTTCATCTCCGCGAGGAGGTGCTTCGACATGACCTTGTACTGCTCGTCTTCCGCGCCCTTTTGCATCTCGCGGGTCAGGCGCGAGCTCTGGATCTTCACGAAGGGCAGAGCGCCCTTTGCCCGCGCTTCGCGGATCAGCGCGAGGCCGATCGAGTCCGGCACGTCGTAGAGATCGAGGAGGACCTTCTCCCCTTTTTTCAGCGAGGTGGAGTAGCGGACAAGTTGGCGGGCGAGCTGGTCGATACGGGCGTCGTGCATGCGAGTAGAGGAAAGTGGCAAAGCGCGGGGTGCCAAGTTCCAAGTGGCGGGACCGGGCGATTCGGAGCTTTGTTTTTCAGTCGCTTGCCCGATGCTCGACGCGTGCCACGCGTGAACAGGAATTTCTGGTGGGTCCTCGGCACCGTGCCCGTGGTGGCGGTGCTTGCGGCCTTCGGTCTGCGCATCCATGGCGTCCAGCGCGATGTCGGACGCTGGCAGGAGTACCAGAGGGCCAGCGCCGCTGCGGGGGAAGACCTGGGCATCGCAAACTGGCTGCCTGCCCCGGTGGCGGAGTCGGACGACCTGATGAAGCACCCGTGGATGGTGGGATTCCTTTCGTCGGAAACATCACCCGAGGCGAAGGTGGTGGCCTCCATGCAACCGGAAGCCGTGCCCGGTCTGGAATACTATGAGGTCCCCGCCTACGCGACCTCGTGGTTCGACGGCAAGGTGGCCGAGATCGACCGCGTCCTGGATCTCGGAGGCAAGGAGTGGGAGCATCTCAGGGGCATCCACGATGCCATCGCCCGGAGCGGCTGCACGGTGCCCATCGATCTCGAGCGTCCGATGGAGTCGGCCGGAGGGTCATGGACGCGGCTGAGTGCCGTGAGCAAGGCGCTCGCCTTGCAGGCGGACGCGGCCATTGCCTCGGGCAAGGAAGATGCGGCCGTGGCGACCATCGAGTCGATCCTCCGGCTTGGCGGCCATTTCGCCGGAAAGAATAGCCTGATTTCCACGATCATCGGTGCGGGTGCCGAGGCCCAGGCACTGGGGCTCATCGAGCTCGGGCTGGCCCGCCATGCCTTCTCTGAAAACGGGCGGAAGCGATTGCTCGCCGCGTTGCCGACGCGAGACCTGCCGCGACAAATGGCGACGGTGATGCGGGTGGAGCGTGGGATATTCCTGAAGGAGATCGCCCCTCTTGCCAAACTGCAACCCGCTGGCTCGGTGAAATCACTCCGCGGTTTTTTCTATCCGCCCGAGCGGGTGGTCGCGGCTAACTCACTCTTCTATTGCGAGACTCTCGATGCGGTCCTGACGCCACCGCTGTCCCGCGAGACCTGGGATCGGTTTGAAGACGTGGTTAGGGCCCAAGAAGCGAAATACGACCCTGATGGGTACGTTATCGCAGGCGGCGTGTTCCGGCTATTTGGCGGTGTCGGCAAGAGCCTGATGTTCCAGGAAGCGGAGGAGATGGATCTCATCCGCCGTCGGCTGGCCGAGTAGCTCTCGGCTGAAAGTTCACGCTTTACTCAAGCACCTCCAGCTTCAGTCCATAGGGCACGAAGCGCTCGAAATCGCCGTGATTTCTCGTGGCAAGCGTTGCCCCGGTGGCGATCGCGCTCGCGGCGATCATGCAGTCCGCGTGTGAACCGCGCCGCCGTCCGCCGAGATTGAAGAGCCGCGCGGCCTCCTCGCCATCGCGCCAGGTGAAGTCGGCGATGTTTTCATCCAGCACCGCGAAGGCCGCTTCCTTCTGCTCGTGCGAGAGCGGGCCATTGCAGAACTCCGACCACGCAATGGCACTGGTGCCCACCTGCCTGCCTGACTTCAGCCACTCGCGCAGCCGTCTGCCGCCATCCGAGCCCATGGTCGCCAGCTCGACGAGGAAGTTCGTATCGAGGTGGATCATGCCTCCCACCAGTAGCGCTTGGCATCCCGCTCCTCGCGGATGGCGGACTTGAAAGCGTCGCTCTCCGCCGAATCCAGCCCGCCACGCTTTTGCAGCCATTCCAGCGCGGCGAGAGGCGACAGGCGATGGTCCTCGCGGTCGGATTCCTCCTTCAGCTTGCGCACCGCGCGACGCATCACCTCGGACTTCGAGATGGACTCGCGCTTTGCCAGCTCATCCAGCAGGCCGAGCGTCACGGTATCCAGCGACATGCTGGTCCGCACGAGCCGGGGCGAATAGGAAGCCATGTGGTAATTTATTACCACATTTCCGCCGCGCGTCAATCCTTGCCCCTTTTCGCCGCGCCGCACTTCTCACTTGGAAGTTCCTCCCCGGCCATCTGTCTTCCCCGCATGCGCCTCGGTATCCTCGGCTCCGGTTCCGGTTCGAACATGCAAGCGATCCTCGATGCGATCGCCGCGGGTACCTTGGACGCGGAGATCGCGCTGGTGCTTTCCGACAATCCGGAGGGCTACATCCTGGAGCGCGCGAAGAAGGCGGGCATTCCCACCGGGCTGATCGATTGCCGCGGCTTCAAGACGAAGTTCCCGGATGAGGCGCAGGCCGAGACCGTCGCCGCCCTGCAGGCCGCGGGCGTGGACCTGATCTGCCTCGCGGGCTTCATGCGGCTGGTGAAGGCCCCGCTGCTGGCGGCCTTCCCGGACCGCATCCTGAATATCCACCCGGCGCTCCTGCCCGCTTTCCCCGGCGTCGCCGCCTGGAAGCAGGCCATCGAGGCAGGCGCCAGCGAGTCCGGCTGCACCGTTCACTACGTGGACGATGGCATGGACACCGGCCCGGTGATCCTGCAGGCGAAAGTGCCCGTTTTCCCGGAAGACACCGCCGAGACGCTCCACCAGCGCATCCAGGTGGAGGAGCACCGGCTCTACCCGGAGGCCATCCGGAAGGTGGCCGACACGCTCGGACTGTGAGATCCGTCGGATTTCTAACGCCTTGAAAGCTCCCCGCGCGGTCGCTAGCGTCCGCCGCCCCAGCCACCATGCCCAAGGTTTTTATACGCACCTACGGTTGCCAGATGAACGAGCGCGACTCCGAGCAAGTCGCGCAAATGTTCACCGAGGGCGGCTACACCGTCACCGGTGAAGAAACGGACGCCGACGCCATCCTCGTGAATACCTGCTCCGTGCGCGACCAGGCCGAGCAAAAGGCGCTCGGCAAGATGGGCAGCATGGGCAGCTACCGGCGGAACAAGCCGCACGTCGTCTTCGGCTTCATGGGCTGCATGGCGCAGAGCCGCGGCCCGGAACTCTTCGAGCGTATCCCGCACCTCGACGTGGTGGTGGGCACGCAGAAGTATCACAAGGTCTTCGACTACGTGGACACCATCCTCCAGCGCCGGCTCCACCGCCGCATGGATGAGCTGGAGCTCTCCCTGACCGGCGAGAGCGTCTGCGATGTGGAGGAGGAAGCAGGCTCGCAGAATACGATCCGCGACCACATCCCGAAGGACCTCAATGCGTCCGCCTTCGTCTCCATCATGCAGGGCTGCAACATGCGCTGCTCCTTCTGCATCGTGCCGGACACGCGCGGGAAGGAACGCGGCCGTCCGATCCCGGAGATCGTCGAGGAGGTGAAGCGCCTCCGCGACCACGGGGTGAAGGAGATCACGCTGCTCGGCCAGATCGTGAATCTCTACGGCCGCACCGAATTCGAAAAGGTCGATGGCAAGTCGCCCTTCGTTCAGCTCCTCGAGGCGGTGCATGCGGTGGATGGCATCGAGCGCATCCGCTTCACCTCGCCGCACCCTATCGGCTACCGCGACGATCTCGTGGCCGCCTTCACCTATCTGCCGAAGCTCTGCTCGCACATCCACTTCCCCATGCAGAGCGGATCGGACCGCATCCTGAAGCTGATGCGCCGCCCGTACAAAAACCAGAAGTTCGTCGAGATCTGCGAGAAGATGAAGGCCGCGCGGCCCGGCATCGCCATCACGACGGACATCATCGTCGGCTTCCCCGGCGAGGAGGAGGAGGACTTCCAGGCCACGGTGGATACCGTGCAGCGCCTGCAATTCGACAATGCCTTCGTCTTCCGCTACTCGAAGCGGAAGGACACCCCGGCCGCCGAGATGGACGGCCAGCTCCCCGAGCGCGTGAAGGAAGAGCGGAACCAGCGCCTGCTCGACGTGGTGAACGAGATCGCCAAGGCCAAGCACCAGGCCCTCGTCGGCACCGTCCAGCAGGTCCTCTGCGAAGGCCCGTCGAAGACGAACAAGCAGCGCCTGACCGGCCGCACCGTCACGAACAAGATCCTCATCTTCGACGGTGACGCCCACAAGCTGACCGGCCAGTTCCTCGACATCCGCGTCGAGGAAAGCACCGGCTTCACGCTCTACGGCAGCGTCATCTGAGGGCGGCTTTTTTCCCGCGTCTGGTCCACCGGCACCGGCCCCTGCTCACCGGGAGCGCGTGGACCGGGAGGACCGGCGGCACGCACCCCCGGCGGGTGGGGACTCCGTGGACCTCTGGTCATGAGCAGTGACACAGCCACGAAACCCCACCGAAACCGTCAGGGCCGGAAATCTTCTGGTGGAGGCGCAGGCTTCCCCATCATGCCGTGGGCCCCGTGGGTGAGCCCCAGCAGGCCGGGGAGGTAGCCCCAGGCGGAGCAGATGGGCCGGGAGAGCCAGCGGAAAAGCGGCGGTGGCAGGCTGATCTGGACGGACTTCCCGTCAGCCGCCTCGGCGCCGGTCCGGCGGGGATCCGCCGGACCGGGACGAGTAGCGCCCGTTGGATCGAACCATTTCATCCGAGGGGGGGCATTGGAGAGAACGCATGAGCCGGTCCCGTCCGCATGAACAGTCCCTGGGAGGGGAAAAGATCGGGACGGTTCTGGGTGGATCGGTTCATGCGCACGATCAGGATGGGGAGGGGATACCTGAGTCGCCGGGGATCATCCAAAGTAGATCTACGTAGCGCCATAGGGATAGTACCCGAGTTGGCATGGGAGAATTTCCCATAATGCGCGACTGGCTCTTGCGTATGAACCCGTGTTAGGGAGACTCGCGAGATGAAACTCTCCCTAGTGTGTCGTGCCAGCTTGCTCCTTTCCGCCGTCCTGATGACGCGGAGTTACGGGCTTGGCATCGAGTTCACCTATCACGATCCCGAGGTGCTTGCACGCGGAAATGCGGGCGTGGCGTCGAATGGCAATGCGTCCGCCGTTTACTACAATCCCGCGATGCTCGGCTCGGGCGAGGGCTCGGACCTGCTGCTCACGGGATATGTGCTGGACTACAAGGTGGCCCACACCGGCCCGGCAGGCCACACGGACCTGAAGGACGGCCCGGCGGTGGCGGCCAGTGCCTTCGCCTCCACACCGCTCAGCGACCGCGTGACGCTCGGCCTCGGTCTCTACTCTCCCTTCGGCCAGAAGAACGAGTGGCCGGACAATTCCCCGCTGCGTGCCTACGCGACGGAGACGGAGTTGCTTTTCATGGCGGGCACCGCCGCGCTGGGGATCGAGGTCACGCCGTCCTTCCGCCTCGGGCTCTCCGTGAGCGCGGTGGAAAGCACCGCGGATATCAACCGCGGGCTCTTCGTCCCCGGGGACACGTTTTCGGTCGAGGGCGATGGCCAGGGCTGGGGCGTCGGAGGTGGCTTCATGTGGGAGCCGCTGGAGGGCCACCGCATCGGCGGCACGGCGCGTTACTGGTCCCCCGTCACCTACAAGGGTCACAGCACCACGGCGCTGATCTTGCCCGCTCCGGGCGTGGCGATCAGCCCGGTGAAGTCCGAGCTGGAGTTCCCGTTGGAGGCCACCGTCGGCTATGCGTGGACGCCGAATGAGAAGTGGCTCTTCGAGGTGGACGTGACTTTCAATGACTGGTCGTCCTTCGAGAATTTCACCCTGGAGCAACCGGGCGGCACCATCGTGGAGCCGATGAATTGGGAAGACAGCTATGTCATCGCCGCCGGCGTGACCCGCAAGTGGGCGTCGGGCTGGTGGGTCGGCGGAGGCTACTGGTTCGCCGAGAAGACGACGCCGGATGCGAACTTCAACCCGCGCCTGCCGGACGTGGACCTGCATGTCGTGAGCATCGGCACCGGCTATCGCACGGAGTGCTGGGCGGCGGACTTCACCTATCAGTACGGCTACGGCGAGCCGCGCCAGATCACCGGCAGCGCGCCGACCCTCTCGGGTGCGAGCGCGGATGGAAAGATGACCTATCGCGCGCACGGCTTCTCCGCCGGGGTACGATGGTTCTGGTAGTTCGGTTTTTCATGCATGAGCGATCCCTTTGACCACTGGATGCCTTTCAGGCGGCGCGATGGAGCGTGGGATGGCTCCCGTGTGAGCGACCGCATTCGCAGCGAGGTCATCGTGCCGCTGGAGGCACTGGTGGAGCGCGTGAATCACCCGCGCGCGGAGATCCCGGACGGCCCGCGCCAGTCGCTGGAGAATGTCTTCGCCTCGGTCAGCGAGAGCTTTGCCGCCACGGATCACGCCGGGGCGGTGGAGTCGCTGGACCAGGCGTGGCACGGCTGGGAGGTGAAGCTGCAGGGCTTCACCCGCGGCGGTGGCGAGATCTCGATGAAGCGGCTGGGCAAGGTGCCGGACATCGGGCGCGAGGCATCCCGCCAGCTCTATCTCGCGGTGCGCGAGGCGATCGGGAATGCGATGAAGCACGCCGTGGCCGGTCGCATCGAGGTGCTGATGGTTCCTTGGCAAAAGGGCTGCGCGGTGACCGTGGCGGACAATGGCCGCGGCATCTCCCCGACGAAGGCGGGCGGCATCGGCATGGAGACCATGCGCCGCCGCATGGCGCGCTGCGGGGGCGAGGTGCTGGTGCATCCCATCGAGGGCACGGTGATCGAGTTCCGCTTGCCCGCGCCGACGCGCACGCTGTGGGAGTGGCTGCTTTCCAGCGGGCGTCTCGACCGTGGTGTCGCGGCGGGCCGCGCGGAGGAAGTCACCGGCCGCTGGCAGGAGCGCGTGGAGCGTTTCGGCGGGCTGGAGGCGATCTTCTCGGAATGGCCGGTCGCGGCGGGATGGATCGAGTCCCGCCTGCCGGAGGCGCGGCGGGCCCCCGATGACCTGGCGAAATTTTCCGAATGGCTGGATGCCGAGCTGCGGCACATCGGCGCGGGTGAAGTGACCGAGACCGAGAGCGGCACGGACCGCGTGCGCTGCCGCGTCTCATGGCAGGGCGAGGTGGATCCGCTGCACTGGCTGGAGCTCGGGCTGGTGGCCCTGCTCGCGCGCCCGGTGGTGCTGCGCGTCACCGGATCGACGAGCCTGGAGCTGATCGCGGCGCGCAGGCCGGACCAGCTTCCCGCGGCGGCGAATGCAGGGTCCTTCGCCTCGCTCGTCCACAATACCTGGGCCGGTGGCCTGCCGGCGGCTCGCGATGACTTCTCCTCGTATCTCCATGACGTGCTGGCGCAGGAGCTGGTGGCGGAGTCGATGCGCTGGGAGATCACGCGGGAAAGCTGCCCGCCCGGCCCGCTGCGCGCGCGCTACGACCAATGCCAGCACGAGCTGCAACGCATCGCCGTGCTGGCGCGTGGGCTATCGCACGAGCTGGCGGACGGGTGAGGCAAAGGAGGCGGGAGTCAGCCGTCAAAGCCCGCATCCACGAGCAGCCCGCGGCCGGTGGCGGCGGTCACGGCGAGCACGTCGCAGCGCTCGTTTTCCTTGTGGCCGGCGTGGCCGCGCAGCCACTTCCAAGTCACCTTGTGGGTCTCCGCGACGGCGGCGAGGCGCATCCAGAGGTCTTGGTTTTTCACCGGGCCATTGCTCGCGGTGCGCCAGCCTTTTGCCTTCCAGCCCTTGATCCAGTTCTTCGTCATCGCGTCGATGACGTAGCGGGAGTCGGACAGCAGCTCGATCTCGCACGGTTCCTTCAGCGTCTCCAGTGCCACGATGGTGGCGAGGAGTTCCATGCGGTTGTTGGTCGTGCGAGTGTAGCCCTTCGACAGCTCCAGCCGGTGGCGGCCGCAGACCATGACGATGCCGTAGCCGCCGGGGCCGGGATTGCCCTTGCAGGCACCGTCGGTATGGATGACCACGCGTTTCATTGGGCGGGCAAGGGGTAGGCGGCAGGCGGCCCGATGCAATTCGAAAAGCTGCCAAGGCTTCCCTGAAATGAGGCGGACTGGACGGAGGGGATTCGCGGTCAGTTGCCAAGGCCGGGTCGCCGGGGCCGGGCATGATAGAGATTCCTCTTTTTCCGATAGGAGGGAGTTGATAGGGGATGAGACGGATGGCAGTTCGTTTTCCCAAGAAGGCGGTTGCATGGCTGCCGCTTGCCTGCCTTCTGGCGCTATTGATGGTGCTGTCGTGGGACCGGGCATCGGAGTCATCCGCCTCGTCGGACGGGACAGCGGACAAGGGCGGCAATGGCTTGGCGTCCCGTCTTCAGGAGAGCAGGCGCGAACGCCCTGCGGCCAAGCGCAACCGCTCCCTGAGCGAAGCCATGGGAGGATCACCGGAAGACGTGATCGAAGAGAATCTCTCCGCCGCGCAGATCCATGCCTTCGTGAGCGGGCGGAACAGGAGCATGGAGTCGCTCCTGTCTGCCTTCCGGCTTGGCGGCGGGAAGGCTTACCTCGAGGAGGCCTTGGAGAGATTTCCGGATCATCCGCAGGTCATCTTCGCAAGCCTGTCCGAGGCGCATGATCCAGCGAAGCGGCTGGCCGTCCTAGAGAATCTCAAGCGGGTGGATCCCGGCAACGCGCTGGGCTACTGCCTGTCGGCACGCGGGCTACTTGATCTCGGCAAGAAGGACGAGGCGCTCGCGGAGCTGCGGCAGATGGCAGGCAAGCCGGTGAACGACTTCACGGTGGCGAACGCGCAGAGCGACGAGGAGGCCTATCTCTCGTCGGACTATCCGGCTACAAAGGCAAAGATGGCGGCGCTCTTTGGGTCCACCAAAACCGAGATCCTCCGGCTCCGGAATCTGGGCGACAGCATGGCAAAGCTGCAGGCCGAGTATGAGTCGGCGGGAGACAGCGGGTCTGCGCAGGAGGTGCGCGACCTTCAGATCGGCCTCGGGCGGCAGCTCCAGAACAGCGGCACGATCGTGGACGCGCTGGTAGGGATGGTGGTCGAAAAGAGCGCTCTTGCGGGTCTCGATTCCGCGGAGTCGCAGGCGCGGCTTGAGGAGATGGCCCGACAGAAGGAAACGCTGACCGGAAACGCGGAGCGGATCATGGCCCTGATGGGCGATCCCGCGGTGGAGGAGGGTGACTGGTCGCTTTTCTTCGACCGCGCAAAGCTCTTCGGTGCAGCTGCCGCGAACGACTGGATGCTGGAGAAGTATCCGGGGAAGTGAGCGGGGGAAATGGACAGCCCTCCGGTTGACACCGGGTAGGGTCGCAAGCTTCCACCTCCCCCTGCCGGGGCGACGCAGTCGCCCCGCTACGAAAGCAAATCAGATCACCCCGAGCTCCTTGCCTGTCGAGACGAAGGCCTCGATGCCCTTGTCGAGCTGCTCCTTCGTGTGGGCGGCGCTGATCTGGGTGCGGATGCGGGCCTTGCCCTGCGGGACCACGGGGTAGAAGAAGCCGATGGCATAGACGCCCTTTTCCAGCAGCTTGTCGGCGAATTGCTGGGACAGCGCGGCATCGCCGAGCATGACCGGGGAGATCGGGTGATCCTTCCCCGCGATGGTGAAGCCGGTGCTGGCCATGGCGGTGCGGAAGTAGTCGGTATTCGTCTTCACGCGGTCGGCGAGTTCGGTCGAGGCTTCCAGCATTTCGAAGACCTTCAGCGATGCGGCCACGATCGGCGGGGCGATGGTGTTCGAGAAAAGATACGGGCGGGAGCGCTGGCGCAGCAGGTCGATGATCTCCTTCTTGCCGGAAGTGTAGCCGCCGGAGGCACCGCCGAGTGCCTTGCCGAGCGTGCCGGTGGTGAGGTCGATCTTGCCGAAGAGGCCGCAATGCTCGTGCGTGCCGCGGCCGCGCGCGCCGAGGAAGCCGGTGGAGTGGCAGTCGTCGAAGTGGACCAGCGCGTTGTACTTCGCGGCCAGTTCGTGGACCTTGCCGAGGTCGCAGATGATGCCGTCCATCGAGAAGACGCCATCGGTGGTGATCAGCTTGAAGCGCGCTCCGGCCGCATCGGCTGCCTGGAGCTGGGCCTCGAGGTCCGCCATGTCATTGTTCGCGTAGCGGAAGCGCTTGGCCTTGCAGAGGCGCACGCCATCGATGATCGAGGCGTGGTTCAGCGAGTCGGAGATGACCGCGTCCTGCTCGGTGAGGAGGACTTCAAAGAGGCCGCCATTCGCGTCGAAGCAGCTCGGGTAGAGGATGGTGTCCTCGGTGCCGAGGAATTCGCTGATCTTTTCCTCGAGCTGCTTGTGCAGCGTCTGGGTGCCGCAGATGAAGCGCACGCTGGCCATGCCGAAGCCCCAGCGGTCGAGGGAGGCCTTGGCGGCGGCGACGACTTCCGGGTGGTCTGCCAGGCCGAGGTAGTTGTTCGCGCACATGTTGATCACCTCGCGGCCGTCCTTCAGGCGGACGGTGGAGTTTTGCGTGGAGTCGATCAGGCGCTCGCGCTTGTAGAGGCCGGCGGATTCGATTTCGGAAAGCGTCGTGCGGAGGTGATTGGCGAGCGCGTCGGAGAACATGGCGGGCTTTGTCTAGCAGGGATCGTGTCAGAGGGAATGACAATGATGCGCAGGGGATTTGCGGAATTGGCGGAAATTTCCTCGCGCGGAAATGAATGCGGAAAGCCCCCTCTGCGTTTAGTGGGTTTGCCCATTTGATGATGAAAATCCGAACAATCTTGCTGCTGGGGTGGCTGGCCGGTCTCGTGACGGCCGCCGGACAAGAGAAAGAGGCCGAGTCTTCCAGCCCGCCGGTAGGCTCTCTGGGAGAAAAGATGCCGGAGGGAGGAAAGCCGCTGCGGATCAGGATCGAGACCTGGGAGGCACCGGCGCTGGAGATCACCCGGCGGCTCGACGACGTGCGCGACGCGGCAGCCTTGGCGAAACTGCGTGCGGAATGGTTGGCCGGAGCCCCTGGAGTGACTCTCATTAATAGCCCGGTGCTGGCGATCGATGCTTCGAAGAGGGAATTGATGGAGAGCATCACCGAGCGGATCTACCCCACGGAGTACGAGCCACCCTCGCTGGGAGGCCACGGTGCCATGCAGGAAAGGAAGGAGCCCCCGGAGAACTGGGTGGAGGTGATCGAGCGAATGCTGACGGATGTCGTGCCGACGTCGTTCGAGACCCGGAATACCGGCATTACCTTGGAGGTGGCGGTTGATCCCGTTAAGGGGGAGGAGAAGATTTGGAATGTTGCGGTCAACTTGGAAGACGTGCAACTGGTGGGAAAGGATGTGTACGCCAATGCCCCGGCAGACGTTGCGATGCCGGTTTTCGCCACTTTCCGATCCACCGGGGGTGCCCGCTTGGAGGAGGGCAAATGGAGGCTGCTCGGTGCTCAGGAGCCTCCGAGAGGTATGGAGGGCAAGTCGTCCGACAAGCGCTGGGTCACGCTGGTCCGGATCGATGCCGATGAATGAGAAACCTTTTCCCAATAACCCATGAAAACCCGAACGATACTGATGTCCGCGTGGCTGCTCGGCCTTGCGGTGGTGGCTGGTGAGGAAGCAAAGCAGCCGGAGGCTGCCGCGCCGCCGAAGCCGGAGATCGAGATGGCCCCGGAGGACACCGAGGCCCTCGACGGCTCGACAAACGACCCCTTCGCACCCGGCGGGGTCTTCGGATATCAGGCGAAGATCCCCGCCCAGCGAGGGAAGGAGGCCCGCCAGGCGCTGCAACTCCGGCTGGAGGTGTGGGACATCGCGACGAAGAAATTGGCCGGGCAGGTCGATGAAGTCCATGCACCGGGGGATCTGGCGACGCTGCGGAAGGACCTGCTGGCGGATGATTCCTCGATCCTCATCCACTCCTTCCTGGCGGCGACGGACGAGAAGTCCCGCACCTTGAACGAATCGATCCTGGAATTCATCTACCCGACCGAATACGAGCCTCCCGTGGGGCCGCCCAGCCAATCGGCTGAAAGGAGCGAGCAGCAGACGAAGGAAACTGCAGCCTGGCAGCGCTGGCTGGATGCGGCGGGTAAATATTCCGTCCCGACTTCCTTCGAGACCCGCAATACGGGAGCGACCCTGGAGGCGGTGGTCCAGCCCGTGCAGGTGGAGGAAAAGACCTGGGACGTGAGCCTGGCCTTCGACTCCGTGTCGCTGTCCGGGATGATCTCCTACGGTGCCGATGATTTGTTGATCGAGATGCCCGCCTTCTCCTCCATCCGGACGAGCGGGCTGATCCGGATGTGTGAGGGCGAGTGGCGGATCAAGGCGATCCAGGAAGCGCCGCGCACCTCCGATGGCAAGGCCACGGGACGAAGCTGGCTCACGCTCGTGCGCGTGGATCGCGCACGATGAGAAACGGTGGTCCGGGGGGAGGATTCAGACCTCCTTCTCGGGCGCGGCCGGTGTCGGTCGATTGGGCGAGGGCGGACCCGGGCGATGGAGCGGCGCTCCTTCCGGTCGCGTCGGCTGGGGCAGCCGCGTCGCGGAGACGGGGCGGGGTCCACCGGTCGCCAACATCACGGGCCGGGGTGCGACGGGCAGGCCGGACTCGCGCAGCTCCCACTGCCGGGCGCTGATGCGGATGATGAGCCATGCCGCGCCGATGCCTGCCGCCCAGCCGAGCACGGGGATGAAGGCGGAGTCGGATTGGTAGGTCATGGCGATATTGTGAAGCATCAGGCTGACCCACCAGACCGCGATCACATAGCCGGTGTACTTCGGCGGTCGCGGGCGGAAGGTGCCGTCGGCGATTTCCTTCACCATCATGGCGGGCAGGACCCAGTTCGCCACCGGGACGAAATGGCTGCCCACCGCCCAGCCGGGCGAGGTGGAGGAGTGGGGATTGATGATCTTCGTATTCGACGCGACCCGGTAGATCCAGACCAGGTAGGTGACCATCGCCCCCAGCAGGGTCGTCAGGATGGAGAGGGCGATGAAGATCAGCCATCCCGGGTGGCCCACCTCCACCATCCGCAGGGTCAGGGTCAGGCAATTGAGCGAGATGAAAGAGATCGCCGCCCATCCCCAAGCGCGCGGGTCCTTGATGCGCAGCTCCCGCGGCTGGCCCGGGAATCCGCCGGGAAGCCCGGGCGGAGAGCTCCCGGAAGCCGGGGGAAGATAGGGATTCGGATCGGTATCGGACGACATGGGAGGTAATCGCATCGCAACAGAATCCGGACCGGCTGGCGAAAAAAAACCGCCCCTGAGCGGGAGCTCGGGAGCGGCTTGTGAAATCGGAGAATGCCGGGGCGGCTTGCTTACTTCGTCTTCGCCACAGTCTTGAGGGCGTCCTTGAATTCATCGCTGGCCGGGTTGCCCTGCCAGACGAGCTTGCCGACTGGGTTCGCTGACGTCCGCCTTTGCCAGCGCCGCGGCAGTGCTCGTCTGCAAGGCGGTCACCGCCCGTACCAGCAGGATGGCGACGAGAAAAAGCGCGATGACAAAGGCTCGCGCAGTGGCCCAGATCAATGCCTCCGTTTCAGACTTCCGGCCAATGTTTGCATCGTCGGCGCTGCCGATGATCACGCACAAGATCCACAGGGTCCACCAGGACCGCAGCAAGAAATCCGGCGGTCCCTCGCGGAGCGTCGAGGCGCGCACGATATCGCGCATCGCCACGAATGGCTTCCAAAGGCAGGCGATGGGAACGAAGTACCAGCCAACCGACCAACGCGGGGTATAGTGGAGGACGGATTGCTTCACCTGAAAGCCCGCTCGTGTGCGCATGCGGCTGACTTCCGCGAAGAGCCAAGCATTCTTTCCGGAGCGAACGATCCAAGTTCCGAAGAGGACCAGACAGGGAATTACTGCCGAAATCCCGGTGTAAGACAGGTAACTGTCGGCGGACGTCGGTCGCATCGCTTCCTCTCCGTTGTTTCCCAGCAAATGAGCGAGATCCCGCGCTCCGATCCAGAGATGGTGAGCGATGCTGAGAAACAGCAGGCCGATCAACCAAGCGGCGAGGCGACGATTGTCGCGATACGGGCCATATTTGCCCATGACCTCCGGAGCCGAGCCGATCGGTGACTCCGCGATTATGGCGGGTGTGGCGTATGGGTTGACCTCTTCGGAGTCCATGAAAAGCGGAGGTTGGAGGGCTGGCCGCAGTCACGACACGAAAAAACGCCACCCCGGAGGGACCGGAGCGGCGTTGGGAAAGTGAAAATCAGGCGCGGCTTACTTCGTCTTCGCCACGGTCTTGAGGGCGTCCTTCACGGCGTCCTCGAATTCATCGCTGGCCGGATGGCCGTGCCAGACGAGCTTGCCATCGGTGCCGAAGACCATGGCGTGCGGGATGCCGTCGCTCGGCACCGGGCCATTGCCACCGGCCATCACGGGGTATTCCACGCGGGCGGGCTTCAGCAGCTTGAGGATCTGCTCCTTCGTGCCGTTCTGGCGCTCCAGTCCGACGACCACGAGGCCCTTCTTGTCGTAGCGTTTCGCGAGCTTGGCCATGTCGGGCAGGCTGGCGATGCAGGGGCCGCAATTGACGCCCCACTCCTCGACGACGACGACCTTGCCTGTGAGGGCGTCCTTGTCGAAGGAGGCACCGTTCACAACTTCAGCCCATTTCACCTGGCTGACGGAGGCATCCGGCACGGAGGCCTTGTCCTTGTTCTTCTTGTCCGCGGCGAAGGCCGGGAGGGCGAGCGCAACGAGTGCGATCAGGGCAGGGATAGCTTTCATAGGCAGAGACGTATCAACGTCCTATAACGTCACCGATCCCGCATCGATTCAAATTTTTGTGATCTGCCCGCAGATTCCCGGGATATCGGGCGGTTTTCCGGGGGCGATTGTCATGTAATCGCTTGGTCTTGCGGTGGCACGGCATCCCGCCGCATGGTGCCCGGGAGATGAGAAATGATGCCGTCCGCGAGCTCTTCCGTGAGCAGGGTGCCTTGCTCGGGCTGATCGTGGTGATGTTCGGGATCTTCTTTTTCCAAGAGGTGCAGGGCTGGGAGTGGTATTTCCCCTTCATGGCCATCCCGGCGGAGATCAGTGGGAGCTGGCAGAACCTCCGGGAAGGGACAGCAGGGATCGCGGATTACAAGGCCTTCGGCACCTTGATCACCTATGCCTTCCTCCATGCCGACCCGGAGCACATCGTGTACAACATGCTTTTCCTGTGGGTCTTCGCCGCGCTGGCGGTGGAGCTGCTGGGGGTGCGCTGGATGTTCGGGATCTTCGTCTTCACCGCGGTCAGCGGCGGGATCTTCGATGTGGTGCTGAATGCGAACAGCCCGGTGCCCATGCTCGGCGCGTCCGGGGCCTTGATGGGCTTCGAAGGAGCCTACCTCGGGCTGGCGACCCGCTGGGCGCTGCCGGAGCCGCACATCTGGCCGATGGCCCGCCCGGTCTCGCCCGGCCAGCTCGCGTTGATCGGTGTGCTCGGCGTCGCGATCGACTACACCTCGCTGATGAGCCATGCGCCGGGGAATGTGGCCTACGGCGCGCACATCGGGGGCTTCGTCGGCGGGCTGGTCCTGACGGCTCTCGCGGCTCCCCGCCCGCGGGGTGCGACCGCCCACCAGCGCTGACGGCGGCCTTTCTAAAAGTCCCTCGACCGGCTGGGGTTACGGTGTTAGAGGGAGAATGCTATGAAAACGTTCATCCTGGTCCCACTGGGCGTGATTCTGGCTGTCGCCGGAAGCTCCTGCTCCTCCACCTACGCCCCGGGCTATCAGGCCGCGGGATACAGTCCCCGCGATGCCTACTATCGCGGTCATGTGGATGGCAGCGGAGACCGCCTCCACGGCAAGGCCTACGATCCCCACATCAATGAGGACCGCACCCTGCCCGGGGCCTTCCGCAAGGACTACGTCTGGGGCTACAATGACGGCTTCCGCAAGCCCGCCGGCTATGGTGGCGGGAAATAGGCGGGCGTTTCTATGAGGCCGCTGCCTGCCTGACGGGCACCGAGAAGACAGCCAGGGAAAAATTCCGGAGTTAAACCGTGAAGAACGCTTGTTAAGTCGGCGCTTTGCATGGCAAAGCAACGCGCATGACGACCCACCAGGAAGCGGCAGAGCAGTTGCGCGTGATCCGCACGATGATGGAACGCGCCACCATCTTCCGCGCGCTTTCCGGTGAGGCTGCCCTGATTGGCGGCGCGATGTCCCTCGCGGCCGGGTGGATCTCGGAAGACCGCCACGGATGGAAGTGGGGAAGCGTGTGGCTCGGTGGGCTGGCGATCGTGCTGGTCTTCGCCATCTGGCAATTGCTGAGGGCGGCCCACGCGCACAAGCGTATCGTCTGGTCGCACGGGCTCAAGGTGGCCTTGCGCGGGGCGACGCCGTCGCTGGTGGTCGGAGGCTTCGTCGGGCTGCTCTATCTGAGGTCCGGCATGCCGGGGGCCGAGATGCTCTCCGCGTGTTTCTGGATCCTCCACTACGGGCTCGCGCTGCTGGCCATCCGTGAGTTCGCGCCCAAGTCGATGATCTGGCTGGGCCTTGCCTTCCTCATCGTCGGTCTCGCAGCCCTGGCCGGGATGACGCTTTTCCAGACGATGCAGCCGATGCTGGCGAAGGTCGGTGCCTCCGGACTGATGGCCATCACGTTTGGAGGCTTCCACTTGCTTTACGGGGCCGCCATCGTCACCACCACCCGCCGCGACGGGCCGGGCGCATGATCGACTTTTCCAAACTCGACAAAACGATTCACGAGAAGGGGCGGCTCGGCATCATGACGCTGCTCGCTTCCCGCGTGGAGCCGTGGCCTTTCCAGGACCTGAAGGGCGAGTTGGACATGAGCGACGGGAACCTGATCACCCACCTCCGCACGCTTGAGCAGGCCGGCTATATCTCCGGCGAAAAGCACACGGGAGACGGCCGCCCGCAGACACTCTACACGCTGACGAAGCCGGGCCGGAAGGCCTTCGAGGACTACCTGGGCATCCTCGAGCAGATCCTCCACCTGGGGAAATGATGAAGCGCGGGCGGTGGTGGCGGCGGGTCGTGCAGGCGGTCGCCATCGGCGGGCTCGCCATTGCCTGGGCCGGGCTGCTGTGCCGCGGGCAGGATGGCACGGCCATCACCGCGACGCTCCACTACGGGACGTCCTGGCTGCTGCGCTTAGCCGCCGGGGTGCTGGCGGTGTGTGCGCTCCGGCATTGGGGATTCCGCGTGATGGCGGGGGGCTGCGTGCTCGTCGCGCTGCTGGAGGGCTGGCATTCGTGGCGTCTCGATAGCGAGCCTTCCCCGACTCCGGGCGAGATCACGGTGTCCGTGTGGAATGCAGGGCGGGACCTTGACGGAAATCCCGCGGCGTGGCCCGCCGTGGGCCAGGCAGACGTGTCCGGCGTCATCGAGTGCGGCAGCTTCAGCGCCGCGGAGTGGCAGGGCTTCACGGCGGCGAACCCGGGGCACGAGTGGCGGCGCTTCGACGGAAGTACGATGCTCGGCGTACGTGGGAAGATCCTCTCGCACGAGTCGCTGGGGGATTGGCCGCTCTACCGCTGCCACCGGGTGAGGGTGATGCTGGCGGACCATGGCGAGATGACGGTGGTGATCGTGGATATCCGCTCCCAGCCATGGTTGTCGCGCGAGCCGGCGATGGCGGGCATCCTGCGGGCGGCGGCGGGTGATCCGCGGACAATCATCCTGGGCGACTTCAATACACCGCCGGAGTCGCGGTGGTTCCGCCCGTGGCGCGAGCACGGCCTCTCGCTTGCGAATGACGGCCCGCGCCGCGGCTTCCGCGAGACGTGGGCATACGGCGCGCCCTTGCTCACGCTGGACCACATCTGGCTGGGAGCGGAGTGGCAGCCGCGGTGGGTCGCCCGGAGCAGCCACGGCTCCGATCACTCGATGGTGACGTGCCGGATGGTAGGGCGTTGAGAGACGGTCGGCTGGCTTGCATGCCCGGCGTATCGGCGCATCCTGTGGGCATGCCCCTTTCCGCAGTGATCTTCGACTTCGACGGCGTGGTGATCGACTCCCACGAAGCCCACGAGCGCTCCTGGTTCATGCTCGCGGAAGAACTCGGCCAGACGCTGACCCGCGAGACCTTCGTCTCCACCTTCGGCCAGCGGAACGAGAGCATCCTGCCCTTCCTCGGTTGGGCGGAGGAAGGAGACGCCGCGGGCATCCAGCTGCTCGGCGACCGGAAGGAATCGCTCTATCGCGAGATCCTCCGCGCCGATGGCATCCAGCCCCTGCCGGGCGTGGTGGCGCTCCTGGAGGATTTGAAGGCAAATGACATTCCCTGCGCGATCGGCACGTCCACGCCGCGGGCGAATGTCGAGTGCGTGCTGGAACTCACCGGCCTCGGTGGATTCTTCCACGATATCGCCGCCTCGGAAGATGTCTCGCGCGGCAAGCCTGACCCGGAGGTCTTCCTGAAGGCCGCCGCCAAGCTCGGTGCCGATCTGGCGTCCTGTGTGGTCATCGAGGACGCGCACGTCGGCATCCGCGCGGCGAAGGCCGCCGGGATGAAGTCGCTGGCCGTGACCACCACGCATCCCGCCGAGTCGCTGGAGAAGGAAGCGCCGGACCGCATTGAGGCGTCGCTGGAGACGGTGGACGTATTGTTCCTGCGCGGTCTTTGGTGAGGGGGCTCAGTCGCTCTTCCCCGCCTCGCTTAACTCCATGTCGAGGTCGCGCGCGAATTTGCCCAGGCGGTAGATTGTGTCCGCCATGGCATACTCACTCGGCATGTTCCGGAGCTTTGGGATCAGGATTGAGCCGAGCGTGATCGCGATCAGGACGACGGCGGCGAAGAGGATCTTCAGCAGCCGTTTCATGGTTTTCCCAGACTGGGTTGTGTCGACGGAACGTCGACACTCCCAAGTGCAAGTTCAGCGAGCTGAGATCACTTCGCGGATCACCTCGGGATGATGCTTGGCCACGGCGAGGAGAGTTCTTGCGGCTCCGCTTGGTTGCCCGGTTCCGCGTTCCCATTTCCGCACGGTTGCCACGGATACTCCGAGGAGTTCGGCGAAGTCCGGTTGGGTGAGATTCAAGTCGTGCCGGATCTTTGCCGCTTCGGTCTTGGCCTTCCATGCACGGGCTTGTTTGAGGCGGTAGGACTCGGGATCGATCACGACGCGCTGGAGAGTGCCATCGGGCAGGCGCTTGACCTCGCGGACGCGGGCAGGAGCGATCTCACCCCGCTCCACGGAGCGCACCTCTTGGAGGACTTCCTTCATCTCGTTCTTCTTCATGGGTCGAGTTCGGTGAGGATTTGTTCCACTTCGGCTTTGGAAAGATTCTCTTGGTCTGACTTCTCGTAGATCCGGCAAAACTGAATTTTCTCCGGATCGACATACCAGTAGTAAATGACACGTGATCCTCCGCGTTTGCCTTTGCCGCGGCTGGCCACACGGATTTTTCGCAGTCCCCGGGAGCCGGGAATGATCGCCCCGGCATCCGGTGAATCCATCAGCAAATCTTCCAGCGCGATCAACTCATCCTCGGTCAGAATATCGAAGACCTTGCGGGCGAACGCGACCGATTCCGTGAAGATCACACGGAGGAGAATAGTTCAGGCGACTCCACTCTCCAATGGAAATTGATAAAAATTATCAGAATCCAGAAGTGCGAAAATTCGTCACGCCTCTTCCTTCCGTTCCCGTGAGAAGACCGCGTAGACCGCGGGGACGACGAAGAGGGTGAGGAGGCCGGAGAAGATCAGGCCGCCGGCGACGGCGATGCCGAGGGATTGGCGGGAGCCGGCGGAAGCGCCGAGCGACAGGGCGATGGGGGCCACGCCGAGGATGGTGGCCATGCTTGTCATGAGGATGGGGCGCAGGCGGGCGACCGAGGCGTCCAGCACGGCATCCAGTTTCTTCAGGCCCTGCTCCTTCCGCTGGTTGGCGAATTCCACAATGAGGATGCCGTTCTTCGTGACGATGCCGACCAGCATGATGATGCCGATCTGCGAGAAGACATTCAGCGTCTGGCCGGTGACCTGCAGCGTGAGGAAGGCACCGGCCAGCGACAGTGGCACGGTGAGGATGATGATGAAGGGATCGATGAAGCTCTCGAACTGCGCGGCGAGTACCAGGTAGATGATGATGAGCGCGAGGCAGAAGGCGAAGAGCAGGCTGGACGAGCTCTCGGCGAAGTCGCGCGACTGTCCGGCGAGCGCGGTGCGGAATCCCTCGGGCAGCACTTCACCCGCGATGCGGTCCAGCTCGGCGATGCCGTCGCCGATCGTCTTGTCGGGCGCGGGCGAGCCCTGGATGGTCGCGGAGACCGCTCGGTTGAAGCGGAAGATCGCGGCCGGGCTGGCCGATTCGTCGAACTGCACGAGGTTGTCCAGCGAGACCATCTCGCCGCTCTTCGAGGGCACGAAGAGCTTCTTCAGGTCGCCGGGGTCATTGCGATCCTGGCGCTGCATCTGGCCGATCACTTGGTACTGCTTGCCGTCCTTCAGGAAGTAGGCGAAGCGACGGCCGGAGTAGGCGAACTCCAGCGTGCGCGCGATCTGCTCCACGGAGATGCCGAGCTCGGCGGCCTTGTTCCGGTTGATGGAGATCACGCCTTCGGGGCGGTTCACCTTCAGGTCGGCGTCGATCTGGCGGAGCACCGGGCTCTTGTTCGCCTCTTCCAGGAATTTCGGCAGCACCTCGATCAGCGCGTCGAGATTCGGCGCCTGGAGCACATATGCCAGCGGCTGTCCCCCGCGGCGGTCGCCGATGGTCGGCGGCTGGGTGGCGAAGGCGCGCACGCCGGTGAACTCGCCCATGTCATCCATGATCTGCCGGTGGATCTGGTCCTGGCTGCGGGTGCGGTCCTCCGGCGGCTTCAGGTAGATGTTCTGCGTGGCCACGTTCGCCTCGGTACGGCCCATGCCACCCATGATGGTGAAGGTCACCTGCGTCTCCGGGATGGTGTCGTCCACGTAGGTGGAGATCTTGTCCATCCAGCTCTCGGTGAATTCAAAGCTGGAGCCCTCCGGCGCGGTCACGCTCACGCGGATGTTCTCGCGGTCTTCCAGCGGGGCAAGTTCGCGCGGCAGGGACTGCGCGAGCATCACGATGAGCACGGCATTCCCCGCGAGGACGAGGAAGGCCACCCAGCGGAATTTCAGGAAGAGCCCGAGCGAGCCGCGGTAGCTGCGGGTGAGCAGCGTGAAGAAGGGCTCCGTGAGGCGGTGGAACCACCCCGGCTTGTGCTGCTTTAGCATGAAGCGGCACATCATCGGCGACAGCGTCAGCGCGACGAAGGCGGAGACCAGCACGCACCCCGCGAGCGTGATGCCGAATTCACGGAAAAGCCGGCCGGTCAGGCCGGAGAGGAAGATGATGGGCAGGAAGACCGCCGCGAGCGCGATGGTCGTGGAGATGACCGCGAAGTAGATCTCGCGCGATCCCTTGATCGCCGCCTCCAGCGGAGCCATGCCGTCCTCGATCTTCGTGTAGATATTCTCCAGCACCACGATGGCGTCATCGCAGACGAGACCGATGGCCAGGACGATGGCGACCAACGTGAGCACGTTGATCGAAAATCCCGCCACATACATGATGAAGAAGCCGGCGACGATGCAGACCGGGATGGCGATGACCGGGATGACGGTGGAGCGCCAGTCGCGGAGGAAGAGGTAGATGATCAGCGCGACGAGGCCGAAGGCGATGAAGAGCGTCTCCTCCACCTCCGCCACCGAGCGGCGGACGAAGCGCGTGAAGTCGTAGCCGACATCCAGCGTGATATCGGACGGCATCTCCTTTTTGACCTGCTCGAAGCGCCTGTAGAATTCATCGGTGATCGCGATGGCATTCGTATTCGGCTGCGGGATGACGGCGACGCCGATGGAGTAGACGAGGTCGCGCTTCGTGCCGGTGCGCAGGTTCTCCGCGCCGAGCTCGGCATAGCCCACGTCGCGGAAGTGGATCTGGCGACCGTTCTCTTCCTTGATGATGAGATTCTCGAAGTCCTCCGGCGTATTCAGCCGGCCGAGCGTGCGGAGGGACAGCTCCGTGGTGGTGCCCTCGAGGCGGCCGCTGGGCAGATCGACGTTCTGCGCGTCGAGCGCGTTCTGGACATCGATGGGCGTCACGCGGTGGACGGCCAGCTTCACCGGGTCCATCCACAGCCGCATGGCGAAGCGCTTCTCGCCCATGATGCGGACGGACGAGACGCCGGGGATGGTCTCCATGCGCTCGCGGATCAGGCGGTCGGCGAGGTCGCTGACTTCCAGGATGGAGCGCTGGTCGCTACGGACGGAGAGGAAGAGGATGGGCTGCGAGTCGGCGTCCGCCTTTTCCACCACCGGCGGATTTGCATCCACGGGCAGGTTTCTCACGGCGCGCGAGACGCGGTCGCGGACGTCATTCGCGGCATCGTCCAGATCGGTATCGAGCGTGAATTCCACCGTGATGGTGGAGCGCTCCTCACGGGACTCGGAGGTCATCGTGCGGATGCCCGCGATGCCATTGATGACGGCCTCCAGAGGCTCGGTGATCTGAGAGGCAATGACCTGCGGATTCGCGCCCGGGTAGTTCGTCTGGATGGTGACGATCGGCGGATCGACCGCCGGATACTCGCGGACCCCCAGGAAATAGAAGCCGGTGATGCCGAAGAGCAGGATGACGAGGGACATCACCGTGGCGAGCACGGGACGCTTGATGCTGGTCTCGGCTAGACTCACGGCTGGACGGCTTGGACGGACACGCCGGGGCGGAGGCGCAGCAGGTTCGTGGTGAGGAGTTGGTCGCCCTCATTCAGTCCGCGCAGCACCTGGACCTGGCCCGAGGTGCGGATGCCGATCTCGATGTCGCGGAATTCGGCCTTGCCGTCCTTCAGCACGTACACGCCCTGACCCTTCGACGAGGGCACCACGGCCTGGCTGGGGATGGCGTAGCCGTTCTCGATGGTATCGAGCTGCAGCGTCACCTCGGCGAAGCCCCCCGGCAGGAGGCCCTGCGGGCTGCTGCAGATGCCGCGGACCTGCAGGCTGCGCGTGGCCGCCTCCACGGCGGGCTCGATGACTTCCACCTGACCCTCGAATGCCTTCGCATTCCCGGAGACGGTGAAGGTGAATTTCTGCCCCGTCTTCACCTCGCTCGCGTAGCGCTCGGGCAGAGGGAAATCGACCTTGATGTGGGAGAGGTCCTGCAGGGTCATCAGCACGGTCTCCGGCTTCACCAGCGCGCCCTCGCTCACGCGGCGGATGCCGGTCCTCCCGGCGAAGGGAGCGAGGATGCGGGTCTTGGAAAGCTCGACCTGCTTGGTGTCCTTCTGCGCCTTGAAAATGTCGTACTCGGCCGCGGCGAGGTCGTAGGCCTGACGGCTGATCGCCCGCTGCGGCAGCAGGGAGTCGGTGCGGGTCTTGTTCGCCTCGGCCAGTTTCAAACGAGCGTCGATCTCCGCCAGCTCGGCAGCGAGGTCGCTGTCATCCAGCACGAAGAGCACGTCGCCCTTTTCCACCTGCGCGCCCTCGTGGACCTCGATCTTCGCGAGCCGCTTCGTCAGCTCGGGCACGATGTCCACGGATTCGTTCGCACGCAGGGTGCCCACGGTCTTCACCGTGTTTGCCATGGGGGTCTCGATGACGCGGAAGACTTCCGCGGCGACCGGGGCGGCAGGCCCCTTGGCCTGGGCGAAGAGCGATGCCGGTGCGAGCAGCAGCGAACAGGCGAGCAGTCTGGTGATGGGTTGCGGCATGCGACGTTCGGGCCGGTGAGAGACGGAAGCGGGTCAATCCTTCCCTGAAACTCTCACCGGGGTGTGAGCCTTTCGCCGATCTTGATTTTGGCAAAGGCAGAAGTTTGGAACCCGATGCGGGTCACTTGCCGAAGATCTCGGCGAAAAACGACTTCATGGCCTCCCAGGAGCGCTTGTCGGCCTTCTCATTGTAGGCGGAGCCCTTCGAGGGATCGTCGCCCGCCTTCTTCTGGGTGAAGGAGTGGACCGCATGGCCGTAGGCGAGGAGCTGCCAGTCGGCACCGGAGTCCTCCATCTCCTTGCCAAAGGCGGTGACCTGCTCGGCGGGGACGTAGGGGTCCACCGCGCCGTGGCAGACGAGCACCTTTGCCTTCACCCCGCCCTTCGTCGCGCCGAGGCCCTCGGCGGCATCCAGCCCGCCGTGGAAGGAGACGACGCCCGCGATGTCAGCTCCGCTACGGGCCAGCTCCAGCACGCCGGTGCCGCCGAAGCAGTAGCCGACGGCGGCGATCTTCGAGGCATCGGTGCGCTCGTCCTTCTTCAGCTCGGCGAGGCCGGCGTCCAGGCGGCCGCGGAAGAGCTTCCGGTCGCCCTTGTACTTTCCAGCTTCCTGGCCGGCGGCGGGCGGCACGGGGCGGATGCCCTTGCCGTAGATGTCTGCGGCGAAGACATTGTAGCCGAGCCCGGCGAGCTGGCGGCTGCGCTCCTTCTCATAGTCGCTCAGGCCGGTCCACTGGTGGATCACCAGCACGGCGGGGCGCTTGCCCTCCACGGCATCGTCATAGACGTGGTAGCCCTCCAGCGTGACGCCGTCGTGCTGGTATTCCACGGTCTTTTCGACGATGGCGGCGGAGGCGGAAGCGGCGGCCATGAGGGAGAGCAGGAGCGTTTTCATCCCGGGCAGCAAAGCGTGATCCGCAATTGTGTCAAACGGCCTTCCGTCGCAATGCCAGGACGATGCCCCCGGCGATGATCGCCCAGAAGGCGGCACCGATTCCCAACAGAGTGATGCCGGACAGCGTGACGAAGAATGTCATGATGGATGCCTCGCGGAATCCCTCGTCGGACAGGGCGGCGGAGAGCGCATTCCCGATGGTGGTCAGCAGGGCCAGCCCGGCGACGGCGAGCACCATCTCCTTCGGAAAGGCAGCGAAGAGCCCGGCGACTGTCGCGCCGAAGAGCCCGACCAGCAGGTAGAAGACGCCCGCGCTGGCCGATGCCCAGTAGCGCCGCCGCGGGTCCGGGTGAGCCTCCGGGCCGATGCAGAATGCCGCGGTGATCGCCGCGAGATTGATCCCGAAGGCTCCGAAGGGCGCGAGCAGGAAGGTGGACACGCCGGTCCAGCCGATGATCTTCGACACCGGCGCCTCGTAGCCGCCCACCCGCAGCGCGGCGATGCCGGGCAGATTCTGCGACGCCATAGTGACGATGAAGAGGGGAATGCCGGTGCCGATCAGAGCGGGCACGGACCACTCCGGCGAGACCCACACCGGCATGGTGAGGCTCCACGGCACCAGCTCCATCCGCAGCAGCCCCTGCGCCGCCGCGATGGCCACGCCGACGATGAGGATGACGGGGACATTTGCCCGCGGCCACCAGCGCCGGCCGAGCACATAGGCCGCCGCCATGGTGAGGACCAGCAGGGGATTCCGCGGGATGGCGACAAAGGCATCCAGCGCGAACCTCGCCAGCACCCCGGCCAGCAGCGCCGAGGCAAGCGGCAGCGGCAGGCGGTTCATGATCTTTTCGAAGCCGCGGCTGAATCCCGCGATTGCGATCAGCACGCCATTCAGCAGGAAGCAGGCGATCGCCTGAGGCATCGTCAGGTGGCCTGCCGCGGCTGCCGCCCCGATGACCGCCGCGCCCGGCGTCGACCAAGCGATCAGGATGGGCTTCCGCGTCACCAGCGACATCACGATGCTGGGAATGCCCATGCCCATGCCGATCGCCCACAGCCACGAGGCCGTCTGCTCCGGCGTCGCGCCGAGATTCTGCGTCGCCTGGAAAATGATCGCCACCGAACTGGTGAAGCCCACCAGCACCGACACGAATCCGGTGACGAGGGCGGAGAGCGAGAAGTCCTTCAGCATGGTAGCGGCCCGGAGAGGGAAACCCATTCGCCTGCTCGCGGCAACCACGGCGAAATTCCCGATTTCTCATGTAACGGGATCGGCCGCATTGCTTCTGGGGAGGGCATGACGCCAGAATCCAACCCACGACCCATGCCTGCCGATGACTCCTCCATACCGCTTGGCGGGCTCTCGCCGGCTGACCTGCTGCGGCAAGGCGCGGCGGAGGATACCTTGTTAGACGGGCCGCGCGCGCCCTTCGTCCCGCCGTCGCTGGAAGAAATGGCCGCGATTTTTCCGCAGTTCGAGATCCTCGAGTTGATCGGCCAAGGCGGCATGGGAGCCGTCTACCGGGTCCGCCAGCGTGAGCTCGACCGCATTGTCGCCCTGAAGATCCTGCCGCCCTCGATCGGCGAGGAAGCTTCGTTTGCCGACCGTTTTGCCCGCGAGGCCAAGGCGCTGGCAAAGCTGAATCATCCTGGCACCGTAACCATTCACGAGTTCGGCCAGCAGGGCCGGCTGTATTTCATCGTGATGGAGTTCGTGGATGGCGTGAATCTCCGGCAGCTTCTTGAGAACGGCCGGATCTCCCCGCGCGAGGCCCTGGCGATCGTGCCGCAGATCTGCGACGCGCTGCAGTTCGCCCACGACCTCGGTATCGTTCACCGGGACATCAAACCGGAGAACCTGCTCATCGACCGCCGCGGTCGGGTGAAGGTCGCGGACTTCGGCTTGGCGAAGCTGGTCGGCGGCGAGACCGATGATGCCGGAGCCACCGGGTTCGCCAGCGGCAGCATGGTCACCGAAGCGGGAAAGGTGATGGGCACGCCTCGCTACATGGCCCCCGAGCAGCTCGAGAGCCCCGCCGAGGTCGACCATCGTGCAGACATCTATTCCCTCGGCGTCGTACTTTATCAGATGCTGACTGGCGAGTTGCCGGGCGAGCGGCTCGAACCGCCGTCGAAGAAAGTCCGCCTCGACGTGCGGCTGGACGAGATCGTCCTGCGGGCCTTGGAAAAGCAGCCCGAGCTTCGCTACCAGCAGGCGAGCGTGATGAAGACCCGTGTCGAGCAAGCCAGTGGGCCGCCGCCGCGCACCAGCATCCGCGGACGTGCCTGGTGGAGTAACTTCCTGCAAGCCGCGGGAGCGCTGCTTCTTGTCATTGGCTTCATGGGCATGCTGCGACCCAGCGGCGGCCGTCAGGTCACCTCGCTCTATCGCAGCAATTCCGGTGACCCAGCGGCAATCACGTCGGCCCTCGTCGAGGTCATCCGCGATACCGGGCCGAATACCTCGCTCGCCGGCTCGAAGGACAGTCACACGTGGTGGATCTCCGTGCATCACGCGGATGGGCAGACGGCGCACGATGAATTCAACCGGGTCCATCAGAAGATTCAGGAGCGGTTGGGCGACAAGATCGGCGCGGTCACTGAAAGCCGCACAACTTCCGCTTCGCCAAGCCCATTCAGCCGGATCCTTTCCGGCTACCTGCTGGCGGGAGTCTGGACAGGACTTGCCGGAGCCCTCTTGGCCATTTCATCTCCCCAGTTGAGTTCAAGCACCCGGTCGGGTCGGATAGCGCTCGGGGCATTCATCGCCGCTCTCGCCGGCAGTGGACTGGTGAATACGTTCGCATCACTTGAGCACCGCTTTTCCGGTGTGATCTTCGGTGCAGTGGCGCTGCTGGTTTCCCTCGTCTGCGGCCTGATGGGCCGGCATTCCCGCGAAGGACGGATCGCCTTGGCTGGCTTCTGGGTGGTGCTCTTCCTGTGGGCGGTCCAGATGCCTTGGAGCATCATCCGTTTTCCCCGCGCTCCCGATGCCGGATTCCGACGCGTGCCTTTGACTGCCAGCGTGAATCCCATCCGCGAGACCGCTGCGTTGGAATTACCCGTCGAGGAATCCCGCTCACCCTTACTGCCGCCCTGACATGGCCACGCCCGGTGACTTCTTTGCTACCACGCGTTGGACGATGGTGATGACGGCTGGCGAGTCGGGCGGCGCGGCTCTCGGCGACTTGTGTGAGGCGTATTGGTTTCCGGTTTACGCTTATGCCCGTCGCCGCGGTCACTCGAAGGAAGATTCGGAAGATCTGACGCAAGGGTTCTTCGCCAGCCTGTTGTCCCGCGGCGATATCGCCGGCCTGCGGCGGGAGAGCGGGAAGTTCCGGGCCTTCTTGCTCGCGGCGATGAAGCACTACCTCGCCAATGAACACGACAAGAGCCAGCGGCTGAAACGGGGCGGAGGAGCGCTGCACCTGTCGCTCGATTGGCAGCAGGCCGATCTTCGCTTCCGTCTCGCTGACGAGAACTCCCTGCCACCCGATGCCGCCTATGATCGGGAATGGGCAACCTCTTTGTTAGAGCGGGTGCTTGGGGCCATGGCCTCCGAAGCGGACCACCGCTTTGCTCACTTGAAGCCCTACCTCTCGCTCGACCGTGAACAGATTCCCTACTCCGCGGCGGCCTTGGCGCTAGGCATCGAAGAAGGAGCGGTGCGCGTCGCCGTGCACCGGCTGCGCAAGCGTTACCGACAACTTCTCCGTCAGGAAGTCGCCCGCACCTTGGCCGAGCCGGAGTTGGTGGATGAGGAATTGCGCTCGCTGATGGAGGCGTTTGGATAGCCGGGCTTGCACGTTGGCCATTGGATTGTTGATGCCGGGTGAGCGTGGATTTGATGACAGGATCCCGTGATTGTTCCCGGATGTCCCAGGGTCCTCGTTGTCGCTTTGGTGCTCGGCCCGGCCGGTTGCAACACGGCTAGGAGGCTGTCTGCCCCGGCATCGCGCCGAGATTCTGCGTCGTCTGGAAAATGATCGCCACCGAGCTGGTGAAGCCCACCAGCACCGACACGAATCCGGTGACGAGGGCGGAGAGCGAGAAGTCCTTCAGCGTTGCGTGGGAACGGCTTCTTGTAGAGGTGCGACTGCGTCGCTCCGGCGGGGTGTGGCCCGAATCGAAAATCAAAGCGGCGATCCAGCTCGCGGTCCCGCCCTGCGGAACGGCGCAGCCGGTTCCGCTACGAAGAAGAGTTCGGAATTTACGCCGCAGGCTTTACTTCGGCCTCGATGAGTTTGCCGAGTTCCAGACGGGCGCGCTGCATTTCGTAGTTCAGTTGGAGCCGCATCCAGAAGCCCGCCTCCATCGAGAAGTAGCGAGACAGGCGGAGATCGTATTCAGGAGTGCAGCGGCGCTTTCCAGTCTTCATTTCGGAAAGCCGGGCGACAGGGATGCCGGTGGCCTGCGAGACCTCCCTTTGGCTCGCCGACCACTCATCCAAGGTTTCGCGAAGGGTTTCCGCGAAGGCATTCGGCAGGGGCATGGTTTTCATGGTGCTAGTGATAGTCTCAAATTTCCACGGCGTCGGCGTCTTGGCCGGTCCAGCGAAAGCAGATTCGCCATTGTTGGTTGATGCGGATGCTGTGTTGGCCCGCGCGATTGCCCGTCAGGGCTTCCAGCCGGTTGCCCGGTGGGACCCGCAGATGGCTGAGATCGGAGGCGGCGTGGATCTGGTCCAGCTTCACCTTGGCTCGAGTCTGGATGTCGGAGGGAAGTTTCTTGGAGCGGATCAGATTGAAAACCTTTTCCGTCTCGTCATCCGCGAAGCTCAGGATCACTATCTCAATCAATCTGAGATCCCGGATTTCTCAAGCCGCAATTCCCAAAAGTGGGAATTCCATCCAATCCGTTGCGTCCCTGCTCCATTCACGTTGGTGCATGAGGTGGAGCGTCAGTGTTGGGATGGCTCCCGGCGCGATTCTCTCTCTGCCCGCGATCACTGCGAGGCGAGTGGAGTGCGGCCCGAATCGGAAATCAAAACGGCGATTTATCTCGTGGCCCCGCCCAGCGGAACGGCGCAGCCGGTTCCGCTACGAAGAAGCACGAGCGGCACAAAAAAAGCGGGCCCGTGTGAGCGGGCCCGCCTTGGGGAAACAATAATCAGCAATTTCACGCGGGAGCGTGAATCAGCCAGCGGTGCTTCAGACCGTGCCGTAGATCGTCTTTCCGGAGGAAAGCAGGTCGTTGCAGGCTTCCTTCATGCGCTCGCAGAGGCCGAGCTCGGCCTTCTTGAGGTAGGAGCGCGGGTCGTAGGCCTTCTTGTCGCCGACTTCCTGGTCGATCTTGAGCACGCCTTCGATGTTCTGGCAGACGTGGGTGACGATCGGGCGGGTGAAGGCGTACTGGGTGTCGGTGTCGATGTTCATCTTCACCACGCCGTAGTCGAGGGTCTCGCGCAGGTCGCTCTCGGAGGTGCCGGAGCCGCCGTGGAAGACGAGGTCCATTTCGGCAGCCGCGCCGTGCTTGTCGGTCACTGCCTTCTGGCCATCGCGGAGGATGGAGGGCTTCAGCTTCACCGCGCCCGGCTTGTAGGAGCCGTGGACGTTGCCGAAGGTGGCGGCGAAGAGGAAGCGGCCGATCGGGCTGAGCGCTTCGTACACTTCCACCATGTCTTCCGGGGTCGTATAGAGCTTGTCGGCAGGCAGGCCGGAGGTGTCGTGGCCGTCTTCTTCACCGCCCACGCAGCCGGCTTCGACCTCGAGGATGATGTCCAGCTCGGCGCACTCCTTGAGCAGCTCCTTGGAGATCTTGAGGTTCTCCTCCAGCGAGACGACGGAGCCGTCGAACATGTGGCTCTGGAAGAGAGGGCCCTTGCCAGCGGCGATGCGCTCGCGGGAGGCCTGCAGGAGGGGCTTCAGGAAGCCCTCGACCTTCGCCGGGTGGCAGTGGTCGGTGTGGAGGGCGATGAGGACATCGTACTTCTCCGCGAGGAGGTGGACGGCCTCGGCGAGCACGATGGCTCCGAAGGCGGCGTCCTTCACGGAGGTGCCGGAGGCGAATTCACCACCGCCGGTGGAGACCTGGATGATCCCATCGGACTTCGCTTCGGCGAAGGCACGCAGGGCGCCATTGATCGTGGGCAGCGAGGTGACGTTGATGGCGGGGTAGGCGTATCCACCCTTTTGGGCGGCATCGAGCATCGCGCGGTATTGAGCTGGAGTGGCTACGGGCATAACGGGGAGCGGGGTAGCGGACGATTTCCCCCGGCGCAAGGCCGGAACGGGGCATTGCGCGTACGCAGGGGGCGTGCCAGCGGGGAAATTACCACGTGCGGTCCTGCCGCACCGCCTCGTAGAGGGTGATGGCGATGGCGGTGGAGAGATTCAGGCTGCGGGTGCCGCCCGGGGCCATGGGGATGCGGATGCCCTGGTCGCCCGCGCCGTGGACCATCGCCTCCGGCAGCCCCTTCGTCTCGCAGCCGAAGACCAGGTAGTCGCCATCCCGGAAAGGCGCATCCCAGTGCGCCCGCGTGGCCTTCGTGCTCAGCAGCCAGAAATTCGCCGCGGGATCGGCCTCCTTTTTCAGGTCCTCCAGGCTGTCCCACACCCGTAGGTCCACGTCCTGCCAGTAGTCCAGCCCGGTGCGGCGGACGTGCTTGTCATCCAGCGAAAACCCGAGCGGCTTCACCAAATGCAACCGCGAGGCCGTGGCCAGCGCCAACCTTCCGGCGGCACCGGCATTGTGCGGGATCTCGGGCGCGACGAGGACGATGTGAAACATGGGGGCCGTGCGTGGGTCGTTCAGTGCGTCAGTTCCTCCAGCACGCGGTCCGCGCGGTAGATCTTCTTCATCACCTCCTGGATCGCTGCCGGATGCACGGAGACGGCGCGGCCCTTTTCCTCGGTGTAGAAGAAGTCCGAGACGAGGCCGGGGGCATTGCTGTCAAAGATGAGGCCCACGAGTTCTCCCTCGCGGTTCACCACCGGGCTGCCGGAGTTGCCGCCGGTGATGTCGTTCGTGCTGATGAAATTCAGCGGGACCAGCGGATCGAGCTTGGTCGCACGCTCCTTCCACGCCTCGGTGAGGTCGAAGGGCGCGATGGCTCCCTGGTTCGCGTGGCGCTCGTGCATTTCCCAAAAGGTGGTGTGCGGCGGTATTGTCACATTCCCGTCCATGTAGCCCTTCACCACGCCGTAGGAGAGGCGGAGGGAGAAGGTGGCATCGGGATACGCCGAGTCGCCGTCGCGGGCAAAGCGGGCGGTGGCGATCTCGCGGTGCGCCTGGGAGATCACCTCGCCGGTCGCGTCCGCGCGCAGGCGCAGTCCCCGGGCTTCCTCGTCTACCAGCTTCGCGAGCAGGATGAGCGGGTCCGCCGACGCGGCCACGGCTTCCTTTCCTCCCTCGTAGAGCTTCCGCCGCACCTCGACGTCGTCGAGCGTGGTGCCCTGGATCAGCTCGGTGGCGCGCGCATCAGGAGACTTCCCGGCGAGGATGGACTGCACGGTGGCATCGGTGGCACCCAGCTTCGCGCAGAGGAAGGTCAGCGCATTCGCCATGCGCAGCGTCTCCATGTCCTTGTAGACCGGCTCGGTGGAGAGGAGGTCCAGCTCCAGTGACGGACGCGATGCCTGGCGATACTCGCCCAGTCGCTCGCCCTCCGGCTTCGCCGACTCGTCCGCCACGCGCAGCAGCGTGCGCGCGATGCCGAAGAGCCCACTGCCGAAGCCATCCCCGCCTTCCAGCATGCGCAGGCGCATCTCGTATTCGCGGGATGCCTTCTCCGCGTGCTCGATGCGGGTGAATGCCTCCTCCGCCGTCTCGCGCAGCTTTGCCTCGCTCTCCTTCTTGCGCGCCATCAGCGCGGGGTCGAGCAGGCCGTTCAGCCGCGCCATGGTGGCCTTGCGGCCGTTCTGCGTGCCGACGATCGCGCCCTTCGCGCGGCGGGCATTTTCCCGGTCGCGATCCGACCATGCCCTGAGCAGTGTCTCGCCGCGGAAGATCTGCTCCAGGCGATGCGGGAAGCCGCTGTCGCGCATCGACTCGAGCTGCGCCAGCGTGACGGAGCGGTTCGTGCGGCCGGGATGGCCGGAGGTGAAGACCAGCTCGTTTTCCTGCGCGCCCGCGGTCTTCCACTTCAGGAAGTGCGGCGTCTTCGCGGGCGCATCGTTTTCATACGCACGGAAGAAGCAGAAATCGAGGCAGTAGCGGGGGAACTCGAAATTGTCAGGATCCCCGCCGAAAGCCGCCGCCATCACGTCCGGGGCGAAGACCAGCCGCACATCCGTGTAGCGGTGGTAGCGGTAGAGGTGATACGCGCCGCCCTGGTAGAGCGTCACCACGTCGCTGCGCAGGCCGGTGGCCTCGTAGGATTTCTTCTGGATGTCGGCCGTCACCGCTCGTCGTGCGGCGGCGGCCTCGTCCGGGGATTGGCCGTCCTTCACCGCGGCGGTCACACGGGCGGTGACGTCCTCGATGCTCACCAGCACGTTCAGCTCCAGGTCCGGGCACTTCAGCTCCTCGCCCGCGGTGGCGGCGTAGAAGCCGTTCTTCAGCAGGTCGCGCTCCTTCGTGCTGAGCTTCTCGATCATGCCGGAGCCCACGTGGTGATTCGTGAGGATCAGCCCGTTCGCCGAGACGAAGGAACCCGAGCCGCCATTGCCGAAGCGCACGGAGGACTTCTGCAGGTGCTCCAGCCACTGCGGGGTGATCTCGAATCCGTATTTCTCCTTCACCTGCCTCACCGGCGGCTTGGTGAAGAGCCACATGCCCTCATCCGCGCGGGCGACGGGCAGCAGGGCGGCCATGACGAGACTGGGAATGAGGAACGGGCGCATGGCGGCGGAGCTTAGGACTCCGCCGCGCGGGTGCAATCCTCTCCTCACCCCGTCACCATGCCCGCTCGCCGCGCTCGTCGTAGGGCAGCCACAGCAGCGAGACGGAATCGACCTTCACGTTCGCCTTCGTCGGCTTCAGCGTTTCCGTTTCAAGCACGAGCGCGGCGGGATCGTAGCTTTGGGAAAGCTTCGCGAGATCGGCCTGGAGCTGCTTTTCCATCTCCTCGATTTGCTGCTGCACGCCCTCCACCTTGTCCTCCGCGATGGAGACGTCCTGGTGCTGCTTGTAAACGCTGGTACCCTTCGAGAGGACCGATCCCATGCTGCGCTTGCGGCCGAAGAGGCCGCCCAGCACGCCGCCGAGGATGGATCCGCCGGCATTCAGCAGCGCGCCCTTCGACTCCGCCTTCTGGCGCTGCAGCGTGCCCTCGGCGGTCTGGAGCTTGCCCTCCAGCGCATCCAGCTTGCGATTCGTGGCGGCGCGAACTTTTTCCAGGGCGGCATCCCGGGCCTCGTGGGATTTCATCGTGAGCCGGACGCGGAAGTCGGCCTCGGACTCGCCGATCTGCGAGTATTCCTTCAGCGCGGGGCAGGAGTAGATCTCCACGCGGTCGTTGCGGTAGAGCCATTCCGCGAAGTCCTTTTCCACCTGCTTGTAGTTCGCCGCATTCATCGCAAATCCGGGGAGCGCGCCGAAGCCGGCACCGTCGGCGGGATCGGAGCCGAGTTCCTCCGGCTTGAGGGGCGGGGGAAGATCGCGATCCCAGTCGATGGCCTCGGGCAGGATGGCATTCACCTTCCGCACCTTCCTGCTGCCATCCGCTCCGGTCTTCGCGGAGGAGTAGTGGACCGTGCCGACCCGCAGCAGGTGCGGGCGGTAGGTGACCTGCGAGGAGCCGCCCGCCGGAGGGGCGAATTTCTCCGTGATGCCCGCGCCCACCACGGGCCGGGCTGACACCTTGGCCGCGGGTGCGGACATCCCGGGCATGGCCATCGGATTGGCGGCCTCGGATGGTACGGCATTCGTAGTACTTCCGAAATTCGCGCGCTTCGGGTCCATGAGCGCCTTGATGCTGCCGCGCGTCAGCGGGCCGGTCAGGTAGCTCATCACCCAGCGCACGTGGAAGAGCACAGGGTGGTCCTCGTGGACGTTGTTCATGAGGAAGACACGGTTGCCGAGGCCGGAGAGCAGCCGCTCCATTTCCGCGCGGTCGAATTTCGCGTTCTGCGATCCCGCTGCGCCTTCGAGGCCGTCGAGCACGCGCAGCTTGTCCCGCTCCGTCTGCAGGCGGCCGAGGAACCAGGTGCCAATGTTCGACAGCGCCTTGTAGTCGAGGTCCACCGGGTTCTGCGTGGCGAGCAGGCAGCCGAGTCCGAATGCGCGGCCCTGCTTCAGCAGCGTCATCATCGGCTTCTTGCTTGGCGGATTCGCCGTCGGCGGCAGGTAGCCGAAGATCTCATCCATGTAGAGCAGCGCGCGCAGCGAGGTGGTGCCGCTCTGCCCGCGCATCCACCCGAGCGTCTGATTCAGCAGCAGGCTCACGAAGAACATGCGGTCCGCATCGGCGAGGTGCGAGATGGAGAAGATGGAGATGCGCGGCTTGCCCTGCGGCGTGTGCAGCATCTTCGCGATGTCCAGCGGCGTGCCATCCAGCCACGCGGAGAAGCCGGGCGAAGCGAGCAGGTTGTTGAATTTCAGCGCGAGCGCCTGGCGCGACTTCTGGGGCAGGAAGCTCTCCAGGTCGATCACGCCCACCTTGTCGAAGGACGGCTTCTGGATGCTGTGGATCAGCGCTTCCAGCGAGAGATTCTTCCCGCTCTCCCATGCCTTGTGGAAGATGGTCGCGACCAGCACGGACTCGGGCGCTTCCGCGGCCTCGTCCTTCACGCCCACCAGCGTCAGCAGCGATGTGGTCGTGGTCATGATGCGTTCGTTCAGCAGCTCCGCATCGTCCATCACCTCGAAGGGCGGCACCTCCAGCGAGCTGAGGATGGACACCGGGATGCCTGCCTTCGACCCCGGGGTGAAGATATTGATGTCCACCTTTTCTTTGAGCTGCGCGATGCGCTCCGGCGACTGCCCCCAGTCCGCGAGTCCCTTCTTCCAGGTCTCCGCCGTCTTCGCGGCGAAGTCGTCCGGGGTCATCTCTTTCTTCGCCGCGTCGTCCTCATTGATCCACGGGCGGAAATCCTCCGCCGCGAGGTCCGGGAACATCAGCAGGAGGTTTGAGATGTCGCCCTTGGGGTCGATGACGATGGCCGGGATATTGTCCATCGCCGCCTCCTCCAGCAGCGCGAGGCAGAGGCCCGTCTTGCCCGAGCCCGTCATGCCGAGGACCACGCCGTGGGTCACGAGGTCCTTCGAATCGTAGAGCAGCAGGCCGCCATCGGCGGACTTCGTGCCGGGGTCGTATTCGCGGCCGAGGTAAAAGGCTCCCAGCTTTTCGTAGTCGGAGACGGACGGGGTCATACCCCGATACTCTAACCGCCGTCCGGGCGGTGGCTAGAATGAACCTCGACCCGCATGGGGTGCACCCGTCCGGTCTTGCGGTGGAAGATGATCGTCTGCCGGGCCGCGCGGTTGTGGATCTCCGGCGCGGGAATGTAGCTGCGCACCCGCGCGACCGCTTTCTTCTGCAGGGCGGGCGTGGCGTCCGTGGCGCTCACCTTCACGTCCCTGATCTTCCCGTCGCGGCCGATATTGAACATGACTTCCACGAAGGCCCACTGCGCGTCGCCTTTCACTGTGGCGGCCGTCGCCGACGGCGGTTCCGGTGCGGACGGGTGGCAGGAGGCGGCCCCGAGCGCGAGGAGGAGCACGGCGAGCTTCATCGGGCGTGTGTTCATCAGCCGCGGTCCACTTTAAGCCCGTTGAACTTGATGATCTGGACGTAGGTCCCGGGCTGCTTCATCGGGGGGAATTGCGTCTTCCTCATCGCCTGCATCGCCGCCCACTGGAGGCGCTGCGGGGCATCGGTGCGGACCATTTCCACGTCGGTGACCTTCCCTTCCTTCGTGAGGGAAAGCATCATCATGACGGTATAGACCCGCTTGCCATCGACGAGCCTGCCTTCTAGGCCCTCGCCGAATTCGGGAGGGCTCTTGGACTTCTCCATCGTCAGCTCGAGCCGGTCAAAAGCGTCCCTTTCCGCCCGTGACTTCGTGGACGCGCAACCGGTGGTCGCGAGGATGGCAGCGGCTGACGCGAGGAGAGGGAGGGATCGGGAAATCATGGCCGGGGAGGGGAAGGGGGCCGTGGCGGATGGGATCAGCCGACGTTGTACTCGATGCGGCGGCGGGCGCGGGAGGGATCGACCGAGGGGTCCGCACGGTACTTCTTCACCTCGTTCAGCGCTTCCTTCTGGAGCTGCTTCGGCGCGTCGGAGGAGATCACCTTGGCGTCCTTCGTTTTGCCATCCGTGCCGATGGTGTATTCCACGTCCACGAAGAAGGACTTCTGGTTCGGATCGATCGAGGGATCCGGTCCGGCGGCGCAACCGGCGAAGGTGAGGGCGGTGGCGGCGGACAGGAAAAGCGTGCGGGCAAGGTTCACCCCGCCATGCCAATGCGTGGGCCGCGGCTCGTCAATCCAACCGTGCCGCGGCGCGGGCATTTCCGCCGGTATCCCGGGAGCGGGCTGAAAAGATATGGAAATACTTATCGTGCCCCGAGATTTCTCCGGCTACGCTCCCGGGTTGGTTCCCGCCATGGCAAGATCAGGGACTGGAGTATCGCCAAGCGAGTCTGAAGGATTCGGTGGTGATCTGAGACCCGATTCCCGGGAACAGCCCCTGATGCAGTTGTGACCCATGGGTGCCAACGGACGATGATGAAAATGTACGTAGGCAACCTGTCGTTCCAGACGACCAAACAGGATATCCAAGACCTGTTTTCCCAGCAGGGCCAAGTGACCGATGTTCACCTGCCGGTGGATCGTGAGAGCGGCCAGCCGCGTGGCTTCGCTTTCGTGACGATGGGGTCGGGCTTGGATATGAACAACGCCATCAAGGCCTTCGACGGCTACGAACTCGGCGGGCGCAGGCTCAAGGTCAACGAAGCCCAGGCACGCGAGGAACGCGGCGGCGGCGGCGGCGGCGGCGGTGGTGGTGGTGGTGGTGGTGGTGGTGGTGGTGGTGGCGGCGGTCGCCGTTTCTGATCCCACTGCTGAATCGACTTTCACGGCGGCACTCCTGACGGGGTGCCGCCTTTTTTCATGCGTTATTTCTTCTTCGGAGCGGCACCACGTGCTTCCCGGTTGGTGTCGATCTGTTGTTGTTTGGCTTGGCCGGCAGCATCGCTTTTCTGCTGCTTCTGCTCTTGCTGCTTCTTTTTTGATTTGGGGGATTTGTCGCCCATGGGAATGGTTGGTTTGGGTCTTTGACCCGCTTGTTTATGCTCCGGAGGGAGCGAGGGAGAGCCTGGGGAGGGATCGCGATTTCTCAGGTAGGGCAAGGGCCCCCGTAACCGCGTCGCGTGAGTTCGGAGCGCGAGAGATGGAAGGCGAGCGTGGATTCAGCTCCTTGGTTCTGATTGATGTGATCGCGTAGCAGGGCGTCGCGACACCCACCGGTAGTCGGGTCGTAGAGAGATACGCCGAGATCATTCCTACCCAGGAACCACTCGAAGCAGCGCGTCGCATGAGCTGCCCAAATTTCCTCGCCGGTGACATCGTAGGCGGCCATGCAGGCCGATACCATGGCGTGGGCCTCCACCGGCTGTTGGTCGAAGCGTGCTTTCTCCGATCCCTGTGGCCAGAATCCATGGCAGCCGATCGGCGAGAATTGCCCGCCCTCACCGGTCTGTTCATTGATCAGCCACTTCAGCGATATGAGGCCCTTTTGAATGGCCTCGGGTTGTCCTGAAAGGATCAGCGCGTGAGGAAGCTTCGCATTGTCATAGGTCGCCACGCGCTCGAACCATTGCCAGTCCGGCGAGGAGTTTGCCTGGAACAAGCCCATCAAGCGCCCCACGAGGAGACGCTGCATCTTGGCAACCGAGCGGTCGCCGGAAAATGCCCGCAGATATTCGTCGATGGCCACCAGGGTGAAAGCCCAGGCGCGTGGGGAGCTGAAGCGCATCACCGCCTCGAGCCCGCGTTGGAAGAGCAGCGCGGAAAGATTCCGGAAGCCTTCGTTGTTCGAGTGCCCGAGTGCTGTCCCGACGGCCCACAGGGCGCGGGCGTGGCTGTCCTCGGAGCCGTTGCTTTCAAGCCAATGCCGCTCATGGCTCATGAAGTTGCGGAAACGGCGCGTATTCGCGTCGAATGCATACCACAGGAACGCGAGGTAGGTGCTGGCCAAGCGGTCGATGGCGGGATCGAACCCGTGCTCTTGCTCGTGGAAGACGGTGTAGATGAAGGCGCGTGCATTGTCGTCCGTGCAGTAGGCTTCATGGTAGTTCGGCACGCTGTAGATCGCGTGTTGAAAGATCCCGGTATGGTCGGTCATCCGGAAAAGATGATCGAGCTTTGCCGGGGGGACGGGATAGCTGGCGTTGTCCGCCGCCGTGATGGCTGGCACGCTGAGGCCCGCACGGGCCGCGTCAAAGCTGTCCATGTAGCGGCGTGCCACCTGCGGCCAGGTCATCTGGCGACCTTCCTTCCACGCCCGCTTGCGCATCGCGGTCATCCGGGTCGGATGCTCCAGCAGATCATTCACCGCTGCAGCGATGGCCGCCGCATCGGCGAAGGGCACGAGGATCCCGCGGTCTTCGGCCAGCAGCTCTTGCGCATGCCAGTAGGGCGTGGAGATGATGGCCTTGCCGGCACCGAACGTGTAGGCGAGCGTGCCGGAGGTGATTTGCTCCTCGTTGCGATACGGGGTGAGATAAATGTCGGAGCCCCCGATGAATTCCTTCAGCTCCTCCATCGAGACGAAGCGATTGTGAAAGATCACATTCCCTGCCACGCCCAGCTCGATGGACAGGGCCTGCAGGCTTTCCCGGTAGGTCTCGCCTTGGTGGGCCACGAGATGCGGGTGCGTCGCCCCCACGATCAGATACACGACTTCCGGATTCCTGGCGAGAATCGCTGGCAGAGCTTCGACGGCGGATTCGATTCCCTTGTTCGGCGAGAGCAGCCCGAAGGTGAGCAAGACGGTTTTTCCCTCGGCATCGAAGATGTCCTTGTAGAAATTCGAATCCACGAACGGCATGTCGATCACGCCGTGGGGGATCAGGTCGATCTTGGCGGGATCGATGCCGTACACTTCCTCCAGCAGATGCTGTCCGCGCTCTGCCATGACGACGAATCGCTCGGACAACTCGTCCAGCCGCCTCATCACCTCGCGCTGATCCGCATCGGGCGATTTCAGCACGGTGTGGAGGGTGATCACCACCGGCTTTCTCAGCTGGCTGAGGAATCCAATGAGGTGCGAGCCTGCCGGGCCACCATAGATGCCGAATTCGTGCTGAACCGACACCACCTCAACGTTGTTGATATGGAGGAACTCGGCTGCCCGGGTGTATGAATCCGGGTCGTCCTGATCGATCTCGAACCGCACGCGGGCCGGATACTCGTAGCCCTCGGGCCGGTCATTCACCGCCCCGGCGAAACAGCTCGCATCGGGGAACGCACCTGCGATGGCCTCGCAGATATCTTCGGTGAAAGTGGCAATGCCGCACCGGCGCGGGGGATAATTGCCGATGAATGCGACGTGACGGGTGGACTGCGGACTTCTCATAGCGGCGAAATTCGAAACGATCTCGCGCGCAACAAGGCAGCGGTGCCTACAAAAGCACCGACAAGCAGCTCAAAAGCTGCCTACGAAACAAGCCACCGTAGGCCCCTTCGCAGTGGAGTCAAAGGATATCCAAAAACCGGGGGTGTGCCACACCCGGCGCTCAAGCCCCGGCGAGGCATTCCTTGATCTTTCCCTCGAGGAATTCCGTGACGGAGGCCAGCGAGCGCGATCCGGAATTCGGCGACTCGAAGATCGAGCCTGCTTCCGGCTGGGCCTGCGGGGTCGCGCCCGGCTCCACGAGCATCACGAAGCGCGGGAAGCGGCTGGGCAGCCAGATGATCTCGGTGGCCTTGGCAAAGGACTTCACCATGGCCTCGACCTGGGGCCGGCGGTTCTCCGGGATGGATGTGGTATTGAGGGTGATCTTCACGGGCAGCAGGGGCGGGGCTCTCCGCACGGGGAGCCGTCAGCGGGCAGTAGCCCGCCCGGGTGCCTCATGCCAGATAATAAGCGTGGGATTCCGGCGCGGCCGCTTCGGGCATTTGCTCCTGCGGCTCCCAGGAGCCCCCTCCGGCGGGCCGGTCGCGGGTGTCCCAAATCTTGGGGACAAGACAGGACTCCCGATTTCTGCCAAATTCCTCACATCCGAGCGGGCGAAAGCCCACAGAGGATGAGAAATTTCATGACGAAATGCGAGGCCGCACGGGTGTGCGGCCTCTCTCATTTTCCGGGCGATGTCTCACTGGGAAAGCGCCGCGCGCAGGGCATCCAGTTCTTCCTGGATTGCTTCCGGGGTTGGCTCGGCCAGCGTGTCCGCCACCGATGCGCGGAGGACTTCCGCAAAGCGCTTGCGCAGGCGATGCAGGGTCACGCGCAGTGCCTCCGGCGTGCAGCGCAGGCGGGACGCCGCTTCCTCGTGGGAGAGCGCGGGCTCGCCGGACAGCGGTGCGAGCAGGGGCCTCAGCACGGCGAAGGCGTCCGCCTTGCCCG